>DAIDKO010000125.1 GCA_027450005.1 Rhodanobacter sp. | reverse complement strand
GGCTTTCGACGCCGGCCTGCAGGTCGAGTTCCTGATGGACGCCTCGGGCAGCGTGCACTCCGCCACCCGCCCCGGCAGTGCCACGGCCGAGGAGATGCACCGCGTGTTTGCGGTGGTGGAGCAGTCGCGCTATGCCGGGGTGACGACCACCCATGAATGGGTCGCGCACCTTGCCGCTGGCACCGTGCCCCGGCGCGACGCCATCCACGCCTCGCACCAGCGAGCGCTGGCGCGGATGGCCACGGCGGCGTGAGCGGCAGAGCCAGGCAATCAGGAATCGCGGCAGGCGCTAAGCTATTGCTTTTTACGCCGCGATTCCCGCTATGCCTACACTGCTGCCCGCCGTCGAACACGAAACCGCCGCCGATCCGCGCTACAGCGTGATCTGGCTGCATGGGTTGGGCGCGGACGGCCATGACTTCGCGCCCATCGTTCCGGAGCTGGTGGCGGCGGACTGGCCGGCGCTGCGCTTCGTGTTCCCGCACGCGCCGGTGCGGCCGGTGACCGTCAACGGCGGCATGCCGATGCGGGCATGGTACGACATCGTCGGCTTCGACCCGATGGCGCGGCAGGACGAGGCGGGCATACGTGCATCCATGACCGCGGTCGAAGCGCTGATCGCGCGCGAGAACGCGCGTGGCGTGCCCGACGAGCGCATCGTGCTGGCGGGCTTCTCGCAGGGCGGCGCGATCGCGCTCTTCGCGGGGTTGCGCCACGCGAAGCGGCTGGCCGGCATCGTGGCGCTGTCCACCTACTTGCCGATCGCCGACACGCTGGCCGCCGAGCGCAGCGCGGCGAATGCCGACGTGCCGATCTTCCAGGCGCATGGCACGTTCGATCCGGTGGTGATCCCGCCGCGCGGCAGCGATAGCCGCGACCTGCTGCAGCGCCTGGGTTACCGGGTGGACTGGCGCAGCTACCCGATGGCGCATGCGGTATGTGCCGAGGAGATCGCCGACCTGCGCGTGTGGCTGGGACGGCCCTTCTCCGCCTGAGGCCGCATACTGCGCACATGCGCCTGCCTGCCTTCGGCCGTTCCGACGAACCCAGCCCGCTGCCGGATTTCTGCAGCCTGCCGGTGCTGTTCACCCTGCTGACGGCCGGTGCGCTGGCCGCCACCGTGGTGTGGCTGGCGGCGGGTGACCATCGCGACTTTTCCGGCTACAGCGTTGGCATCCTGTTCGTGAGCTGGCTGGTGCTGGCCATCGTGGTGGTGCTGTGCCTGCTGCGCCCGTGGCTGCAGCGCCTCCCGGGGCACCTGCCTTACCTCGCCGCATGGCTGCTGATGATGCCCATCGTGGGCGTGGCAAGCTGGGTGGCGCACGGGTTGGACGCGGCGTTGCGCATGGGGCTGGTGGCCGACGGCGTGGCGGTTTTCGTACGCGACAACGTGCTGATCGCCGCCCTGCTGGGCGCGGCGATCCTTCGCTACTTTTACGTGGCCGCGCAGTGGCGGCTCCGCCTCGCGGCGGTGGCGCGGGCGCAGGTGGAGGCGCTGCAGGCGCGGATCCGTCCGCACTTCCTGTTCAACAGCATGAACACCGTGGCGGCACTGATCCCGGTGGACCCGGCGGCGGCCGAACGCACGGTGGAGGACCTGGCTGAGCTGTTCCGCGCCGCGCTAGGCCAGCATGAGCAGGGTGATGGAACGCTGGGCGAGGAGCTGGCCCTGCTCGACCGCTACCTTGCGATCGAGCAGCTGCGCCTTGGCGAGCGCCTGCGCGTGCACCGCGAACTGGACGACTTGCCGCCCGAGTTTCCGCTGCCGCGCCTGCTGCTGCAGCCGCTGGTTGAGAACGCCGTGCACCACGGCATCCAGCCGCTGCGCGAGGGTGGCGTCGTCAGCCTGCGTGGCTCGCACGAAGGCGGTGTCATCGCCATCGAGATCGCCAACCCGTTGTCCGGCGCCCCCGCCCATGGCGGCCACGGCCACGGCCTGGACAGCGTGCGCCGGCGCGTGGCTTTCCGCTACGGCCCGCATGCGGTGGTGCGGGCCGGGCCGCAGGGGGAACGCTACGTGGTGAGCCTGCGGTTGCCATTGAAGGACGAAGGGAGCGGTAATGCGCGTACTGATCGTCGATGACGAGCCGCTGGCGCGACGGCGCCTCGCAGCACTGCTGGGCGAGTGCGAGGACATGGAACTGGCCGGCAGCGTGGGCGACGGCGAAGCCGCGCTGGCCGCGCTCTCCGAACTGCAACCCGACCTGTTGCTGCTCGACATCAACATGCCGGCTGTCGACGGCCTGGCGCTGGCCTCGCGGCTGGCGGGACAGGCGCGGCCCAAGGTGGTTTTCTGCACCGCGTACGAGAACCACGCGCTGCATGCTTTCGAGCTGGATGCGGTGGATTACCTGCTCAAGCCGGTGCGGCTGGAGCGCCTTCGCGAAGCGTTGCAGCGGGTACGCAAGCGGCTGGCGGAAGAGCCGCGCCCCACCACCGCCTGGCTGCATGCACGCGTGCGCGACGAGCAGGTGCGGGTGGCGCTGGACGAAGTGATCTGCCTGCTCGCCGAGGAAAAATACGTGCGCGTGCGGCACACCGGCGGCGAACTGCTGATCGACGAGTCGCTGCGCCAGCTGGAGGAGGCCTACCCAGACCAGCTGATCCGCCTGCACCGCAACTGCCTGGTGCCGCCGGCGCGCCTGCTGGGTCTGAAGCCGCTGGCTGACGGCCGTGTGCTGGCACGCCTTGCCGGCACCGATTTCAGTCCCGAGGTGAGCCGGCGCAACCTGCCGGCGTTGCGCAAGCTGTTGCGGATGGGATGAGCGTCGCCGCTGCGCAGCAGGCGTGGCATCGGCGACAATGGCGCGTCCCGTTGCCGCGATGGAACCTTCATGATCCCCAGCACCCTGCGCATCGCCACCCGCCAGAGCCCGCTCGCGCTATGGCAGGCCGAACACGTGGCGGCATTGCTGCGCGCGGCCCACCCGGGGCTCGCGGTGGAGCTGGTGCCGATGACCACGCGTGGCGACGAGATCATCGACCGGCCGCTGGCGAGCATCGGTGGCAAGGGCCTGTTCCTCAAGGAGCTGGAAGTGGCGATGCTGGAAGGCCGCGCCGACCTGGCCGTGCATTCGCTGAAGGACGTTCCGGCGGAGCTGCAGCCGGGCTTCGCCTTGCCGGCGATCCTGCCGCGCGCGGATGCGGCGGATGCCTTCGTCAGCAACCGCCATGCCGGACTCGCCGACCTGCCGCGCGGCGCGCGGGTGGGCACGTCCTCCTTGCGCCGGCAGGCGCAACTGCGCGCGTTGCGGCCGGACCTGGAGCTGCTGGACCTGCGTGGCAACGTGGGCACGCGGCTGGCGAAACTGGACGCCGGCCACTACGACGCCATCGTGCTGGCTTGCGCCGGACTGGAGCGGTTGGATCTCGCGGCGCGCATCCGCAGCCGGCTGGTCGCGCCGGACTGGTTGCCGGCGCCGGGCCAGGCAGCCGTCGCCATCGAGGCGCGTGCCGACCAGCCGCAGACGCTGGCCCTGCTCACCGCGCTGGACGATGCCGATACGCGGCAGGAAACCACCGCCGAGCGCGCGATGAACCAGGCGCTGGGGGGCAGTTGCACGGTACCGGTGGGTGCGTGGTGCACGCTCACCGAGCACGGCCTGCACCTGCGCGGACTGGTCGGCGACGCGGCCAGCGGCCGGCTGCTGCGGGCGCAGGCGGACGGCGACGACGCCGTGGGGCTGGGACAGGCGGTGGCACAGGCGCTGTTCGGCCAAGGTGCGGCAGCGTTTCTGGGCGCCTGACTACGGAACGAAAGCGGCCCCTGCGGGAGGCAGGGGCCGTCTGGTGTTTCGCATCTCTCGTTCAATGACCGGAAAGCGCTTTCCTGCACTTTCCTGACTCGCCAGGTCCGGCCTGCGACCTGACTCGGCTCCGTCGATCAAGCGCGAGGGCTTGATCGACGTGCGGCCCATCCGTGGGTCGCACCGCCCAGCGAACGGTCGATCGCCGGTCGGCGGCTCAGAAGTTGTAGACGAGGTCGGTGGTGGTCAGCGTGTCGGTCTTCTTAATGCCCGGCAGCACCGCACTGTTGTGGCGCACCTGGAAGCCCACCTTGAGCGCCAGCTTCTTGGTCATGCTCACCGCAAGGCCCGCGTCGTTCTGCACATAGGTGTTCTTGGAGCCGGCTTCGGTGAGGAACGTATCATCCAACGAGGTGTTGGCGGTAAGGCGGAACTTGTAGTTGACCAGGCCGCGGGCCACCCCTTCGTGTTCCACCGGCTGGACCTGCTTGACCGAGGTGCCGCCGATGACCGTCGCCACCGCCGCCGGCCGGTATTCCTTGTAGCCGGGGCCGATTTCGAACGACAGCTCGTTTCGTGCGTCCTTGAGCGCGATGTAGCCGTAGCCCAGCGACACCACGCCCTGCCAAAGGTTGGCGCCGAACTCATCGTGGTCGTAGCGGGCCGCGCCGACGATGTAGCTGCGCGGATCGAGCTTGTAGCCGACCGAGGCACCGCCGTCGTAGCGGTTAGCGGTGGTGTTGAACCGCTCGAGGGTGTTGCCGGCCTGGTCGACCACCTTCTGTTGCACCTTGGTGCGCAGCACGTCGAGGAAGAAGCTGTTCTTCCACTGCTCATTTTCCTGGTTCAAGCCGAGCTTGGCGTTGATGTTCTGCGAGCGTGTGTTGCCGGTGGCGGAGGCAAAACCGAATTCGCCCGAGCCGCTCCAGCCGCCGTTGGCAGCGGTGTCCTGGGCCTGCGCGGCGAAACTGGTACAGGAGGCCAGGAGCAGGGCGGCGATTAGCGTCTTCCTCATGGGTGGGGATCTCGTTTGTTAAGCAAATGTAAGTGGCACACCTTAACGGAAGCGCTTGAATTTGCGATGAACATTGCTGCATGACGTGGTGTCGTCGCGGAGGTCGCCGGCTCCCCTGGCAATGGCCAGCGACAGCGCGCGCGGACTCGGGCCGGTATCCAGCCGTACGTGCGGGTAGGCGTTCGGCGGGCTTGCGGGCGCCGTCGCGCGTACCCATAGTTCCGGCTTGCCGCCGCGACCGCCGAGCCCGCCATGGACCGCTACGAACGCACCCTCATCCTGCATCGCCTGCTGAAGTCGGCGCGCTATCCGGTGCCGTTGGCCAGGCTGATGGAAGAACTGGAGTGCTCCCGCGCCACGGTGTATCGCGACATCGACTTCTTGCGCGATGCGCTGGGCGCGCCGATCGAGAGCATGGGCAGCAAGCAGAACGCCGCGTGGCGCTACGAACAGGGCGAGGGCGAACGCTTCGAACTGCCCGGCCTGTGGCTCACCTCCGACGAGCTGGCCGCGCTGTTGGCGCTCAACGAACTGATCGGCCGCAGCGGCCCCGGCGTGCTGTCCGGGTCGCTGGCACCGTTCAAGTCACGCATCGAGCACCTGCTGTCTGGCCACGGCAGTGGCAAGGCGCTGCCGATCGAGCGCATCCGGGTGATCCCGTGGGGAGCGCGCAAGCTCGACCAGCAGGCGTTTCGCATCGTCGCCGGCGCAGTGCTGGAGCGGAAGCAGCTGCGCTTCCGCTACCGTGCGCGCACCACCGCTTCCGACAGCCGTCGCACCGTGTCGCCGCAGCGGCTTACCCATTACCGCGACAACTGGTACCTCGATGCATGGGACCACGACCGCGAGGCACTGCGCAGCTTCGCGGTGGATCGCATCGCCGAAGCGCAGGCGACGGACGCGCCGACACGCGACGTGGGCAATGAGGAGCTCGACCAGGCGCTGGCCTCCAGCTACGGCATTTTCGCCGGGCAGCCCAAGGCCAGGGCCACCATCCGCTTTTCCGCCCACGCCGCGCGCTGGGTGGCCGACGAGCACTGGCACTCGCAGCAGGTCGGCACGTGGCTGCCCGACGGCCGCTACGAACTGCAACTACCGTATTCCAACTCGAAGGAGTTGCTGATGGACGTGCTCAAGTACGGCCCGGACGCCGAGGTGATCGCGCCGCTGCCGCTGCGCGAGGAGATGAAGATCCTGCTCCAGCTGGCCCAGGGCGCCTACCAGAACCCGCCGCGCTGAGACGCATCGGGTTGCGCAGCGGCATGGGCTAAGCTGCCGTCGACTCCGTTGCAAGAGATACGCATGAGCCAGTTCAGCCTGCTCGGCCAGCGCCGCTTCGCGCCGTTCTTCTGGACGCAGGCGCTGGCGGCGTTCAACGACAATGCGTTCCGCAACGCCTTGCTGATGCTGGTGGCGTACCAGTTCGGGCTGGACGACCATGCTGCGTCCATCTACACCAACCTCGCGCCGGCGCTGTTCATCCTGCCATTCTTCCTGTTTTCGGCCAGTGCAGGGCAGCTCGCCGAGAAGATCGAGAAGACCCGCATCATCCGATGGGTGAAGCTGTTCGAGATCGCGGCAATGGTGATCGCCGCCATCGGCTTCATCACGCACCACGTGAGCCTGTTGCTGCTGGTGTTGTTCATGATGGGCCTGCATTCCACTGTGTTCGGCCCGATCAAGTACGCGATCCTGCCGCAGGCGCTCAAGCCGCTCGAACTCGTTGGTGGCAATGGGCTGGTGGAGATGGGTACCCAGCTGGCGATCCTGCTTGGCATGACTGCGGGCAACATCGCGATGAACGTGGCGAAGATCGGGCCCTGGCTCGCCGCCGGTATCACGGTCGGCGTGGCGGTGGTGGGCTATCTCGCGAGCCGCGGTATTCCGTCTGCGCCAGCCACCGCGCCGGAATTGAGGTTCAACCCGAACACCTTCGATGAAACCGCGCGAGTCATCGGCGTTACGCATGCGGACCCTGCCGTTTGGAACGCGGTGCTGGGCATTTCCTGGTTCTGGTTCTTTGGCACGGTGCTGGTCGCGCAGCTGCCGATCTACACGCGCGAAACGCTGGGCGGCGACGGTACGGTCTACACCCTGGCGCTCACGCTCTTCTCGATCGGCAGTGGTGTCGGCGCGCTGATGTGCGAGAAGCTATCGGACCGGCGCGTGGAAATCGGCCTAGTGCCGCTGGGTGCGTTCGGCCTCACCGCGTTCGGCGTCGATCTCTATTTCGCCCGCCATGGTGCCGCGCCGGTGCGTGGACTGGACTGGCTGGACTTCCTGCGTGGCGCGGGCACCTGGCGCATCGCGCTCGACCTCGCCCTGATCGGCGCTTTCGCCGGCCTCTACGTGGTGCCGCTGTTCGCTTTCGTGCAGGCACGTGCGCCGCGCGAAAAACTGTCGCGCATCATCGCCGGCAACAACATCATGAATGCCGTGCTGATCGTCGCGGCGGCCGGCTTCGGCCTTGGCATGGCCTGGCTGGGTTTCGATGCTGCGCAGATCTTCCTTGCCGCCGCCCTACTCAACGTGCTGGTGGCCGCGTACATCTTCACCCTGGTACCTGAATTCATCCTGCGCTTCGTCACCTGGATGCTGACCAACACCTTGTATCGCGTGCGTACGGACGGCTTGCGCAACATTCCGGAAGATGGGCCGGCGTTGCTGGTGTGCAACCACGTCAGTTTCGTCGATCCACTGCTGCTGATGGCGAACCTGCGGCGTCCCGCGCGTTTCGTGATGTATTTCAGGATCTTCAACCTGCCGCTACTCAGGTTCCTGTTCCGGACGGCCAAGGCCATCCCTATCGCCGGACAGAAGGAAGATCCGGCGGTGCTGCAACGAGCCTACGATGCGGTGGATGCAGCACTCGCCGATGGTGAACTCGTATGCATCTTCCCCGAGGGTGGATTGACCCGCGACGGCGCGATCGCGTCGTTCCGTCCGGGTGTGGAAAAGATCCTGGCACGTCGCCCGGTGCCCGTGGTGCCGATGGCGCTGCGTGGGTTGTGGGGCAGCATGTGGAGCCGGCGCGATTCCGCGTTGGGCCGCGCGCGGTTGCCGCGCCGATTCCGCGCACGCGTGGAGCTCGTGGTGGATGCGCCCGTGCCGCCGGAAAGCGCCAGCGCGACGGCGCTGGAAGCACGCGTGCGCGCGTTGCGCGGCGAAA
Organism: Rhodanobacter sp.; assembly: GCA_027450005.1. Lineage (GTDB taxonomy): Bacteria > Pseudomonadota > Gammaproteobacteria > Xanthomonadales > Rhodanobacteraceae > Rhodanobacter_A. The sequence continues at coordinate 3,873 of DAIDKO010000125.1, read as the reverse complement.
TGGCCTGAGCTTTCGCGAGGATGGTTCGGGCCGGGTCAGCCCAACCAGCCGCCGATCACGATCAGCGCTACCACGCTCAACCAGGCCAGCAGCGCGCGCAGCAGCGCGCCGCGCAGTCGGCGCAGTTCGAGCAACGGGTCACTGCGTTCCTCTGCGTAGCCTTCGCCGCCCTCGATATCGATCTGGATGTCCGCGCGTGCCGCGGCGCCGAGGAAGCCCGGACCTTCGTTGAGCCAGCTGTTCGGCAAGGCCTGCTGGTGCCAGTGATTCCAGGCGCCGACCACCGCGTCCCAGTGGCCCACCAGCGCCAGAGTAAACACCATCAGCTGCGCGGGAACCCAGTCCAGGCCGTTCGCCAGCTGGTGCGCGGTGCCGCGCGCATCGGCGTCCAGACGCAGCGCTTCGTCATGGCCAAGCGCGCGCGCCAGCCGATAGAGCAGCGCACCCACCGGCCCCAGCAGGAAGAACCAGAACAGCACGCCGAAGCGCCGGCGCAGCGCGGCGTAAGCGGTGGCCTCGCCCAGCTCCACCGCGCGCCACGGCACATGTTCGCCGTCCTCGGCCAACGCCTGCGCCGCGGCTTCGCGACCGGCGTTGTCTTGCGCAGCCAGGATCGCCTCCAGATCCGCTTCAAAGGCATGCGGGCCAAAGCAAAACAACAGTACGGCGAGCGCAAACAGCAATTGCAGCAGGTCGGGCAGCGGCGAGTGGCGCAGCAGCCACGCCGCCAGCATGCATAGCGCCAGCGGCAGCAACAGCGCTAGCACCACGCGGCCGGCGCCTGAGGTGTCGTTCAACTGGGCGACCCAGCGGCGGAAGCCGCCGTCGTTGCGCCAGTTGGCGAGTCGGGGTTGCCAGTGCAGCAGGCCCAAGGCAATCAGGGCAGCGAGCAGACGTAAGGCCATGTGCGTGCGCTCCGTAGGATCGCCTGGCATTGTATGCGAGGCATCCTGGCGTCACACGGCGCCCCGGGCGGCCACCAGAGAATCCAGATCCATGCCTGCCCGTTCACGCAACCAGTCGGACAGCAGGCGATAGGACACCGATAGCGGCGTCGAGGGGAGGAAGCTGCCGTCGGCGATGCCGCTGGCGATCTGCTCCGGCGTGAACCAGCGCGCGTCTTCCAGTTCGCCGTCGCGCAGGCGGATCGTGGGATCGCGCGCCACCGCGGTGAAACCCACCATCAGCGATGCCGGCATCGGCCAGGGTTGCGAGGAGTGGTAGCGCACTTCGCCCACGCGCACGCCGGATTCCTCCAACACTTCGCGGCGCACCGCGTCCTCCAGCGCCTCGCCCGGTTCGATGAAGCCCGCCAGCGTGGAATAGCGCCCGGCCGGCCATCCGGCTTGGCGGCCGAGCAGGCAGGCTCCGTCGTGTTCGACGATCACTATGATCGCCGCGTCGGTGCGCGGAAAATGCATGCGTGCGCAGTCCGCGTTCGTGCAGCGCAGGCGATGGCCGGCCGAAACCACCGCAAGCGGCGCGCCGCAGCGCACGCAGTGTCGCGTCTCGCGATGCCAGTGCGCCAAGCCCTTGGCGTAGGCGAACAGGCCGGCCTCGTCGGCAGGCAGCAAAAGGCCGGCTTCGCGCAGGCTGACGCGGCGGGCGTGCAATTCGGCTTCCAGCGCCGCGATGCGCGCATCGCTCTCCAGCACGAGCAGGAAATGCGGCCGACCCTCGGCGATGCCGAGCAACGAAGCCGGCGTATCGGCGCACAGTTGGCGGCCCTCGTCAGCGGCCAGCCAGCGCAGCGCATCGCGGTCGGCGTGCAGGAAGCCGTGGCCTTCGGGATCGAGCAGCAGGTAACGCGCGGTTGGTGCAGTGGCCTGCCCGAGCAGCCACGCCGCGTCGTCGCGTCGTTCGGCCATACGGTCCAGGGTCAGGCTGAGTCCGGCGAAGGTGTTGGGCGGCGTCGCGGACATGGCGTGCGGTGCTCGGCTCAGGTGGAGAACGAGGAGCCGCAGCCGCAGGTGGTCTTCGCGTTCGGGTTGCGTATCACGAACTGCGAGCCGTTGAGGCTCTCGCTGTAGTCGATCTCGGCACCGGTGAGGTACTGCAGCGACAACGGATCGCACAGCAGGGTCACGCCCTGGCGCTCGAGCGCGAAGTCGTCCTCGGCCTGCGCCTCGTCGAAGGTGAAGCCGTACTGGAAGCCCGAGCAACCGCCGCCGGTGATGTACACGCGCAGCTTCAATCCGGGGTTGCCTTCCTCTGCGATCAACTCCTGTACCTTGCGCGCAGCGGCTTCGGTGAACAGCAGTGGCGCGCCGCTACTGCGGTAATCGGGAACGGTGGGAAGCGAGACGACGGTATCCATGGCACTCAAATGGGGGCTCGGGTCGACGATGCAAGCATACTTCGCCCGCCTTGCCGCGGCATGACTGTCAACGCGATCAGTGCTGCATCTTGCTCTGCAGGTGGCGCTCCGCGCCGATGTCATTGACCAGGCTATGCCGGGTCTCCAGCCAGTCGATGTGCGCTTCTGAGTCGTGCCGTCTAGGCGGCGCGCCAGTCGTGCCGGGAGTCGTCTCCGGGCAGTCCGCTCCCGTCGCGCGGTGGCGCATTGCCCAGCTCGATCCGGCACATGCCTTCCACCATCGGTGCGAAATGACGCAAGGCGCGCTCGTAGACCTGTCGCTTGAAATTCACTACATGGGCGGCCGGGTACCAAAAATCTACCCAGCGCCAGATGTCGAATTCCGGCTTCTCGCCAGCGTCCAGCCGCAACGCATCCTCGGCGCTGACCAGCCTCAGCAGGAACCACACCTGTTTCTGGCCGATGCAGGTGGGTCGCTGGTGGTGGCGCACGTAGCGCTGCGGCAGCTTGTAGCGCAACCAGCCGCGGGTGGAGGCCACCACTTCGACATGCTCGGGCGAAAGGCCGGTTTCCTCTTCCAGCTCGCGGTACATCGCTTCCAGCGGCGTCTCGTCGCTGCGCATGCCACCCTGCGGGAACTGCCAGCCGTCGCGGTTAATACGGCGCGCCCAGAACAAGCGGCCGTCTCCATTCAGCAGCACGATGCCCACATTCGGACGGTAGCCATCGACGTCGATCATCTCGTCATCCTCGGGCCGAGCCGCGCAACGGCAGCAGCCGGCACGCGCAAGGCGATGACCCGATTCAACCATGCGGCCCGGACCGCGGCAAGCCGGATGGCTTGAACCTCGGCGTGCACACCATTACACTGCCGCCCCCCGCAACCGGCATTGTTGCAGTCCGGTGCGGCAGTCCACCCCATGGCTATGTAGATCAGCCGTTTAGAGCACGGCACTCATAAGGTTGGGGTCATCCGGGGTACAATCTGAAATTCTGGCTATGTAGCTCAGCCGGTTAGAGCACGGCACTCATAATGCCGGGGTCGGTGGTTCGAGTCCACCCATAGCCACCAGAATTCTAAGCAAAAACAGCGACTTACACCAAAAAAGCCCGCCTGCGTCGCGGGCTTTTTCGTGCCCAAATGACCCTGGCGTAACTCGTGCTTGGGTCCATCGCTTGCGACGCGCCTCCATTCATCGAAAAAACAGCCGTGCCTGGTCCGTGCCCGGATCCGTGCCCAAAGCGCGCGACCCAACACGACCTGAAAGCGCTGAAATGACCCCAGCATGAGCGGTAACGAAGCTGCCGATGTACAACCCGCTACGCCCGTGGCGAAAGCGCATCTCCTGGTTGATCCGAGTGACCGGTAGATCAGCACCCAGGATGCGCTGGATGTCTGCCAGCTGACCGGCGTAGATCAATGCACCTCGCGATTTCCGCCAGCACTCCTTGCTTCGTCCCCAAGGAAGCGGATGATCGCAAAGTGCCTCATCAGAGGCTTGCTTAAAGGTCATCGATGCTGGGGCGGACACCATCGGCATGCGCTTGGATAAGCC
>DAIDKO010000124.1 GCA_027450005.1 Rhodanobacter sp. | reverse complement strand
CGGCCATGGGCTGCTCGGCAGCGGCGCGCAATCTAGCCTTGGTGCGCACTGGCACCTTGCGTCCGATGACAGGCTTGAGATCGGCATTGAGGCGCTCCTCGGGATTCAACTCGGGGCTGTAGCTGGGCAGGTAGAACACCTCCATCTGCGCACTGCGTTCGTCAAGCCATTGCTTGACCGGTTTGCAGTGATGCACGCCCAGGTTGTCGAGGATCAGGAACACCTTGCAGCCCGCATCGGCGACCAATGCCTCAAAGAACTCGATCAACTTCTCGTGGTTGAACGCGCCGTCGATGATCATCCAGCGCGCTTTGCCCTGGTTGGTCACGCTGGCGATCATCGACAGCTTCTGCCGGGTTCCACCGATGGCCATGGCCACCGGTGTTTGACCGCGAGGTGCATAACTGCGGCCCCGTACGTCGGTGTTGACCAGAACCGTTTCGTCGCCCCAGTGAATCTCTGCTTTTTCCGCCTTGGCGCGCTCGGCAATGGCTGGATAGGTTTCATCCAGCCAGGTCTGCACCGCTTGCGGTGATTGCTCGTAGGCACGCTTGATCGGCTTCTGTGGCGTGAAACTCCATCGTTGCAGGTACTTGCCCACCGAACGCAGATGCAAGCCCACCTTGAACTCGCGTTCGATCAACGCGCGCACCGCTGCACGGCTCCACAGTGCAAAGTCCATCTTCAGCTGCTCGGGCCGATGGTCGCAGATCGTCTTGCGGATCTGCGCTTCCTGCTCAGCGCTCAGCACCCGCTTGTCGCCGTGGCTGCGGCCGCGCTTACGGGGTGCCAGGGACGCCATGCCTTCGGCTTCATAGCGGTCGATGATCTTGCAGGTCGCCGAGTAGCTCAGGCCGACATCACGCGCGATCTGTCGTTTGTTAACCTTGCGCTTGTACGCCCGGATGACTTGGCGGCGGCGTTCGTGTTGTTCGGCCGGACTGAGCCGGCGGGCATCTTTGTTATCCATGCGTCATTGAACAACAAGAACCCATAAATGGTTCAGACTATTTATGGGCCTTATCTATAAGAGCCTCACACGTCGGAATCGGCAGGGGCGTCATCGACGCGCACCTGCCTCCTACCGCGGTGCCGACGATGACGGTGCAAAGACCCAGAACCGGTTTAAGATGCCGGCTATTGTGCCGACGGTTACACCCGATGGACGCCGCACCGCCCTCCACCAGCTTGCAAGACAAGGTCGACGCGCTCAAGCTGCGGGAGGCGCAATGGAGGCGCGTGGGCGGATTGCTGCGCAGCCTGCTGACGCATGTGGCCGGCCCCGATGAGCTTCACGGCCCGGTGCTGGAAACCACGCTGGTCGAGTTGCGCAAGGCCATGCGCGAAACCAGCAGCGACAACCGCATCCCCACACTGCTCGGCGTGCTAGCGAAGGCGGCGAAGAAGCTGGACGAACCGACGGCGCATGCCGAATCGCCGCTCGTTGTGCCGGTTGCGGCAAACGAGCCCCTGCTGATTGTGCTCGACCATCTGCAGCTTGAGGAACCCGCCGCCGAGCTGGCGGGGCTGCGCCAGCAGATCGCCGGTTGTACCCATCTGCGGACACTGCGCGACCACGGCCGTGCACTGGTCGACTTGGTCAACGAGCGCCTGCGCAAACTGGCTGAGGAGAGCAAGGCCACAACCCAGTTGCTGCATCACATCAACGGCCACCTCGGTACGCTGGCCGAATACATCGAGCAGGACGAAAGCAGCAGCCGTGACGCCGCCGAAGCCAGCCGCCTGGCCAACGATCGCCTGCTCGAGGAGGTAAAGTTGCTGGACGATTACGCCAGCTCCGCATCCGATCTGGCTACGCTTGGCCGCAACGTCAACACGCGGCTGAGAATCATCCGTGACCACCTCGCCGATTCGCGCGACCGAGAGCTGGCACGCGAACAGGACTGGCAGAAACGTCTCAACCGCTCGCGCCACCGCGTGCGGCAGTTGGAGGACGATGTCGAGCGCATGGAAGCCATGCTGGCGGCAAAGGGCCACTTGGTCGACACCGACGCGCTCACCGGCCTCGCCAACCGCCGCGCACTGGAAGCGCGCATGCAGCACCTGTGCGATGGGCCGCCGAACCGGATCAGCCTGCTGATGGTGGACATCGACCATTTCAAGGACATCAACGACCGTCTCGGTCACGGCGCCGGTGATCGCGCGCTGCGCATCGTCGCCGAACAACTGCAGGCCACCCTGCGTCCGAGCGACTTCCTCGCCCGCTATGGCGGCGAGGAATTCGTAGCCATCCTAGAGGCTGGCGCCGAGGAGGCCATGCTCATCGCCGAGCGACTGCGCGAGCGGCTGGAACGCACGCGTTTCCGCAGCCAAGACCACCCCATACGCCTCACGCTCTCCTGCGGCGTCGCCACCGTGCAGTCTGACGATACCTCGGAAAGCGTGTTCGATCGTGCCGACCGCGCGCTCTACCAGGCCAAGCGCGCCGGCCGCAACCGCTGCATGGCGCTCTGAACAAGCCCGAACCTGTCGCCCTGGAATCACCGACGATGGACGCCGAACGCACCGAGTACGCCCTGCCCGACCCCATGGAGCAGCTTGAACGCGAGCAGGCCCGCTGGCGAGAGCTGGATGCCCTGCTGCGGCGCCTGCTGTCGCGCCTCACCTATGCCGCTGAAGGCCGTAACGCCAGCCTCGACGGCGTGCTAGGCGGTATCCGCATGGCCACCCGCAAGCCCCTCGACGAACAACGCATCCAACCCTTGCTGGATGCCCTGACCGACGCCGTGGCTTCGCTCGACGACGACGCTAGCAGCCCGGCACCGGTATCCCTAGCGGAGGTCGTACCCGCGCCAGCGCCAGTCGACGCGGCGGAGCCGCCGCTGGATCGCTTGTTGCTGGCCATCCTCGACCGCCTGCCGTTGGGCGATCCCGTCAACCCCGAGCTGGAGGCCCTGCGCCAGCGCATCGCGGGCTGCCGCGACGCCGCCATGCTGCAGGTCCACGGCGAGGCGCTGGCCGTACTGGTCGCGCGCAGGCTCGAGCAACTGGAGGAAGCCCAACGCAGCGCCAGCCGCCTACTCAGCCACGTGGACGAAGAGCTGTCTGCGCTGACCGTGCATCTCGACCAGGATGACCAGTCGCGCAACGACGTGGTCGCCGCGCGACGCGAACTAGGCGAACGCATGGCCGGCGAAGTGCAGGCATTGGGCGAGCGCGCTCGCTCCGCACCCGACCTCGTCAGCCTACAGGCCGACGTGCAGGCGCGGCTTGCCGCCGTCGGCGCCCACCTCGCCGCGCTGCGCGAGCGCGAGCAGCTGCGCGAGCAGGCTTGGCAAGAACACGCCGCGCGCATGCGCGAACGCATACGCGAACTGGAATCCAGCACCCGTACCATGGAGGCCACGCTCAAGCAGAAGCTGCAGCTGGCCGACACCGACCCGCTCACCGGGCTCGCCAACCGGCGCGCACTGGAAGCGCGCATGGCGTCGCTGTGCGAGGCCGACTCGCCTGTCACCAGCCTGCTTATCCTGGACATCGACCACTTCAAGAACATCAACGATCGTCTCGGCCACGCCGCCGGCGACCGCGCGCTACGCATCGTGGCCGAACAGCTGCAGGCCGCGCTGCGTCCCGGCGACTACCTCGCCCGTTACGGCGGCGAGGAGTTCGTCGCACTGCTCGCCGCCGATGCCAGCGAAGCGATGCGGGTGGCCGAACGCCTGCGCATACGCATCGGCCAGGCGCGCTTCCACAGCCAGGACCAGGTGGTGCCGATCACCCTGTCGTGCGGCATCGCCACCTTGCGCGCGGACGAGACGCCGGACAGTGTTTTCGAACGCGCCGACCAAGCGCTCTATCGCGCCAAGAGTAACGGGCGCAACCGCTGCGAGGCCGCGTGAATCGCGACAAATAGCCGTCCAGCCGGCCAAATCCGGGTTTAGGCTGGGGTACATACCCGATGCGACGGAGTGGTATGATGCCGTACTTTCTTTTATCTCTTTATCCGTACACGAGGATATAAACGCGATGTCCAGCCATCTGTTCACTTCCGAATCGGTCTCCGAAGGCCATCCGGACAAGGTCGCCGACCAGATCTCCGATGCCGTGCTCGACGCGATCCTTGCGCAGGATCCGCGTGCACGGGTCGCCTGCGAAACCATGGTGAAGACCGGCGTGGCCATCGTCGCCGGCGAGATCACTACCAGCGCCTGGATCGACCTTGAGGCGATCACCCGCAAGGTGATCCTGGACATCGGCTACGACTCCAGCGAAGTCGGCTTCGACGGCGCCACCTGTGGCGTGCTGAACCTGATCGGCAAGCAGTCGCCGGACATCAACCAAGGCGTGGACCGCAAGAAGCCTGAGGAACAGGGCGCCGGCGACCAAGGCCTGATGTTCGGCTACGCCACCAACGAGACCAAGGACTTCATGCCGGCGGCGATCTTCTACTCGCACCGTCTCGTCGAGCAGCAGGCCAAGATCCGCAAGAAGAAGAATTCGCGGCTGCCGTGGCTGCGCCCCGACGCCAAGAGCCAGGTCACCCTGCGCTACGAGAACGGCGTGGCCACCGCGATCGACGCCGTGGTGCTGTCCACCCAGCACGACCCGGGCGTGAAGCAGAAGGAGCTGATCGAAGCCGTGCGCGAGGAGATCCTCAAGCCGGTGCTGCCGGCCAAACTGCTGCACAAGGGCACCAAGTTCCACATCAATCCGACCGGCAAGTTCGTCATCGGCGGCCCGGTGGGCGACTGCGGCCTGACCGGCCGCAAGATCATCGTCGACACCTATGGCGGCTGGGCCCGGCACGGTGGTGGCGCGTTCTCCGGCAAGGATCCGTCCAAGGTAGACCGTTCGGCCGCGTACGCCGCCCGCTACGTGGCCAAGAACATCGTGGCCGCCGGCATCGCCGACCGCTGCGAGGTGCAGGTGAGCTACGCCATCGGCGTGGCCGAGCCGACCTCGATCTCAGTAACCACCTTCGGCACCGGCAGGATCAGCGACGACAAGATCGAGAAGCTGATCCGTCGGCACTTCGACCTGCGTCCGTACGGCATCCTCAAGATGCTCGACCTGATCCATCCGATGTACCAACAGACTGCCAGCTACGGCCACTTCGGCCGCAGTCCCTACGAGGTGAAGGCCGCCGACGGCAGCAAGTTTACCGCGTTCTCATGGGAGAAGACCGACAAAGCCGAGGCGCTGCGCGCGGATGCCAAGCTGAAGTAAGCCCGCCATTCGCTCCAGCCGCTGCCTGCGGCCGGGAGGCTGAAGGAAACGGGCCGCGCAAGCGGCCCGTTTTCGTGCGTGGATACCGTGCGGCTTCGATCCCAGATGCGGACGGCCTTGTCGCGCACGCTGCGCATGGAGGCGTTGAGCGTCTTCGGATCCGTCGCGATCACCGGGTCCATGCAGCGCTGGCGCACCTTGACGGCCGCACAGATATCGTGACGATCCATCAACACGGAGTACAGGCGCGAGGCGCTATCGATGGTGTGCGCGTCGCGCAAGCCCAGCAATGGCTCGCGTTGCTCCAGCGCCTGCCTGCATGGGTCGCGAGCAGCCTCACCAGCACCGTTTAGGCGGCGATGGCGTCGGGATGGTCGACGCCCAGCACGCGGCGACGCTTGTCGATCACGCATCGTGGCCCGCTCCGGCTGCGGCGAACGCCATGGGATCCTGCGCCAGGTACAGCTCGTCCGTCGCCACGATGAAGGCGGCGGCCAAGCTATCGGGGGTGATCCACGCCAAAGCGCTTGATACGGCGGGCGGCCACCTGTCGGGCAAGTGCGAGCGATGGCACGTATTCGTAGCGATACTGCAGCAGCTTGGCCTGCATCAGCGTGGGTGGCTAGCATCGGCGGGTTTTGCGCGCTCAGGGCGCGCTGGCCGAGTCCCATCAAGGTCATCACCAAGCCGCGCTGCAATTGCATCAGGCCGTGATTGGTGGCGTCGACGCGCGGTTTCAGCGCAGCGTACGACGCGTCCAGGTGCTGCAATGCGTGCCAGAGGTGCCCCTGCTGCACCAGCATGCGCGGTGCGTCGCCGTCCATGCGCTGCGGCTAGGCGGGACGACCTCGCCGGCAACGATGGAGTGGCTGAGCTGGTGTGGCGTGGTGATGTGCTGCCATAGCCGTTGCCCCGCCATCAGCTGGTAGAGCACCATGCGAAAGCCCAAAGACGTCCACCGCGGTGGTCAACGGCTGCTGCTCGATCTGTTCCGGACTAGCGTAGGCCAACGTGAGGGCGCGCTGGCCGGTAACGGTGAGCGAACCCTCCACCGCCTCCTCGTCGATCAGCCGGGCGATGCTGAAGTCCAGCAACTTAGACTCGCCCCGCGCATCGATCAGGATGTTACCGGGCCTCAGGTCGCGGTGGATAAGCAGGTTGCGGCGGTGCGCATACTCCACCGCGGAGCAGACCTCGAGAAACAGCTGCGCGCGGTGGCGCAGGTCCAACTCGTGTCGCTCGCACCACGCGTCGATGTGCTCACCCTCGACGTACTCCATCGCCAGGAAGGGCTGGCCGTCGGCTAGCATGCCACCGTCGAGCAGGCCTGCGATGCCGGGGTGCTCCAGCTGTGCCAACAATTACCGCTCGCGCGCGCGACGCTCCTGCAACGTGAGCGATTCGACCGCACCGGCGCCAAGCACCTTCAGCGTCACCTTCTGCACGAAGCCGCCATCCTCGCGCTCGGCAAGTTAGACCACGCCCATGCCGCCTTCGCCGAGCCGGCGCACGAGACGGTAGCGACGCGTTGGCCTGCGCATCGAGGCTACCGAGGTCCAGCGTATCGCCCGGCGCCAACGGCAGCGTGGCGGTGTGGCCGTTTTCGATCACGGCGATCTGCAATGCACATTGCGCAAGAGCGCTTCGCCACCGCCGCATTCGCGGTCTATCGCGGCATCGCGTCCAGACGCGAAAAGCCCCAGCACACCCATGGCGATGCGCTTGGCGAGCAGATAACGGTCGGTCAAATGACCGGTCATGGAGGCCCCGGTGCGTTGGCGCGCGCGCATCACGCGCAGCCGCGCACTGCAGGGGCGCAGGATAGCCGAGTTGGGCGTGACGGCTAACCGTCCGATTCGCGGCGCGTGGCGACTACCACCGGCTTCTTGGCCGATTCACGACGCTTCGCCAAGTGCATGTCCGCTTGGTATGCGCGCCGCTTGGCGACCCGACGGCAAGTGCTTCCCTTGCGTGCCACGCATCCGCGGCTGGCCACGGTCGTTGGCTCTCCGTGCCGCGTCTTGCGTACCGGCATCGCGCGTCGCTGCGAAGCCGGCAGGGTATCCGCCTCGGCGGTCTGGATCGGCGAGATCGCTTCGATCAGCCGTGCGGCGCGACTGCCTGGACGCACGCCAGCGGCCTGCGCCACCAATAACGGCGGAGTGAGACGACCATCGAAGCCGTCATCCAGCAGGCGCGCCATCAGGCGGTCACGCACGTAGGCGGTGCGGCTGCCCAGCACTACGGCAAACAGGCGCTGGCCGTCGCGCACGGCGGTGGAGGCGAGGTTGAAACCGGAGGCGTCGGTGAATCCGGTCTTCAGGCCATCCATGCCCGGATAGCGGTACATCAGGTTGTTGTGCCCGCGCACGATGTGCCCGTGGAACACGAACTCCTGCGTGGCGAAGAAGTGCGCGTACTGCGGGAAATCGCGGTACAGCGCCATCGCCAGCTTCACCAGGTCGTGCGCGGTGGAGACGTTGTTCGGGTCGGGCAGACCGGAAGCGTTGGCGAAGTGGGTGTGGCTCATGCCAAGCAGCGCGGCCTGCGCGTTCATCATCTCGGCGAAGCGGCTCTCGCTGCCGCCGATGCCCTCGGCCATCACGCTGGCGGCGTCGTTGGCCGACTTGGTGACCATGCCGAGGATGCAGTCCTGCACCGCAATGGTCGAACCAGGGCGCAGCCCCAGCTTGGTGGGCGGCCGGCTCGCCGCCCACGCAGATACCGGCAGCTGCTGGTCGAAGCTCAACTTGCCGCTCTTCAGCTGCTGGAAGGCGATGTAGAGCGTCATCATCTTGGTGAGCGAGGCGGGATAGTCGCGCTGGTCTGCGTTGACCTGTTCGATGATCTGGCCGGTATTGCCGTCCACGACGATGGCCGCGTAGCCGGCATGCGCCGCGCAAGCAAAGCTGCCGAGGCCGCACATAAGCGCCAGCGCCAGTACCGTGCGCATTCGAAACAGCATCCGCCCCAGCCACGTCGATTCGATGGCCACCCCGATTCCTCGCAAACAGATTACAAAACGATACCCTGCCCCGGCGCGACCATACCCCAAGGCCGCGCCGAATTCCATAGGCAAGACTTGAAATAATTTCGTTAAATATATGTTCCAGAAGAGATTGTTCAGCCACTCCGGTCAAGGCGGGCATCCGGCCAGGGCTGCCGCCGGCTAAACTGATGGGATGTCCCTGATCCAACTCCAGCGCGTCGATTTCAGCATCGGCGGCCCCCTCCTGCTCGAACACGTCGACCTGTCCATCGACCGCAACGAGCGCGTGTGCATCGTCGGCCGCAACGGCGAAGGCAAATCCACCCTGATGAAGCTGATCGCCGGCGAGCTGCGGCCGGACGACGGCGAAGTCCGCGTGCAGAGCGGCATCGTCGTCGCGCGTATGGCGCAGGAGGTGCCTCAGGGTACCGCCGGCAGCGTGTTCGACGTGGTGGCGCAGGGCTTGGGCGACCTCGGCCGGCTGCTGGCGCGGTACCACCACCTGTTGCACGAAGGCGACCTCGACGCGCTGGGTGACGTGCAGCACGAGATTGAGGCGCGCCACGGCTGGGATCTCGACCGCCGCGTCACCGAGGTGCTGACCCGTCTCGAACTGCCCGCCGACACCGACTTCGCCGCGCTCTCCGGCGGCATGAAGCGCCGCGTGCTCCTGGCGCAGGCACTGGTGCGCAAGCCCGACGTACTGCTGCTGGACGAACCTACCAACCACCTCGACATCGAGGCGATCGGCTGGTTGGAAGGCTTCCTGAAATCCTTTGACGGCAGCCTGCTGTTCGTCACCCACGACCGTAGCTTCCTGCAGGCGCTGGCCACGCGCATCGTCGAGATCGACCGTGGCCAGCTCACCGACTGGCCCGGCGACTACGCCAACTACCTGCGCCGTCGCGAGGAACGCCTGCACGCCGAGGCGCAGGCCAACGCGCTGTTCGACAAGAAGCTGGCGCAGGAAGAAGTGTGGATCCGCCAGGGCATCAAGGCCCGCCGCACGCGCAACGAAGGCCGCGTACGTGCGCTGAAGGCGCTGCGCGTGGAACGCGCGGAGCGTCGCGAGCTGGGCGGCAACGTGAAGATGACTGCGGCCAACGCGCAGGCCTCCGGCAAGAAGGTGATCGATCTGGAACACGTGCACCAGAGCTACGGCGGGCGCGTACTGATCGACGACCTCACCACCACGGTGATGCGCGGCGACCGCATCGGCATCATCGGCCCCAACGGCGCCGGCAAGAGCACCCTGCTGAAGATCATGCTGGGCGAACTGAAGCCCGAGCGCGGCAGCGCCACGCTGGGCACCGGCATCCAGATCGCCTACTTCGACCAGCACCGGCTGCAGCTCGACGACACGCAGAACGCGCTGGACAACGTGGCCGAGGGCCGCGAGTACATCGAGCTCAACGGCCAACGCAAACACATCATCGGCTACCTGCAGGACTTCCTGTTTTCGCCCGAGCGCGCCCGCGCGCCGATCACCCGGCTTTCCGGCGGCGAACGCAACCGCCTGCTGCTGGCCAAGCTTTTCGCGCAGCCGTCGAACCTGCTGGTGATGGACGAACCCACCAACGACCTCGACGTGGAAACGCTGGAGCTGCTGGAGGAATTGCTCACCGACTACCAGGGCACCCTGCTGCTGGTCTCGCACGACCGCGCCTTCCTCGACAACGTGGTGTCCAGCACGCTGGTGTTGGAAGGCGACGGCAAGGTCGGCGAGTACGTGGGCGGCTACAGCGACTGGCTGCGGCAACGGCCTGCGGCGAACGCGTCAGCCCCGGCCCCGGCGACGAAAAACCCGACGGCAACACCGGCCATCACACCCGCGCCGGAAGCAAAGCGCAAGCTAAGCTACAAGGACCAGCGCGAGCTGGAGCAGTTGCCCGCGCGCATCGAGCAGCTCGAAGCCGACATCGCCGCACGCGGCGAGGCGATGAACGACCCTTCGTTCTTCCAGCAGAACGGCGCCGCCATCGTCAAGGCGAACGAGGCATTGGCCAAGCTGCAGAAGGAACTGGAAAGCGCCTACGCGCGCTGGGCCGAACTGGACGGCTGAACGAAGGACCTATCCCTTCGCCTCCGCTGCGGCTCGACTCGGCAGCCACAGCCGCGCCAACGCGCCGTGCGCATCCTCGCGTGCCAGCAGGGCCACGCCGCCCTCGTGCGCTTCGGCGATTTGTCGCGCCAGCGCGAGGCCGTCACCGGCGCTGCCTGCCCCTGCCGCCAAGCCAGCACCGCCAGCGCAGCTGGGGCCAGCGCGCCGCCGCCGATCATCCGGTGCAGGTGGCGCTTGCGGATGCCACCCAAGAGGTTTGTGATATCCATGCGCGAGACATGGCAAGCGGCGTGCCAGCCTTCAAGCGCGCGGAAAACCCATGTGCCTCAGAGCCGCAGGCCAGCGCGACATGAACAGCGCCGTGTTTCCTCGTCCGCATCCGGATCACGACGTCCATGACCGGACGCCGCCAGCGGTCAATGCGCCTCGCGATGCCGCTGCAAGCCGGCTTGCATGATGCGGTCGGTCCAGGCGATGCCGATGGCCGAGACGATGAACACCATGTGGATGATGGTCTGCCACATCACGCCCACCGTGGTCAGGGTGGAGCAATGCAGCCCGGAGCCTATCTTGCCGTTGGCGGCGATGGTCTCCAGTTCCTCAGGCGAGCAGAACGGCAGGCCCTGCAGCGCGCCGGCGGCAATGAAGGTCTTCAGCAGGTGGATCGAGGAGATGCCGATGATCGCCATCGCCAGCTTGACCTTCAGCACAGAGGCGTTGACGTGGCTCAGCCATTCCGGCTGGTCGGGGTGGCCCTCCAGCCCGAGCCGCGAGATGAAGGTCTCGTAGCCGCCCACGATCACCATGATCAGCAGGTTGGAGATCATCACCACGTCGATCAGGCCGAGCACGATCAGCATGATCTCCTGCTCGCTGAGTTTCGACGCCTCGACGATCAGGTGCCACAGCTCCTTGCCGAACAGGAACACGTAGACGCACTGCGCCACGATCAGGCCGAGGTAGAGCGGCAACTGCAACCAGCGCGCGCTGAAGATCAGCAGGGGCAGCGGGCCGAGTTTGGGCGGGGGACGGTCGGACATGGGCTACTCCCGGTGGGCGGCCCAGCGTAGCCGGCGCGCTGAGAAGCTGCCAAGCCCCGCTCAGCCGGTGTTTTGCAGGCCCTGCGCCACGCCGTTCACGCAACTCACCAGCGCACGCAGCAAGGCGTCGTCCTGATGGTCGCCGGCGCGCCAACGGCCGAGCAGGTCGACCTGCAGCAGGCTCATCGGGTCGATGTAGGGGTTGCGCAAGCGGATCGACGCGGCGAGCCGCGTGTCGCCCTGCAGCAGTTCCTCGGCGCCATTGAGCCGGAGCACCCAGCGCCGGCTGCGCTCGAACTCCGCGCGAATCAGCGTAAAGAACGGCTGGTGTAGCTCGCCCGCGAGCTGCGAGAACACCTCGGCGATGTCGAGGTCGCACTTGGCAAGCAGCATTTCCACATCGTCCAGCGCGTTGGCAAAGAACGGCCAATCACTCGCCATCTCCGCCAGCGCGTCTTCGCCGAATTCCGCTGCGCCCCATTCCAGCGCGCTGCCCAGACCGTACCAGCCGGTGATGATCGAGCGGCACTGCGTCCAAGCGAACACCCAGGGGATCGCACGCAGGTCCTGCACGCCGCGCATGCTGCGCCGGCGCGGAGGACGCGAGCCCAGCGCCATGCGCTCGATCACGTCAATCGGCGTGGCTCTGCGGAAGTAGTCCACGAAGCCCTCGCGCTCGACCAGCGCGCGATAGGCCTGCCGGCTGCGCGCCGACAGCGCGTGCATGCGTTCGCGCCACAGGTTTTCGCGCGTGTCCTCGTCGCGCGGGCGCAGGCTTGCGCGCAGCACCGCGCCCACGGTCTGTTCGAAATTGCGCAGCGCCAGCGCACGGATGCCGTACTTGCGATGGATCACCTCGCCCTGCTCGGTGACGCGCAGCCGGCCGGCCACCGAACCGCGCGGCGAGGACAGCAGCGCGGGCGTGATGCGCGCGCCGCCGCGGCTGGCCGAACCGCCGCGGCCGTGGAAGAACGCCAATGCGATGCTGTGTTCGCGCGCCACCTCCAGCAGCTCCACCTGCGCACGCTGCAGGCCCCAGCGCGAAGCCAGCGTGCCGCCGTCCTTGCCGCTGTCTGAATAGCCCAGCATCACCCACTGACAGTCGCCGCGTGCGGCGAGGTGGGCGCGGTACAGCGGGTCGGCCAGCAGCGCGCGCAGCGTCGCAGGTGCGTTGGTGAGGTCGTCGATGGTTTCGAACAGCGGGGCGATGTCCAGCGGGACGTTCCGCGCCGCGTCAACCAGCCCGCCATGCCCTGCCAGCGCCAGCACCGCCAGCACGTCGGCGGCGGAGCGCGCCATGCTGATGATGTACAGGCCGGTGGCCTGGACGCCGTAGTCGCGGCGCGCATCGCGCAGGGCAGCGAACACGGCGCGCAGCGAGGTGGCGACGCTGTCCTCGCTGGCGACGAAGTCGCGCTCGCCGCGCAGGTGCGCGTGCAGCGTCGCCACGCGCTCGTCCACGCTGCGCTGCGCCCAGTTGGCGTCGTTGAACAGGGCTACCAACGCGTCGTCGTGCACGCGCGAATCCTGCCGTGCATCGAGCCGCGCGAGGTGGAAGCCGAAGCTGCGCACGCGCCAGATCAAGCGTTGCACGGCATAGGCGCCCGCATGCAGGCCGCGATGGCCGACCAGGCTGGCGGCGATCAGCTCAAGGTCGTTGCGCAATTCGTCGGCACTGGCGTAGGCCTCTGGGTGGCCGTCCTCGTGCGTGGCCTGCAGCCGTCCGCCGATCACGCAGAGCAGGCTGCGGTAAGGCATGTCGGCATGGCGCGGCTTGATGCGCGACGCGGCCTGCGGATAGCGCGTGCGCGCTTCGTTCAGACGCTGGCGCAGGCGCGGATCGATTTGTACCCGACCGTCAGTCTGGCTGAGCAGGCGCGCCAGAGCGGCAACGTCGCCGATGTAGCGGTCCAGGATCTGCGTGCGCTGGCTGGCCAGGCTGGCGGTGATGGTGTCGGCGCCCACGTTGGGGTTGCCGTCCATATCGCCGCCCACCCAGGTGGCGAAGGAGAGCAGGCGCGGCAGCGGCACCGCGACGCCGTACACCGCTTGCAGCGCGTCGGCCAGCGCCTCGTAAAGCGCGGGTACGATGCGGTAGATCGGGTCGGCGATGTAGAAGCCAACGTGCTCGCGCTCGTCCTGCACGCTGGGCCGCAGCGGCGAGGCCTCGGCGGTCTGCCAGCCGGCGGTTAGCGCCATGTGGATGCGCTCCTCGTCCTCGCGGCGCTCCTGCGGCGTGCGGCCGGCGTCGAAGCCGTCGACCAGCGCGCGCACGATGGTCTGCTCCTTTTCCAGAAGCGAGGCGCGCACCGCTTCGGTGGGATGCGCGGTGAACACCGGCTCCACTTCCAGCTTGAACAGCCAGTCGAGCAGTTCCTGCGCGGCGACGCCCTGCGCCTTCAGCCGCTGCAGTACGTCGCGCAACGACTCGGGTTGCGGCGCGCCGCCCTCGCGCTGGTAGTCGCGACGGCGTCGGATACGATGCACGCGCTCGGCAATGTTCACCGCGTTGAAATAGGTGGCGAATGCGCGCGCCAGGGCCTCCGCTCGGGTCGCGTCGAGCCCGGCCAGCGGCGCGGTTAGGGTCGCCAGCGGCGCGCCCTCCTGCCGGCGCGCGATGGCGGCGATGCGCACGCGTTCTACTTCGTCGAGGAAGGCTGGCGAATCTTGCTCGGCCAGCATGCGGCCGACCAGCGCGCCCAGCCGGCGCACGTCGTCGCGCAAGGGCGCATCGGGAAGGGCGGGCTCGGGACTGCGGGAAACGTTCATCTCGACGATATCGGCTCGCAGGAGTGGGGGAATCCCGAGCCTAACGCATATGTGCCCGGCTTGCTGCAATGCCGCATATGACTTTCCGTCATCGGCCTGCATCCCCGCGCATGCCCTCCCCTGCCGGCGACGCCGCGGCGACGCAAGGGTATACTTGGCGCCTCCGTCGAGGGGCGCTGCGACCGTTGTCGACAGGCGGACTCCCCGCTGGGCCTGCACTCCCCGGTGCAGATTCCCCGATCCACGGCCAGGCTCGACGGCACGAACTTGCAACGGCGCTCAATCACCGCATGCGTTCTCGCGGCAGCCCATCGCCGTGTAGTGACGCCATCATCCGGAGATCCACGATGAACGCCGCACTGAAAGAAGACAACCACGACTACAAGATCCGCGATATCGGCCTCGCCGATTTCGGGCGCAAAGAACTGGACATCGCCGAGCACGAAATGCCGGGCCTGATGGCCATCCGCCGCAAGTACGCCGCGTCCACGCCGCTGAAGGGGGTGCGCGTCACCGGCTCGCTGCACATGACCGTCCAGACCGCGGTGCTGATCGAGACGCTGAAGGATATCGGCGCCGACGTGCGCTGGGCCTCGTGCAATATCTTCAGCACGCAGGACCACGCCGCTGCCGCGATTGCCAAGAGCGGCACGCCGGTGTTCGCTTGGAAGGGTGAGACGCTGGAAGAGTACTGGGATTGCACGCTTGACGCGCTGTCCTTTGCGGACGGCAAGGGCGGCTTCCTCGGCCCGCAGCTGGTGGTGGACGACGGCGGCGACGTGACCCTGCTGATCCACAAGGGCTACGAGCTGGAAAAGGGCGACGCGAGCTGGGTCAACAGCGCCTCCGGCAGCCACGAGGAGCAGGTGATCAAGAACCTACTGAAGCGCGTGGCGAAGGAGCGTCCTGGCTACTGGACGCGTGTGGTCGCCGACTGGAAGGGCGTATCCGAGGAGACCACCACCGGTGTGCACCGCCTATACCAGCTCGCCGAAGCCGGCAAACTGCTGGTGCCCGCGATCAACGTCAACGATTCGGTGACCAAGAGCAAGTTCGACAACCTGTACGGCTGCCGCGAGTCGCTGGCCGACGGCCTGAAGCGCGCGATGGACGTGATGCTGGCCGGCAAGCTGGCGGTGGTCTGCGGCTACGGCGACGTGGGCAAGGGCTGCGCCCATTCCCTTCGCGCTTACGGCGCCCGCGTGGTGGTGACCGAGATCGATCCGATCAACGCGCTGCAGGCGGCGATGGAAGGCTTCGAGGTCAACACGATCGAATCGACTCTGGGCCACGGCGACATTTACGTCACCACCACCGGCAACAAGGATGTAATCCGCCTCGAGCATATGCAGGCGATGAAGGACCAAGCCATCGTCTGCAACATCGGCCACTTCGACAACGAGATTCAGGTCGATGCGCTGAACGCCTCCGGCGCCAGCAAGCTCAACATCAAGCCACAGGTGGACAAGTACACCTTCAAGGACGGCCGTTCGATCTTCATGCTCGCCGAGGGCCGCCTGGTCAACCTGGGCTGCGCCACCGGCCATCCCAGCTTCGTGATGAGCAACAGCTTCTCCAACCAGACGCTGGCGCAGATCGACCTGTGGGCGAACAAGGATTTCTACGACCCGAAGGTCTACATCCTGCCGAAGAAGCTCGACGAGGAAGTCGCACGCCTGCACCTGGAAAAGATCGGCGTGAAGCTCACCAAGCTCACCGACGAACAGGCCGCCTACCTCGGCGTATCGGTTGACGGTCCGTACAAGCCGGAGCACTACCGCTACTGATGGGTTCGAATCGCGGCGCCATGGATGGCCGCGGTCCAGACTTCGCACTCATGGACGAGCGCGGAATACCGATAACGGGCGCCGCGAGGCGCCCGTTTTCCTGCCGGGCCATGACCCCCGGCACGACACCAGCCGCTTTGCGACAATACCCGGCATCCACGCCACTGCACTACGCGCATGATCATCCGTCCTCGCCCGAACTGGTTCCGCATGCTGCTGGTGCTGCGCGGGTCAGTGCTGCCGGACATCATGCCGCAATTGGTCGCCGTGACCCTGCTCGCACTGATCGTCACTGTGGTGCACGGGCACGTGTTGTCGTGGAAGATCCCGCTCAACGTGATCCCGTTTTCGCTGATCGGAATGGCGTTAGCGATCTTCCTCGGGTTCCGGAACAGCACCAGCTATGCGCGCTGGTGGGAGGCGCGCACGCTGTGGGGCATGCTGTTGAACGCCAGCCGCTCGCTGGTGCGCATGGGGCTTACGCTGGCTCGCGACGGGAGCGAACCGCAGCTGCTTGGGCATCGCACGATCGCCTTCGTGCACGCGCTGCGCCACCAGTTGCGCTGCAGCGATCCACGCGCCGATCTCGAGCGCCTGCTCGACCCGGCGGACGTCGTACGTGCCGGCGCGGCAAGCTATCAACCCGCCGTATTGCTACTAATGGCCGGCGAGTGGGTCGGGCACAACCTGCGCGAAGGACGGATCGATGCGGCTTCGATGCCAGCATTCGAACAGTCGCTGGCGCAACTCACCGACGCGCTGGGAGGCTGCGAACGCATCGCCTCCACGCCGATACCGTTCACCTATTCGGTGATCATCCACCGCACCATCTATCTCTACTGCAGCCTGTTGCCGTTTGGCCTGGTCGACCAGATCGGCGCCATGACGCCGCTGATCGCGGCCTTCGTCAGCTACACGTTCTTCGCGCTGGAAGCGCTGGGCAGCGAGATCGAGGAGCCGTTCGGCTTCGATGCCAACGACCTCGCGCTCGACGCGATGTCGACCACGATCGAGCGCACGTTGCGCGAAATGCTGGCCGAGCCGTTGCCTCCGGAGCGCGTGCCGGACAGCAACACCACGCACCTGTTGACCTGAAGCGGGATCAGGGCCGCCAGTTCGCGTTGCTCTCCCAGAACGCCACCGCACGGCGATACGCCGCGCGATCCAGCGGCACGCCGGAGCCGCCCTCTTCCACGCCCAGCGCGTTGCGCATCATGGTGATCGGCGCCATCGGGATTTCCTCCGGCTCCATGGTGTAGAGGCAGCCGACGACGCCCCAGTCGGCCTCGATCGGCTCGCCTTCCTTCGTGAGCTGCTCGCGGCTGTAGAGAATCGCCACCAGCCAGTTCGCGACCGGCGGCTGCACGCCCTCGAACCAGCGCACCAGCACCGGCAGTTCGGCCTTGGTGCGCGCCTCGTAGGCGGAACGCAGCAGGTGGCGGTTGGCCTCGGTGATCGGCGCGGTGAGGCAACGCGTGGAGGTCCAGTTGCGATGCACGTGCAGCTTGCAGAACGGCGCGTAGCCGTCGAGCATCTTGAACGGCGCATCGTCGTTGAGGCGTTGCTGGAACGCCTCGGGCGTGCAGTCCTGGATGGCGTTTCCACGCGCCTCGCGTGGAAACAATCGGGCACGCGCGAAAGGAGTGAGGACAATCGTCATGGCTGGATCCATGGTAAACGCATCAGCGTAACTCACATCCTGAAAGCAACCCTTGCCGCCCCGCTGGCGTTTGGACATCTATCTTTTCATCGCGATGAACGTATAGAATCGTTGGAAACTCCTGCCGGTGATCTCCATGCCCGCTATCAGCCTCGAATTCTTCCCGCCCAAAACCGACGAGCAGCGCGTCCAGCTCGACCAAGCCGCACAGGCGCTGAAGGCCTGGCAGCCCGAGTACGCCTCGGTAACCTTCGGCGCCGGCGGCTCCACGCTGAGCTACACCGGCGACACCGTGGCGCACCTGCATGCGACGCACGGCTACACGGTGGCGCCGCACCTGTCGTGCATGGGCGGCACGCGCGCCGAGATCCGTGCCCTGCTCGACGGCTACCGGGCCGCCGGTTACCGCCGCATCGTGGCGCTACGCGGCGACCTGCCCTCCGGCATGGCCAGCGCCGGCGACTTCCGCTACGCCGCGGAGCTGGTGAGCTTCATCCGCGAACATTCGGGCGACCACTTCCACATCGAGGTGGCGGCCTACCCGGAGACCCATCCGCAGGCCGACGACGCACTGGTCGACCTGCGCCACTTCAAGGCCAAGGTGGATGCCGGTGCGAACGGCGCGATCACCCAGTACTTTTTCAACCCCGACGCGTATTTCCGCTTCGTGGACGACGCGCACCGACTGGGCGTGCGCGTGCCGATCGTGCCGGGCATCATGCCGATCGCGAACTTCACCCAGCTGAGGCGCTTCTCCGACGGTTGCGGCGCGGAGATCCCGCGCTGGATCGCCAAGCGCATGCAGGCGCACGGCGACGATGCCGCGTCGGTGCGCGCACTGGGTGCGGAAGTGGTGGCACAGCTGTGCCGCCGCCTGCTGGCCGGCGGCGCGCCGGCGCTGCACTTCTACACCCTGAACCGCGCCAGGGCCACGCGTGCGGTGCTGGAACAGCTGGACTGATTCACGCCCGGCGCGGCCTGCTGTCGCTATGCTGCCGCGGTGCGCGCCCTCGCCCTGCTCCTGTTGCCACCGCTCTGCGCCGTTGCCATGTCGGCGCGGGGGCAGGATGTCATCCATCATTGCGTGGACGCGCACGGCAACCCCGTGTTCACCGACCAGCCCTGCGCGTCGCAGCACGCGACCCCCGTGCGGGCGCCAGCGCCAGCCGCGGGCATCGTGCTACCCGGCACGCCGGTGCCGCTGCATCGCTGCGCCGCCACCACGACCGTGCTGCGCCGGCGCGTGATCGACGCTTTCGCCGCGCACGACCCCAACAAGCTGGCGGGACTGATGCTCTGGCGCGGCTACGGCGACCGCTCCGCCGTGGGCGACCTGCGTGCGCTGACGCAACTGGTGCGGCAACCGTTGCTGTCGATCCACTTCGACGACGGGCCGGCCATCGGGACAACGATCCCCGCCGCGCCGCCGCTGGCTAGCGCCCTGCGGCTGCGCACCGAAAGCGGCGACGACGCCCGCTTCGACGTCGCTCATCGGGCCGGTTGCCTGTGGCTGCGTTACGACGATTGAACCGCCTGGCGTAGGCTCGCTTTTCCCGCGCAGGACGGTCGCCCAGGCCCTTGCCGCGCGCGCCGCATGCTGCGCCGCAAATATCGGCATGCGCGGACGGGGTTTATCATGGGCAGTCCTCCACGGAGCATTCCCATGGCGCAGCAGTACCCCGATTGGATCTGGCAGAACGGCGCAATCAAGCCGTGGGCCGAGGCCACCACCCACGTGATGTCGCACGCGCTGCACTACGGTTCCTCGGTGTTCGAGGGCATCCGCAGCTATGCCACGCCGGACGGCGCGGCGATCTTCCGCCTCACCGACCACCTCACCCGCCTGTATCACTCGGCGAAGATCTACGACATGGCATTGCCATATACGCGCGACCAGCTCGCTGCGGCCTGCCGCGAGGTGGTGAAGAAGAACGACCTCTCCGCCGCCTACCTGCGCCCGGTGGCCTGGCGCGGCCTGGGCGGCTTCGGCCTGTCCGCCGAGACGCCGATCGACGTGGCCGTGGCCGCGTGGCCGATGGGTCCCTACCTCGGGCCGGAGGCGCTCGAGCAGGGCATCACCGCTTGTGTATCGAGCTGGCAGCGCTTCGCGCCCAACACCATCCCGGCCGGCGCCAAGGCCGGCGGCAACTACCTCTCCGGCCAGTTGATCGCGCGCGAAGCGCGGCGCATGGGCTTCGGCGAAGGCATCGCGCTGGCCTCCACCGGCCTGCTGAGCGAAGGTGCCGGCGAGAACATCTTCCTGGTGTTCGACGGCGCGCTGCACACCACGCCGGCCAGCGCCTCCATCCTCACCGGCATCACGCGCCACTCGCTGATCACGCTGGCGCGCGAGGAGGGCATCGAGGTGGTCGAGCGCGACCTGCCGCGCGAATACCTCTATCTCGCCGACGAGGTGTTCATGTGCGGCACCGCTGCCGAGGTCACCCCGATCCGCGCGGTCGACGGCAAGCAGATCGGCGCCGGCCACGCCGGCCCGGTCACCCGCCGCATCCAGGAACTGTACTTCGGCCTGTTCAACGGCAAGACCCACGACAAGTGGGGCTGGCTGGAGCCGGTGTGATTTCAGCGCCCCTCCGGGCTCTCCGGAGGGGCGGCCGCTGCAAGCCGCTATCATGCGCGGATGACCGACACCGCATCCGCCCTCCCCGTGATCCGCCTGAAGACCGACCGCACGCCCGGCCACCCCTGGGTGTGGTCGGCGCAGGTGCACAAGCCCGAGGGGCGCATCCCGCCGGGCAGCGTGGTGGACGTGGTGGATGCGAAGGACCGCTTCGTTGGCCGCGGTTTCTGGAACGGCCACGCGCGTATCGCGCTGCGCCTGCTCAGCGCCAACCCCGCCGAGGCCATCGACGCCACGTGGATCGCCGCGCGCATCGACCGCGCCATCCGGCTGCGCCGCGAGCTTTTGCAGCTCGACCGCGACACCGACGCCTGGCGCGTGGTGCACAGCGAGGGCGACGGCCTGAGCGGACTGATCGTGGACCGCTACGCCGACATCCTCGTCGCCGAATACTTCGCCGCCGGCATGTGGAAATTCCGCGACGCGATCCGCGACGCGCTGCTGGCGCATTTCCCCGGCGCGCGCCTGTACGGCTTCGCCGAAACGCACGTGCAGAAGCAGGAGTCCTTCGACTGCCGCGCCAGCGAGCCGCCTGCGCCGGTGGCGGTGCAAGAGCACGGCCTCGCCTTCCACGCCGCACCCGGCGCTGGCCACAAGACCGGCTTCTTCGCCGACCAGCGCGACAACCGTCGGCACTTCGCCGAGCTCGCGCGCGGCCGCCGCGTACTCGACCTGTGCTGCAACGCCGGCGGCTTCGCGGTGCATGCGATGGCTAGCGGCGCGCGCGAAGCCGTGGGCGTGGACATGGACGCGGGCATCCTCGACATCGCCCGCACCAACGCCGCCGCAAACAGGCTAGCGGTGGATTTCCAGCAGGCCGACATTTTCGACTGGCTGCGCGACGCGGCGGCGCGCGGCGACAAGTACGACGCGGTGATCCTCGACCCCGCCAAGCTCACCCGCGACCGCAACAAGGTATTCGACGCGCTGAAGAAGTACTTCGCGATGAACCGCCTCGCGCTGGACGTGATCCCGCCCGGCGGCCTGCTGCTCACCTGCTCCTGCACCGGCCTGGTCAGCGAGGCGGATTTCCTGGAGATGCTGCGCCGTGTGGCGATCAATGCCGGCCGCGAGATCCAGATCCTCGAAGTGCGCGGCGCCGGCGCCGACCACCCGGTGCGCGCCGACGTGCCGGAAAGCCGCTACCTCAAAGCGGTGTTCTGCCGGGTGGAGTGACCGGCTTGGGGGCACCGTGAGCGGGCCGCTAGCATGCGGTCGAATCCGGGGAAATCCACGCATGCTGAGAATCGTCGCCGTCGCTGCGATCGGCTGTCTTGCGGTGGCGGCGTCTTGCCTAGCCGCGGACAAGCCCGCGCGACCGGTCATCGAGGACACCTACGTCATCGCTCCCCGCCTGATCGGCGATTACCTGCTGACCGGGACCGTGAACTATGGTGATCAAGGGGATCTGATCGCCGGCGTGGGCCTTCGCTACCACGACGCGCTGCTGCCGATGACGGCGTATCTCTATGTCTACCCCGGCGGTGGAAACGAGACCATCGAGCATGCCGAGAGAATTTTCCGTACCTCCGTGAAACGGGCCGTCAAACTCGGTCTCTAGAGCGACGTGCGCTGGGGTGAAACAGAGGACTACAAGCTGCAACGGTCCGACGGTGAGGTGTGGCAGGGCCGCATGATCCCGATGCAGGTGCATCACAAGGAGGGCGATGCTGCCTCTCGCACCTATCTGTTCCACCACGACCTTTACGACTACAAGCTACGCCTAGACGTACCCGCCAGCCTGGGTGCTCAACTACCCGCGGCTGCCGACGGTCTGCTTCGTTCCATGCTTGCGACCTTGCAAGTGGTCAGTACCGGCAGTTGCGGCAAACAGCTGACCATCAACGTGCTGAAGGGCACCGTTGGCATGCCGCCAGGCTACAAGGATGGCGTCAGCCAGGATGGTTTCGGCATCGCCATCCGCGAGGCCGACCTGCAACCCGCCACAACCCACTCCACCGGGTTGACCGCCGGCAGCAAAAGCCTGCTGGGGCTGACTCTCATTGCCGCCCGGCGACAGATCGTCCACGGCTGCACCTCATTCCCCCACAAACCACCAAGCGGAAATGTAACGGTGCTCAAACTGCACTACCCCGCCAACTTCTGAGTGGCAGGCCCGAACCCTCCCCAGCACTGAGGGTCCTGCGGGCACCCTCACCCGCTCATACGCCCCGCGGCAGCCGGCCGAACAATGACCCCGCATCGAACGGCCCGGCCTCGGCGATCAACGCGCGCGCCGCATCCACCTGGCTCCAGGTGTTCCACAGCAGCACGCCGCGCACGCGGCTGTGGTCCAGGTAATACACCACGCCTTCGCGGTAGGGCTCGCGCCAGTCCTCGACCACGTCGAGGCGGGTATCGAGCAGGCCGACCGCCTCGTAGCCGAGGTCGAACAGATCGGAGTAGAAGAACGGCAGCGTGTCGTAACGGCCGGCGGCACCGGCCATCGCGCGGCCGGCAAGCCGCCCCATGCCGATCGCCGCATCCTCGTGTTCGACGCGCAGGCGTCGGTCCAGTGCAGGGTTGTAGAAATTGGCCACGCCACCGGCGGCCCAGATGTCCGGATCGCTACTGCACAGCTGCGCATCAACCACGATGCCGTTGTCCACTGCCAGGCCCGCCTGTTCGCCCAACGTGGTGTTCGGTGTCACGCCGAGGCCGGCCAAGACAGCTTCGGTCCCCAACAAGCTGCCATCGGACAGGGACAGCTCCACGCCGCCATCGGTAGGCCGGCCACCGGTCACCCGCACGCCGCTGCGCAGCTCGACTCCGTGGGCGCGGTAATAGCCGTCGAGATGGCTGGCGAGGCCGTCGAGATAGAGGCCTGCGCCGATGTGCGCATCCGGAAACAGCATGCACACCTTGCAGCCGGCGCCGCATAGCGAAGCCGCCAGTTCGGCGCCGATGAAGCCGCCGCCGACCACCGCAATGATCGCGCCGGGCTGGGCAAAGCGGCGCAGGGCCTCGTAATCGCGCCTCGTGCGGAAGTGGATCACGCGGTCGCCACCCTCAAACGGCAGCCGTCGCGGCGTAGCGCCGATGGCGAGCAGCAGGTGGCGGTAACGGTAGCTGTCACCCTGAGCGTCGCGCACGACATGCGCCGCGCGGTCCAGCGCCACGATGCGCCGCCCGGGGTACAGCTGGGCTCCGCTCGTCGCGTTGTCCAGGTCGATCTCGGCCAGGCGCTTGTCGCCTCTCCACAGTGCCTTGGACAGCGGTGGTCGCTGGTAAGGCGGCACGGATTCCTAGCCGACCATGCCGGGGTCGGCCGCCGCATCGGCCTCGCGGATCGCCTTTGCCGCCGCATCGGCCGCCATGCCGGCGCCGACGACCAGGTAGTCGTGCACGTGTTCCACGGACCGCTCCCGGCGAAACGATCCGCCCATCATGCGCGGCGGTGGCGAATGCGACGTGAAGTCGCAAGGCCTGCGACGGTAGGACGTACACTGGCGCGTACCGTTCCAGCACGATCCGCCCATGCCCGCCAGTGAAACCCAACTCACCGTCCTCGTCGTGCTCGCGCTGTTGTTGCTCGCGCTGCAGGTCGTACTGTTGTTGCGCGGTCGCGGCGACGACGGCCTGCATGCGCGGCTGGATGCGCTGAAGGACGACAACGAGCGCCTGCAGCGTGCCTTGCGCGAGGAGCTGCGCGGCGGCCGCGAGGAACTGCAGCAGGGTTTCGAGCGTTTCCGCGGCCACGTCAGTGAGCAGCTGAATGGCATGTCGCGCCAGCAGGCCGAGCGCATCGACAGCTTCGGCCAGCGCCTCGCCGCGCTCACCGACGGCACGAATGCCGGCCTGCAGACGCTTGCGCAAAATCTCGCCGAGGACGCGCGCAAGAGCCGCGAGGAGCTCACGCTGGCGCTGAACCGGTTCGGCGAACAGCAGCAGCAGCGCCTCACCGCGCTGGGGGCGCAGCACGAGCAGCGTATGGGCGAGGTGCGCGGCACACTGGAGGGCCAGCTCAAGACGCTGCGCGAAGACAACGCCGCGCAGCTGGAAAAGATGCGCGCCACCGTGGACGAGAAATTGCAGAGCACGCTGGAGACGCGGCTGGGCCAGTCCTTCCAACTGGTTTCCGAACGGCTGGAGCAGGTGCAGCGCGGCCTGGGCGAAATGCAGAGCCTTGCCACCGGCGTGGGCGACCTCAAGCGCGTGCTGGGCAACGTGAAGACGCGCGGCATCCTCGGCGAGGTGCAGCTGGGCGCCCTGCTCGACCAGTTGCTGACGTCCGAGCAGTACCGCTCCAACCACGCCACCGTGCCGGGCAGCAACGAACGCGTGGAGTTCGCGCTGCGCATGCCCGGCGCCGACGCCGAGCATCCGGTGTGGCTGCCGATCGACGCGAAGTTCCCGCGCGAGGACTACGAGCGCCTGCTCGATGCGCAGGAGCGCGCCGACGCCGACACCGCCGGTCTCGCCGCCGCCGCGCTGGAGCGCCGCGTGCGCGACGAGGCGCGCACGATCCGGGCCAAGTACGTGGCGCCGCCGCACACCACCGACTTCGCGATCCTTTTCCTGCCCACCGAAGGGCTATATGCCGAGGTGCTGCGCCGCCCCGGCCTGTTCGAGGCCTTGCAGCGCGAGCACCGCGTCACCGTGGCCGGGCCGACCACACTCACCGCCATCCTCAACGCACTGCAGATGGGCTTTCGCACGCTGGCCATCGAGAAGCGCAGCAGCGAGGTCTGGCAGCTGCTGGGCGCGGTGAAGAGCGAATTCGGCAAGTTTGGCGAAGTGCTGGACAAGGTGAAGAAGAAGCTCGACGAGGCCGGCAAACACATCGAGGCCACCGGCGTGCGCACCCGCGCGATCACCCGCAAGCTGCGCGATGTGGAATCGTTGCCGGGACAGGAAGCCGCCGGCTTGCTCGACGATGCATCGCCCGACGACGACACTTCGGACGACGACGCATGAACGCACCGCGACGACCGCTGGCCGAGCACCATCGCCAGCTCGGCGCGCTGGGCGACCAGGTGCAGTGGCTGTGGAAGGCATTGCCGCCGCACGATCGCCTGCTGATCGGCCTGGCGCATGCGTTACGTGCGATGCTGGCCGCCAGCCTCGGCTACTTCGGTGCACTCGCGCTGGGCCTGGATCAGGGCTACTGGGCCGCGATCACCGCGATCTCGGTAAGCCAGAGCAGCTACGCCGACGTGCGCAACTCCTCGCGCGACCAGTTCCTCGGTGCGCTGATTGGCGGCCTGATCGGCATGGCCGTTGCCACGCTCGGACCGGGGCATTACCTAGACTACGTGCTCGCGGTGATGATCGGCATGCTGCTGTGCTCGGTCCTCAACCTGGGTGCGGCCGGCCGCCTCAGCGGCACCACCACCACGATCATCATGCTGGTGCCGCACCACGGTTCGTTCATGCAGTTCGCACTGTTCCGCCTTGGCGAGGTCGCGCTGGGTGCCGCGGCTGCGCTGCTGGTGAGCGTGTCGTTCGACGCGCTGGCACGCCGCCTGTTCGGCACGCCATCGGCGAGGTAAGCCACGAAGCCGCTAAAATACGCCTTCGCCTCATCCCCGGAATCCCCTCATGAGCAAGCACGCAGCCGACGACGGCGTCACCCAGCAGCAGGCCGAAGAAGCCGTGCGCACCCTGCTGCGCTGGGCCGGCGAGGATCCCGCGCGCGAAGGGCTGCTGGACACGCCCAAGCGAGTAGTGGAGGCCTACCGCGACTGGTTCTCCGGCTACGGCGAGGACCCCGCCGACTACCTCGAGCGCACCTTCAAGGAAGTCGAGGGCTACGACGAGATGGTGGTGCTGCGGGACATCGAGTTCGAGAGCCACTGCGAGCACCACATGGCGCCCATCGTCGGTCGCGCCCACGTCGGCTACCTGCCGACCAACCGCGTGATCGGCATCAGCAAGCTGGCGCGCGTGGTGGAAGGCTATGCGCGCCGCTTTCAGGTGCAGGAGAAGCTCACCGCGCAGATCGCGCACTGCATCCAGGAGAGCCTGCAGCCGGCTGGCGTGGCGGTGGTGATTGACGCCAGCCACGAATGCATGACCACCCGCGGCGTGCATAAGCGCGGCGTGTCGATGGTGACCAGCCAGATGCTGGGCGCGTTCCGCGACGACGCGCGCACGCGTACCGAGTTCCTGCAGTTCATCGGCCTGCACGGAAGCATGCGCCGCTGATGCGCCGGCTTGTATGGACCGCGCTATGCCTGCTGCCACTCGCGGCAGGGGCACAGTACTCCCGTGCCGCCTACCTCCGCCAGTTCGACACCAACGGCGCCGGCTGCGTGAGCGAGTCCGAGTACCTCGTCTACATGAGCCGTGGCTTCGCACAGCTGGACCGGAACCACGACGGCGTGCTGGAAGCAGACGAGCTGCCAGGCGGCCGTGGCAAGCTGGTGACCCTGAAGACGTGGCAGGACAACCTACGTCGCCAGTTCCGCAGGCTGGACCGCCGGCACGACGGATGCCTTGATGCGCAAGAACTCACGGCGCCGCCTGGCTGATATAACCAAACGGCAAGCCTCTGCGGCGCTCAATGGGTTATTGTTCGGCGTCTGCCGCTGCAACCCGCGCCATGAACCAGTCCGCTGTCCCAACATCCCGCCACAAAGCCGCACTCGCTTTTATCTTCGTCACCGTGGCGCTGGACATGCTGGCGTTCGGCATCGTCATCCCGGTGCTGCCGCACCTGATCCGCGAACTGCTCGGCGGCAACATCGCCAAGGCGGCGTCCTGGGTGGGCACGTTCGCCACCCTGTTCATGGCGATGCAGTTCGTGTTTTCGCCGCTGCAGGGCGCATTGTCGGACCGTTTCGGCCGGCGCACGGTGATCCTGATCTCCTGCCTGGGCCTCGGCGTGGATTTCATCGTGATGGCGATCGCGCCTTCGCTGTGGTTCCTGCTTATCGGCCGGGTGGTGTCGGGCGCCTGCTCGGCGAGCATTTCCACCTCCAACGCCTACATCGCCGACGTGGTGCCCGCCGAGAAGCGCGCGGCCGCCTTCGGCATGATCGGCGCGGCCTTCAGCGTGGGCTTCGTGCTGGGCCCGGCGCTGGGCGGCCTGCTCGGCCACTGGCAGTTGCGCCTGCCGTTCTGGGTTGCCGCCGGCCTGTCGCTGGTCAATTTCTGCTACGGCTGGTTCGTGCTGCCCGAGTCGCTGCCGAAGGAGCGGCGCGCGCTGCACTTCGACTGGCGCCACGCCAACCCGTTCGGCGCAGTGATGCTACTGCGCCGCTACCCGCAGGTGCTCGGGCTGGCCGCGGTGTTCTTCCTGATCAACCTCGCGCAGTTCTCCCTGAACTCCACCTACGTGCTGTTCACCGACTACCGCTTCGGCTGGGGCCCGCAGACTGTGGGCTACACCCTGGGCGCGGTGGGCCTGTGCAGCGGCATCGTGCAGGGCGGACTGGTGCGCCGCTGGATGCCGAAGCTTGGCGAGCGGCGAATGATCCTGATCGGCCTGGTGCTGTGCGTGGCGGGCTACCTGTTGTTCGGCCTCGCACCGACGGTGGATCTGTTCCTGCTGGCGATCCCGGTGTTCTGCCTGGGCGGCCTGGCCGGCCCGCCGGCGCAATCGATGATGACCCACCAGATCGATCCGCACGAGCAGGGCCGCCTGCAAGGCGCGCTCTCCAGCCTGCGCGGCCTCGCCGGCATTTTCGGCCCGGCGATGTTCGCCAACCTGTTCGCGCTGTTCATCAGTAACCAAGCGCCGGTGCATCATCTGCCGGGCGCGGCATTCGTGCTGGCTGCGCTGCTGCTGGTCGTCGCTACGCTGGTGGCGATCCGCGCCACGCGCCACGCCGCGCCGGCGTTCGCATCATCCGGCCTGCCCTCTTCCGAACCAATGGAGCACCTCCCATGAGCCTTTCGATGTACCAGGCCTCCGTCCCCGTCTTCGTCCGCGCGCTCGGCAACCTGCGCCACGTACTGCAGAAGGGCCAAGCGCATGCCAAGGCCAAGGGTGTCGCCGATGCCGTGCTGCTGCAGACACGCCTGGTCCCCGACATGCTGCCGCTGGTGAAGCAGGTACAGATCGCCTGCGACATGGCCTGCCGCGGCGCCGCCCGCCTCGCCGGCGAAGAGCCGAAGGGCTTCGAGGACAACGAGGCGACGATGGCCGAGGTTTACGACCGCATCGACCGGGCGATTGCCTACGCGCAGTCGTTCAAGGCCGAGCAGATCGACGGCAGCGAGGCCCGCGCCATCCACCTCAAGATGCGCAGCGGCGAACTGGCCCTGGACGGCCAGACCTACCTGCTGCAGTTCATCCTTCCCAACCTGTACTTCCACTGCACCACCGCCTACAACCTGTTCCGCGGCATCGGCGTGGAAATCGGTAAGACGGATTTCGTCGGCGCCCTCTGAGGACGCGTGCCCCCTGCCGCATGTGGTAGAGGGCGCGGATGGCGTGACCGGCTGTCGATGCCGTATGGCGATGGGCTCCGCGTTACGATCGTTCCCCGCTGGCGTTGGAGATCGCATACACATCGAGCCACCAACCATCCGTCTGGAATCTTTCAAGGATTTCGCCAAGCACTACCTGATGATCGTGCTCAACATCCTCACCGCGCCGGGGCTGGAAGCATAGATCGATTACACGGTCGGAATCTCTACCGACTGATGGCCCTGTTATCGGGGGTGGGTCAAAGTAACTCCGGACTCTAAACCAACCCGCTACTCAAGGCGGGGGGACGTCGCCCGTTCCATCGACGCGCTGAATGCAGTCTTCCTCACGGCTGTTGGCACCCGCACGAAAAAGCCCGGCCGAAACCGGGCTCTTTACATCGTACAAAGCTCATTTCTTCTTCGGGATGTACAGGTCGGTGATGGTGCCTTCGTAGACCTCGGCCGCCATGCCCACCGATTCACCCAGCGTGGGATGTGGGTGCACGGTGAGCGCGATGTCGGCCGCTTCCGCGCCCATCTCCACCGCCAGCGCCAGCTCGGAGATCAGCTCGCCCGCGTTCACGCCGACCACGGCGCCGCCGACGATACGATGGGTGGCCTCGTCGAAGATCAGCTTGGTAAAGCCCTCGGTGCGCGCGATGCCGATGGCGCGGCCCGAGGCAGCCCACGGGAACTTGCCCACGCCCACCTTGAGGCCCTTCTCCTTCGCTTCGCGCTCGGTGACGCCGACCCATGCCACTTCCGGGTTGGTGTAGGCCACCGACGGAATCACCCGCGCGTCGAAGTGCGCCTTGTGACCCGCCGCGACCTCAGCCGCGACGTGCGCCTCGTGCACCGCCTTGTGCGCCAGCATGGGCTGGCCGACGATGTCGCCGATGGCGAAGATGTGCGGTACGTTGGTGCGCAGCTGCGTATCGACGTTGATGAAGCCGCGCTCGGTCACCACCACGCCGGCCTTGTCGGCGCCGATCTTGTGGCCGTTGGGCGAGCGGCCCACCGCCACCAGCACACGGTCGAACACGCTGGTGTCGGGGATACTCTCGCCCTCGTACTTGACCTCGATGCCCTTCTTGCCGGCCTTGGCCTCGGTGACTTTGGTCTTGAGGTGGATGCCCTTGAGTTTGCCGCCCAGGCGCTTGGCCAGCGGCTTAATGAGGTCGGCGTCAGCGCCGGGGATGATCTGGTCCATGAACTCGACCACGGTCACCTCGCTGCCCAGCGCAGCATACACCGTGGCCATCTCCAGGCCGATGATGCCGCCGCCGACCACCAGCAGCTTGCCGGGCACGTCCTTCAGTTCCAGCGCGCCGGTGGAATCCACCACGCGCGGGTCGTCCCACGGGAACGCAGGCAGCTTCACCGACTGCGAGCCGGCGGCGATGATCGCCTGCTCGAAGCGGATGAGCTTGGTGCCTTCGGCCGTCTGGACTTCCATCTCGTGCGGCGACACGAACGTGCCTGTGCCGGTCACCGTGCGCACCTTGCGTTGCTTGGCCATGCCGGCCAGGCCCTTGGTCAGCTGGCCCACCACACCGGCCTTGAAGTCGCGCAGCTTGTCGATGTCGAGCTTGGGCTTGCCGAAGCTGACGCCGTGCGCGGCCATCGCCTCGGCCTCGTCGATCACCGCCGCGGCATGCAGCAGCGCCTTGGACGGAATACAGCCCACGTTGAGGCAGACACCGCCGAGGGTGTCATAGCGCTCCACCAGCACGGTGTCGAGACCAAGGTCGGCGGCGCGGAAGGCACCCGAGTAGCCACCGGGGCCGGAACCGAGCACGACGAGTTGGCAGGTAATATCCGCGCTGCGACCCGACGCGCTGGCCGCCTGTGGCGCCTTAGATTCCGTCTTCGGCGCAGGGGCCGGTGCGGGAGCCGGAACCGGCGCGGCAGGCGCAGGCGCAGCGGCACCGTCGGTTTCGAGCAACAGGATAACCGTACCCTCGGATACCTCGTCGCCCAGCTTTACCTTGAGTTCCTTCACCGTGCCGGCGGCACTGGACGGCACCTCCATCGTCGCCTTGTCCGACTCCAGCGTGATGAGGCTCTGCTCCTTCTCCACCGTGTCGCCGGGCTTTACCAGCACTTCGATCACCGGCACGTTGTCGTGCCCGCCGATGTCGGGGACCTTGATCTCGATCGTGTTCGCCATGGTCATGCCTCCCGTCACAGCAACAGCCGGCGGATATCGCCGAGCTGCCTGGCGACGAAGGCGGCGAAGCGCGCGGCAAGCGCGCCGTCGATCACCCGATGGTCGTAGGACAGCGACAGCGGCAGGATCAGCCGCGGCGCGAACTCCTTGCCGTTCCAAACCGGCTTCATAGCCGCCTTGGAGACACCGAGGATGGCGACTTCAGGCGCGTTGACGATCGGCGTAAACGACGTGCCGCCAATGCCACCCAGCGAGCTGATCGAGAAACAACCGCCGGACATGTCGTTCGGCCCCAGCTTCTTGTCGCGCGCCTTCTTGGAGATCTCGCCCAGCTCGCGCGCGAGGTCGAGCAGGCCCTTCTTGTCCACGTCGCGGATCACCGGCACCACAAGGCCGTCGGGCGTGTCCACCGCGATACCGACGTGGAAGTACTTCTTGAGGATCAGCTTCTCGCCGGTCTCGTCCAGCGAGGCGTTGAACTGCGGGTACTCCTTCAACGCCGCTACCACCGCCTTCATCTGGAACACCAGCGGGGTCACCTTGAGGTCCTTGTTCTCCTCGCCGAGCTTCTTGCGGAACGCCTCCAACTCGGTGATGTCGGCGTCTTCATGCTGGGTGACGTGCGGGATCATCGCCCAGTTGCGCGCGAGGTTGGCGCCAGAGATCTTCTGGATGCGCGAGAGCGCCTTTTCCTCGACCGGACCGAACTTGCTGAAGTCCACCTTTGGCCACGGCAGCAGGTTCAGCCCGCCGCCAGTCACCGGCGCGCCGGTGACCGGCCGGGCGCCCGAGGCCAGCGCGTGCTTGACGTAGGCGCTGATGTCCTCGCGCACAATGCGGCCGCCGCGTGCGCTGCCCTTCACTTGGTGGATGTCTACGCCCAGCTCGCGCGCGAAGGCGCGCACCGCCGGGCTGGCATAGGGCGCGTCGCCCGGCATCACGATGTTAGCGTCGAACGGCGGGCGCACCTGCGGCGGCACGTCGCCCTCGGGCGCATTGCCTGGCAGCACGCCGCGACCACCCTGCGGCGCAGGCTTCTCTTCCGCCTTCGGCGCCGGCGCCGGCGCGGGATCCGCTGCGGCCGGCGCCGGTGCAGCGCCGCCTTCGGCCTCGATCAGCGCTATCAGCACGCCTTCGGATACTTCGTCGCCGAGCTTCAGCTTCATTTCCTTCACAACGCCAGCGAACGGCGCGGGCACTTCCATGGTGGCCTTGTCCGATTCCAGCGTGACCAGGCCCTGGTCCTTGGCGACGCGGTCGCCCGCCTTCACCAGAACCTCGATCACCGGCACGCCACTGTGGCCGCCGATATCGGGCACGCGTGCCTCGCGTACACCGCCGCTGCCGTTGCCGGCCTGGGGCGCAGGCGCAGGGGCTGCGGCGGCTGGTGCAGGCGCCGCGGGCGCGGGGCTGAGACCTGCCGCGGGTTGCGGCGCCGGAGCGGGAGCGGCGCCCTCGGCCTCGATCAGCGCGATCACCGCGCCCTCGGAAACCTCCTGCCCCAGCTTCACCTTCACTTCCTTCACGATGCCAGCGAACGGCGCGGGCACTTCCATGGTGGCCTTGTCCGACTCCAGCGTGATTAGGCTCTGCTCTTTCTCGACGCGGTCGCCGGGTTTGATCATCACCTCGATCACCGGCACGTTGTCGTGGCCGCCGATATCGGGTACGCGGGCTTCTTGGATGGCCATGGTGTCTCCTGCGGATGGCGAGGGCAGACCGCGCGGTGGGGACGCAGGGCGGTCGCAAGACTTGCATCATAACGAACGGGGCCTGCCTGCGGCAGGTTCCGCGGCCAGCGGATTTGCATGCGCATACGTATGCACGACATAACGGATGGCCATGACGGGAGGCCCATGCACCCTTCCGCCCACTTGCCCCACACTGGCGCCCTCGCCCACTGCGCACGCCACCATGCTCAGCATCCGCCACCTATCGAAGACCTACGCCAACGGCGTGCGAGCGCTGCGCGACATTTCGCTGGATATCCCCAACGGCATGTTCGGCCTGCTGGGGCCGAACGGCGCCGGCAAGTCCTCGCTGATGCGCACCA
The DNA here is from genome assembly GCA_027450005.1 of Rhodanobacter sp. Taxonomy (GTDB): domain Bacteria; phylum Pseudomonadota; class Gammaproteobacteria; order Xanthomonadales; family Rhodanobacteraceae; genus Rhodanobacter_A. Next base: position 14,467 of record DAIDKO010000124.1, on the reverse strand, counting down.
TCGCCACGCTGCAGGATCCCGACGAGGGCAGCATCCGCCTCGACGACATGGACCTGCTCGCCGACAAACAGGCCACCCGCCGCCTGCTCGGCTACCTGCCGCAGGAGTTCGGCGTGTATCCGAAGGTCTCGGCCGAGGCCATGCTAGAGCATTTCGCCGTGCTGAAGGGCGTGGTCGCGAAGGGCGAGCGGCGCGACCTAGTGGAGGCGCTGCTGCGCCAGGTGAACCTGTGGGACGTGCGCAAGCGCACGCTTGGCAGTTACTCCGGCGGCATGCGCCAGCGCTTCGGCATAGCGCAGGCGCTGATCGGCGATCCGCGACTGGTGATCGTGGACGAGCCCACGGCCGGCCTCGACCCGGAGGAGCGCAACCGTTTCCTCAACCTGCTGGCCGAGATCGGCGAGCGCGTGGTGGTGATCCTCTCCACCCACATCGTGGAGGACGTCACCGACCTGTGCCAGCGCATGGCGATCGTCGGGCAGGGACAGGTGCTGCTGAGCGGCGAACCGTACGAGGCGATCCGCGCGCTGGAGGGCAAGGTCTGGCGGCGCAGCATCGACAAGGGTGAACTGGACGGCTACCGGGCGCGCATGACCATCATTTCCACCCGGCTCGCCGGCGGACGCACCCTGCTGCACGTGCTGGCCGACGAACGGCCCGAGCCGGGTTTCGAGGCGGTGGCGCCGGATCTGGAAGACGTCTATTTCGGCCGCCTGCGTGCGCAGGCCACCGCCCATGCCGCCTGACGGACGGCACGCCATGTTCTTCGAGATCCTCCGCTTCGAACTGCGCCAGCAACTGAAGGCGCCGCTGTTCTGGATCATCACTGCGGTATTCGTGTCGCTGGCCTTCATGCTGGCCAGCACCGACGCCATTGTGCTGGGCGGCGCCAGCGGCAACGTGCTACGCAATGCACCGCTGGTGATCGCGCGGCTACTCAATCTATTCGCCGTGCTGAGCATCCTGCTGGTGGTGGCGTTCATCGCGAACGCCGCCACGCGCGATTTCGAGCAGGGCACGGCCGAGCTGCTGTTCGCCACGCCGTTGCGGCGCGGCGCCTACCTGGGTGGCCGCTTCGCCGCAGGCTACCTGGTGCTGTTGGTCATCCTCGTGTTGTGCGCGCTGGCGCTGGCCGCAGGCGGGGCCATGCCGTGGGTGGATGCCGGACGGCTCGGCGCCGCCGACTGGCGCGGCTACGGCTGGGGCTTCGGCGTGCTGGTGCTGCCCAACCTGCTCTTCATCGCCGCCCTGCTGTTCCTGCTGGCCACCGTCACACGCTCGCTGCTGGCCAGTTACGTGGGCGTGATCGCCTACTTCGCGCTGCAGGGCGTAGCCGGCTTCCTCAGTCGCAATCTGGACAACCGCTGGCTGGCCGCCATGCTCGACCCGTTCGGCGGCCATACGCTGCAGCTGATCACCCGCTACTGGACGTCCGACCAGACCAACTACCTGCTGCCCGGGCTCCACGGCGTGCTGCTGTTCAACCGCCTGCTCTGGCTGGCGGTGTCGGCGCTGCTGCTGACAGCCAGCTTCGTGCTGTTCCGCACCGACCGCGAAGGGATCAAGCTGCCGCGTCGCAAACCGCGCTCCGAACCACCGCTGTTGCGGCCGCAGATCGGCGCCACGGTGCTGGCCCTGCCCAGCGCCACTTTGGCCCACGACACGCGCGCACAAATCGCCCAGTTGCGCGCGCAATTTGTGTTCGACCTGCGCGGCGTGCTGCAGGGCGCGGCCTTCCTGGTGCTGATGACATTCGCGATATTGCTGATGCTGGTGTCGCTGGCCATGGGCGGGCTGATCTACGGCACGCCGACGTGGCCGGTGACCCACCAGGTACTGACCGCGGTCGACGGCAGCTTCAGACTGCCGCTGATGATCGTGGTGATCTTCTATGCCGGCGAACTGGTCTGGCGCGAGCGCCAGTACCACTCGGCCGAAGTCACCGACGCCTTCCCTACGCCCGACTGGGTACCGTTACTAGCCAAGCTTGGCGTCCTGCTCGCGGTTGTCGCGATCACCCTCGCCGCCGGCGCCGGAGTGGGCATGGGCTGGCAGCTGACGCACGGCTATACCCACTTGCAGCCCGGACTGTACCTAGCCACGCTCGCGCTGCACGCGATCCCGTTCGTGTTGGTGGCGGTGCTGGCGCTGTTCCTGCAGGTGGCGTGCGACAACAAGTTTTTCGGTTACCTCGCCAGCATCCTGTGCCTGGCCAGCACGCTGGCTTTCGATTTGCTGCACTGGGAAGACAAGCTCTACAACTACGGCAGCTCGCCCGGCCTGCCCTATTCGGACTTGAATGGCTTCGGCCATTTCATCGTGGGCACGCTGTGGTTCGACGCCTACTGGGCCTGCCTTGCGCTGGCGCTGCTGGTGGCGGCCGCCTTGCTGTGGCCACGCGGCACCGCCATGGGTTGGCGCGACCGCCTGCGCGAAGCGCGTGCGCGGCTGCGTTCCGGCCTCGCGGCCGCGCTGGCTGCTGCGCTTCTGGGCTTCGTTGGCTTGGGCAGCTTCATCTTCTACAACACCCACGTACTCAACCTTTTCGAAAGCAGCACCGCGCAGAAGCAGGCGCGGGCCGACTACGAGAAGCGGTACGCGAAGTATGCGGACCTACCGCAGCCGCGCATCACCGCGGTACAGGCCGACGTGGCCATCCATCCGTACCGGCGCAGGCTGCACATTCACGCCCGCTACACCTTGGTCAACAAGCACCACGTGCCGGTAACCGAGTTGCTGGTGAACTACGCCGACGGCTTCGTGCCGAAGGCACTTAGCTTTGCAGTGCATGCCACCGCCAGCTTCGACAAGCGCCTGGGCGTGGCCATCTACAAACTGAAAACACCGCTGCCCCCGGGCGCCTCGATGCCGTTCGACTTCGATATCGAATACGCGCCCAAGGGCTTCACCAACGGCACCGGCGAGACCTTCCTGGTGCACAACGGAACTTTCTTCAGCAATGCGCTACTGCCGCAGTTCGGTTACCAGCCCCGCCTGCAGCTCACCGACCGCGACGACCGCAAGAAGTACGGCCTGAAACTGGACGTGCCGCGCATGCCGCCGCTGGGCGACGAAAAGGCGCGCGCCAACACCTACATCAGCAACGACGCCGACTGGATCAGCTTCGACACCACCGTCTCCACAGCCGCCGACCAGATCGCGCTGGCGCCGGGCACACTGCAGAAGGAATGGGTGAAGGGCGGCCGCCACTACTTCCATTACACGATGCGGCAGCCGATGCTGAACTTCTTCGCCTACCTGTCGGCGCGCTACGCCACCAGGAGCTTCGACGCGAACGGCGTGAAGATCACCGTATACTACAACCCGGCGCACGCCTGGAACGTGGACCGCATGCTGGAGAGTGCGAAGGATTCGCTCGCCTACTACGACAGCCACTACACGCCCTACCAGTTCAAGCAACTGCGCATACTGGAGTTCCCGGGCTACATGGCGTACGCGCAGAGCTTCGCCAATACCATTCCGTTCTCGGAGTCCATCGGCTTCATCGCCGACCTGCGCGACAAGAGCCGTATCGACTACGTCTACGAGGTTACCGCGCATGAAGTGGCGCACCAGTGGTGGGCGCACCGGGTGATCGGCGCGAACATGCAGGGCTCCACCATGCTGAGCGAATCGCTGGCGCAATACAGCGCGCTGATGGTGCTCAAGCACAAGTACGGCGCCGACCAGATGCGCAAGTTCCTGAAGTACGAGCTGGACATGTACCTCGCCGGCCGTGCCGCCGAAAAGGTCGCCGAGGAGCCGCTGGGCAAGGTGGAGGACCAGCCCTACATCCATTACCGCAAGGGCTCGCTGGTGTTCTACGCGCTGCAGGACTACATCGGCGAAGACCGGCTCGATGCCTTCCTCAAGCAGTTCCTCATCGACAAGGGCTTCCAGCAGCCGCCGTACACCACCTCAAAGGAATTCGTCGATGCGCTGGGCAAGGCGCTGGGACCGAAGTGGCAGCCGCTGCTGGACGACTTCTTCTGGAAGATCACCCTGTTCGACGACCGTATGCTCGATGCCTCAGCAAAGAAGCTGCCCGACGGCAGGTACGCGGTGACGATGAAGGTGCACGCCGGCATGGCCTATGCCGATGGCAAGGGCAAGGAAACCCCGGCGGCGCCCAATATCCCGATTGAAATCGGCGTGTTCGCCGCCTCGCCTGGCGACGGCAAGGACGGCGAGCCGCTGTACCTGGAGAAGCGTATGCTGCCCGCCGGCGACAGCACGCTCACCGTGACCGTGGCCGGCCTGCCCGCGATGGCCGGCATCGATCCGTACAACGAACTGATCGACAAGGTGCCCAACGACAACCGCAAGACGGTGACGGTGCGCTAACCGCAGCTCGCCGCCACCCGGTTGGCTGATTCAGCGGTTGCGCTCGTCGATGTCGCTCACGCGGCCATCGACCAAGGTGACCACTATCACGTGCCCGTCGCGACGATACTGCCAGCGCTCGCTTGCAGAGCCATTGCCGGACGCCGCGCGTGCGCGCCCGCCGCGATGGCCGCTGCTCCGTGTGCCACCGCGACGCGACTTGTGCGCCGGCTTGCCGAACAGGCCGAGTACGATGGCCGCGCTGTCGCCCACCATCAGCACCCGATTGCCCACGCGCAGGCTGTCGGAGGCGATGCTGGCGTTGGCGCCGGCGAACAGGGGAACCGCAAGCAGGCTGGCCCGAAGGTATCGATGCATGGCGCACTCCCCTTGCGAAGGGCGCCGCGCGCCCGATCAGGCAAGCTAGTCCGGGCGGCCCGACGACGGCTACGGTCGACCGCCGACCGCCCGGTGGGCCTGACACGCATGCCCGTGTCATCGCAGCCCTGTGTTGCCTGTCCACCGTCGCCGCACGGGACGCCCGCGGGAGCGGCAGGCACTCAGGAATGCGCCGCGCCCGCCAGGTTATGCATGTCCAGATGGACGCTGCGCAGCCGCGGCAGCTGACGGCGCAGAACGCGGGCGGTGTCCTCCGGCAACTCGGCGATGGCATGCTCGAAAGCGCGCAGCAGCGTGCCCTCGTCCTGTGCCAGCGCACGGATCCAGGCATGGTCGTATCGTGCGGTGGCGCGGGCCATGCTCTCCACCAGCCGGCAGCGCAGCACGGAACGCCAACTGCCGCGCCTTCGCGCTTCACCACCGGCCAGCGCCACGTCATGCTGCAGTTCGATCACCACGGACGCCAGCGCCTGCGCATCTTCACCCAGCACCGCGCGCAGGCCCGGTTCGTTCACCGCCTGTGCGGCGTGGCGGTAAAGGCGATGCAGGTCGATGCAGCGTCGGATCAGCTGGTTGCAGGTGTGGCGGGCGGAGTTCGTGGCCATGGTCGCCGCGGGGCGGACACTGGGATGGGTGGCATCATCCTCGGCCATCGCCACTTAGCCGGAGATTAATCCGCGGCTGCCGCTTTCATTGGCCGATCTGCAACAGGTCCAGCGCACGGCCCTGGTTGTCGCGCACGCCACGCTGCAGCGAAGAAAGCTGCCGGATCGCCGGGCACAGCGCCATAATCTGCGGCCGCAATGCCTGCATGCGCTGGCGCATACGCGGCTCCAGCTGCGTGGCGAGGGTAGCCGCGCGATCGCGCAGGTCGGCGGCGGTTTGCAGGTCGCCATTCATCGCGGCATCCAGCGCCTGCTGGCCGAGGTCGGCGGCGATCAGCGGCAGGAGATCGCCTTCGACCTGGCTGACGTAGCGGTCCATCGCATTGCCCTGCCAGTCATGCGTGCTGTCGCTGGCGGCGATGCGCTGCTTGAGTTCCTCCGCATCCGTCGCCAGGCGACGGTCGAGTTCGGCGCGCGTATCGGCGCCCAGGCCCATGCCCGCCGCCTCCTCGCGCAGGCCTTGTGCCGCGATGTCCACGCCATGCCGCGCCACCGTGCGCACGCGCGGCGCCAGTGCGCGCAGGTCACGTTCGAACAGGGTGAGGCGATCCTGGTCCTCCGCGTTCAGCCGCACCGCCATGCCATCCACGCGCAACGAGCCCTGGCTCAATTCCACCTGCGTGGGTGCGGGCGACGGGCGATCGAACAGCACGCTGTCCGGGCGCAGTGTCACGTCGTAGCTGCTGGTGGCATGGCAGGTGGCGGCGAGGTCCTGGGCATACAGCGGCAGCGCGGCAAGCAACAGCAGCAGGCAAGGCAGCAGACGACGAAGGAGCATCGGGCAGATTCCGCAAACCAGGGTGACGCAGCGATACCGGTCGGCGAATCAACCCGCGCTGAACGCGTAGCGGTTCAGGCGCCCTTGAGCGGCGTCAGCAAGTGCAGGCCGCGGCCCATCTGGTCGATGGCGCCATCGGGCACGGCATCGACTCCGCCCGTGATAAGCCGTTTGTCGAGCCAGGGAATCCACTCTACCGGGCCGGGCACGTAAACATCCCACTGTCCGTAATGGACCCGGGTGGAGAAGCCGTTGACGCGGATATTGAAGGTTACCGGCAGCCGGATAATGCGATATGCCGGGGCACCAGCCGTCGCCGGGCTGAACAACCAGCTTTGCGCCGCACGAACCGATGCCCGCGCCAACTGGTCACGCCAATGCTTCATCTGCACGGAGCCACTGAGCGTGCCCAAGTCGACATGCTAGGCGGCGGCATCGACCACCTTGCCGTCGGCGTCCAAGCGGGCAACCAGGTACACCGTGCCGGTGACGTGCTCGCGCATGGCCTCGCTCGGATAGATGGGGCGCCGCTCGTGCACGGCCTCGATCGCAGGCTTGCCATCGCGCTCGCCAAAATGCACGGCAGCGATCGCCAGCCGGAACGTGTCCTAGTCCATCGGTGTCGCGAGCACACGCACGCTCATCGAAGCCTTGGCGATCGCCGGCCTGCCGTGCACGACAACGGGCTCGAACTTCCACGCGGGAACGACCTTCGCCAGCAGATGCCTGACTTGCATCGGAATTTCAGAGGGATGATCCAGGTCGTACCCCATCATGCTACCGTCCGGCGCCACTTCCATATCGCCGCTGACCAGCATGCTGGCCTGCACATGCCTGTATGCTTCGTTCGATCCGGCGGCCAGCGCCACGCCTGAGATCAGCAGGCACCCGAAACCCGTCAGCTAGCGTTTCATTCCATGTCCTCCTTGGTTTGAACGATCAAGCGCGATGGCGGAACTGCATGCGCACCACCGGCGTACCCAGCCGCCAGGCCAGCCACAGCAACACCGGGATTGCGACGGCCTTCAATCCCAGCGTCATGCGGTAGACGCGTCGCGCATGCAGCACGGCGGCGCGCATCACGTCATCCCGACCCAGCTGGGCCAGCGCATCGGCGCTGGCGCGATCGAACTGCGGCCACTGCGCGAGCATCATGCCGCCGCCGACCAGCGCCCACAGCGCCAGCAGGCCGCAAGCCACGCGCAGCGGCACCCGCGCCCATCCCTGGCGCAGGATGCAGCCGGCGCACAACACGATCAGCGCGAAGGCTGCGAGGAAGTAACCGATGTCCCAAGCCAGCATGCGATGCAACGCCACGCCATCCGCGGGCGTCACGTTGGCGCGCTGTGCCCAGAGCATCTGGGCGTGCGAGAGGTATTGCACGCAACCGAATCCGGCAAGCAACAGCAGCAGCCAGGCCACCATGCGCCATGCCGCGAATCCGCGCGATACGTGCCGGGGATCGGCATGCGTTAACACCGGCATCAGTGCGCCGCCTGCTTCAACCGGACGAGGTCGGCCAGCACCTGGCTGGAATTCGCCTTCGGATCGACGTCCACGTAGACCTTGGCGATCTCGCCCTGAGGATCGATTAAGAAGGTGGTGCGCTTGGCATAGTGGAAGCCCAGCATGCTGCTCAGCACGCCATATTCGGTAGCCGTCTTGCGATCCGTATCGGCCAGCAGCGGGAACGGTACGTGGTATTTCGCGGCGAACTTGGCGTGCGATTTCGCATCGTCCAGGCTCACACCCACCACCGACGCGCCGGCTTGCCGCAACTTAGCGATGTCATCGCGGAAGGTGCAGACCTCGGTGGTGCAGCCTGGCGTGAAATCCTTGGGGTAGAAGTACAGCACGAGCCAATGACCGTGGTAATCGGCGGGGCTGCGCCAGTGTCCGTTCTGGTCCTGGAGGCGAAAAGCCGGCGCGGCGGTGCCGACTTGCGGCATGGCGTCGGCGGCGGACGCGGAGACGGCGAACAGACCGCACAACAAGGTCAATGCGAACAGCAGGGAGAGACGGCGCATGGGGGCTTCCACTGGAATGGCGACGCCAAGTGTACGCCGCGGCGATGGCTAAGGGCGTCGCACGACGCTCCTCGCTGCCGACCTCCGACCGGTCAGCGACGGCTTATGGTGAAGCGCCCTACCGACACGCCGAGGGTGACGCCCTCGCCGTGGCCGGCCAGTGCCAGCGAGGTCGTGCCCTTGGTCAGCACCTGCACTGTGCCGCTCTTGACCACGCCGGCCTCGGCGCCGGCTTGCGCGTAGCTGCCGAACACGTCGTCGATGCTGCGCACATGCGTGATGTCGCCGGTGCCATGGTCGATGCGGTACTTGCCCGCAGTGAGACCGCCACCCACCACCGAAATCTTCACCGGGGTCTGCTGGCCGTTGTCACAGCGCACGATACCGCTGCCTTCGGCGTGCTTGTAGAGGATCGACCAGCCCGACAGGCTGAATTCGAGATGGCACTTCACGTTCGCCTCGGCGGCATGGGCGGGCGTGGCCGGCACGGTAGCAAGGGCGCCTGCGCCAAGCAGCAGGGCGGCGGTCAGTGCGAGAGTGCGCTTGCTCATTTGTGTTCTCCACCGTCTGCGGATTCGGTGCGTCGCTGCCGGATCTTCCGGCGGGGACGCACGGCGCAGCGTCGGCGCGCCATCGTGACGACGGCGTGAGCCTTGCGCGCTTCCGTTCATCTTGATGTTTCGCTAACGCAACGGCATCCACACTGTGGTCAAGCACGTTTCGCCACGACGGGAGCAGGCATGCCGAAATACTCGCTGGTCGGTTACGACGGATCGGAGGCCGCGCGCCGCGCCTTTGCGTTCGCGATGGATCTGGCGCGCGCGTGCAACGGCCGGGTGCGGGTCGTGTCGGTGCTGCAGGTGGCCGAGGGCGGCGATACCTGCGCCCTGATGATGTCCGACTCCGGCATCCAGCGCGCGCAGGAGCTGATCGATGAACTGACCTCGCTCGATGCGGACACCACGCGGCTCGTCGACGTGGAACTCACCCACGGCATGCCCGGCGACGTGCTGCTGAGCCAGGTGACCCAGCACGATATCGACCACATCGTGGTTGGCCACACCGCGCGCGGCGCGGTCGCACGATGGCTGATCGGCTCGGTTTCCGACAATGTGCTGGATCGCGCGCAGGTGCCGGTGACGGTGGTGCGGTGACAGCAGGTTGCTGAACCCGCTCAACGGGCGGTAGGCGCCGGCACCTGCTCGCGCGACTCCGCGCCGATCTTGCGCTGCACCAGTTGCTCCAGCTTCAGCTTGGCCATGTCGACAGGACGGATTTTGCTGATGACGCACGGCGGAAAGCCGCGGCCGGTGAATACCTTGTCGAAATTTACCGACACTTCGCCGTCGAACGAGCTGAGGCCGATGGCGTTGGCGTACTCCAGGCTCGGACAGACGCCCACGTCAAGCAGCCACGCGCGGTTGGGCCGTGTAAATACCGCCAGTTGGCTTTCGCCCAGCGGCTCCCACGAGTAGAAATCGAAATAGTGGAAGCTGCGCACCGGCGGGCCCGCGGCCGCCGCATAGGCCGCCCGGCGCTGGGCCATGCGCTGCGCATACGGCACGCTGGAACAGGCGGCCAATGCCGTCGCCAGCGCAACGGCGATCCATGAAGCTTTGCGTGACATGGCTGCAACTCCTCGATCGTCGATGCACACCGGAACGCGCGAACGGCGCGCGCATACACTGGCTATTTCTTGCCGCCCTGCTTCGGCAGCGGTTGCCAGTGGTCGGGCACGAACCCGCCCACCTCGTAGACCAGATCCACCTTCTTCTCGCCATCCTGCATGGTGACCGGCAGGCTGATCTTCTTGGCCCTCTCCAGTAGCGCGATGAAGCCCTTTTCGTCACCGATCATCAGCGCCGGCTCGCCGGTGGGCGGCGCGTAGGCCTTGATCGGGTGGAGCTTGTCGTCGAACTTCGCCTCGATGGTGCAATCGCCCCTGCAGACGAAACCATGCGCGTCGCTGTAAAGGAACGCGCTCTGGCCCCAACTGCTGTGCCGGCGCAGCACCAACTGCACCCGCACGTCCGCAGGCTGGCTGTCGTAGATCGCCGCGGTGGACTGGGTGCCGCCCGCCATAGGCGCCACCTGGTACTGCCATAGTGCGGCGAGGCGTTCCTTCTCGCTCTTCTCCTTCCAGCGCTTCTCGACCTCGGGCAGCGTTTGCTGCACTTCCTTCGCCGCCGCGCTGTCGGGATAGCGCTGCACGATGTCCTCGCCCATCGAAGCGGCCATCTGGTCATTGTGGATGCGCAGCAACTGACGATAGGTGTTCAGGTCGCGCGCGGCCTCGGTGGCCTGCACTTGCGCCTTTTGCTGCGCGGCGTCGGGCGCGCCGCCTTGCGAGCAACCGGCCAGGATAAGCGCGGCGGCAACAGCGGCAAGGGCGAAGCGGGAGCGGGGCGGCGCGGGCGTCATCGGCGAATCATCCGGAAGGGAACCAGAGATTAGCTTGGAACGACCGCAGGCCGTGGCGCAAGCTCAGTGGCCCGCGACGGGCTGGCCGCCTTAGCGTTCGCTCAACGCGGCGCGATAACGGCGGCTGCACGAAATCGTTAGGCCGTCGCGCAGGCGCAGGCACGCATCGCCGGTGCCCAGCGGCTCGATCTCGGCAAGATTGTCGAGGTTGACCAAGTAACCGCAGTGCACGCGCAGGAAGCGCGCCGGATCCAGCCGCCTGGATGCCCGCCATGGTGCTTAGTGGTGGCCGGCACACATGCAGGTTCACGCAGTTGCCCGCTGCCTGCAGCCATTCGATCTCGCGGGCGGCGAGGAGGAACTCCTTGCCCAGCTTGCGCACCAGGAAGCGCTGGGGGCGGTCCACCGACGGACCCTCGTCCGGTTCGGCCAGGAGTGCCGCCGCGCCCTGCTGTCGCAGCAGCCAAAGCCGCGACAGGCAGACTGTTCTTCGTGCACCACGGCGTCGGCAGCGAGGCGTTTTGCGCGGGCGGCTTCACCCGGTCGGATTGAACGCCGGGCGGCGCGCGCCCGGAGGCATCGCCATCCCGTTGATGGCGATGACCTCGTGCGTGTTCCGGAAGCCGGTTAGACTGGCGCTTTCCCGGCCCATTCAATCCATGCGCCCACGCCCCGATTCGCTGTTGCGCCACCCAGCCTTCGTGCAGTTCTGGTGCTCGCGCATCGCTTCCGGTTTCGGTTTCCAGATGCTGTCGGTGGCGGTGGGCTGGCAAGTCTACGCAATCAGCGGGCGCGCATTCGACCTCGGCCTGATCGGCCTCGCGCAATTCATCCCCTCCATGCTACTGGCGTTGCCCGCCGGGCACGTGGCCGACCAGTTCGATCGGCGGCGAGTGGTGCTGCTCGGGCAGGTCGTGGAATGGACGGCCATCGTGCTGCTGGCCGCGCTGACCCTACTTGGCCGCATCGACGAGATCGGCATCCTGCTGCTTGTGTTCGTGATCGGCGTGGCCAAGGCGTTCGAGGCACCGTCGATGCAGTCGTTGCTGCCGGCGCTGGTACCGACGGCGGTGCTACCGCGTGCGGTGGCGGTGAGCGGCTCGGCGTTCCAGATGGCGATGATCCTCGGCCCCGCGGTGGGCGGCCTGCTCTACGTGGCGGGACCGGGCGTGGTGTACCTGAGCGCCGCCCTGCTGTACATGGTCGCGGCGGCCATGATGGCTCTGCTGCGCTACGAGCAAGCGCCGCCGAAGCGCGAGCCGGCCACGCTTAAGACGCTGTTCGCTGGCGTGCACTTCATCCGTGAACGCAAGGACGTACTGGGTGTGATCTCGCTCGACCTGTTCGCCGTGCTGCTGGGCGGTGCCACGGCGCTGCTGCCGCTCTTCGCGCGGGACATCCTGCACACCGGCCCGTGGGGCCTGGGCTTGCTGCGTGCGGCACCGGCGGTGGGCGCGCTGCTGATGTCGCTGTGGCTTGCCAGGCACGAGCTGCAACGTCAGGTAGGCATGGTCATGTTCGCCTCGGTGGCCGGCTTCGGCGCGGCCACGCTGGTGTTCGCCTTGTCCACCTCGCTGTGGCTTTCGCTGGCGGCGCTGTTCGCGCTGGGCGCGTTCGACATGGTGAGCATGGTGATCCGCGGCTCGCTGGTGCAGTTGGACACACCGGATGCGATGCGCGGCCGCGTCAATGCGGTCAACTCGATCTTCATCAACACCTCCAACCAACTCGGCGAGTTCGAGTCCGGCATGCTGGCGGCCTGGCTGGGCGCGGTGGGCTCCGCCGTGGTCGGCGGCATCGGCACGCTGCTGGTGGTGGGCTTGTGGATGGCGATGTTCCCCAGCCTGCGGCGGCGGCAGAAACTGCACGTGGCAGCCGCCGCAGACGACGCGCAAGCCGCAGGCGACACGCTCTGAGCTTGTACGCGGCACGCCATCCGGCCAAGCTTGCGGGCACCGCTCCCGCCCCGGAGAACCGCGTATGTCCACGCCGCCGCCGCTGCGCTCCCGCTTCGTCACCGTGCTGGCCTGGCTGTTCATCGGCACGACCGGGTTCGCCACGCTGATTGCCGTGCTGCAGAATCTGATGCTGCAGTGGCTGTTTCTTCCGGCCATGCGGACGCAGGCCATCCCACCGCTGCCGCCGGGCCTGCCGGCACCGGCTCAGTGGATGTTCGGGCATATGGCGTGGTTCTTCCGCGCCTTTCTGCTGGTTGCGGCCACCACGCTGGTCGCCGCGATCGGCCTGCTGCGCCGGCACGAATGGGCGCGCCGCCTGTTCATCGGCCTGATGGGCCTCGCCATCGCGTATCAGCTGTTCGGACTGGTCTGGCAGTGGTGGTTCATGGGGTCGATGGACGCCTTCATGCGCGCGCCGGGCGTGCCCGCCGACATGGATGCGTTCATGCACGGATTCATGCGTGCCGTGCAGGTGTTCGGCACGCTGGTGGCGCTGTCCTTGTGCGTGCTGTTCGGCTGGATCATCCGCCGCCTGTGCAGCGCGCCGGTGCGCGCCGAATTCCGTCCCTGGAAAGCCGAACCATGATCGTCGTGCACCACCTGAACCATTCGCGCTCACAGCGTGTGCTGTGGCTGCTGGAGGAACTCGGCCTGCCCTACGAGATCCGACGCTACCAGCGCGATCCCCGGACCATGCTGGCGCCGCCGGAACTGCGCGCGGTGCACCCGCTGGGCAAGTCACCGGTGATCGAGGTCGACGGCCTGGTGCTGGCCGAATCGGGCGCGATCCTCGGCTATCTCGGCGACCGCCACGGCGGCGGTACGCTGATGCCCCCGCACGGCACGCCGCAGCGCCTGCGCTGCGATTACTGGCTGCACTATGCGGAAGGCTCGCTGATGCCGCCGCTGCTGCTCAAGCTGGTGTTCCAGCGTGTCGAGACCGCGCCCGCGCCGTTCCTGGCCCGGCGGGTGGCGAAAGGCATCGCGGGCAAGGTGCAACATGCGTTCGTCGATCCGCAGATCGCACTGCAACTGGACTACGTCGATGCGGAGCTGGGCAAGGCTGCGTGGTTCGGCGGCGAAGAGTTCAGCGTCGCCGACATCGCGCTGAGTTTCCCGCTGGAGGCGGCCGCCGCGCGCGCCGGCCTCGGCGCCAGCCGTCCGCGGCTCGCCGCTTTCCTCGAACGCATCCATGCGCGGCCCGCCTATCGGCGGGCGCTGGAACGCGGCGGCGCCTACGCGCTGGCCGGCTGAACAGGATCACGCCGCTTTTACACGTCTCTCACGTTCGCGCTGGCAGCGTGGCGCTCCCCACAGGAGTACGTCATGAGCACCCGCCACGACATCGAACAGGGCATTGAAGAACTCGCTGACCGCGCGCGGCGCCATGCCGACGACGCGAGCGACGCGGCCCGCGGCTGGATCGCCCGCGGACGACATGCGGCAGCGCGTCTGGATGGCCAGGAATACCGGCGCCGCCTGACGCGCGCAGCCGAGGATCTCGCCGACGAGACGAGCTATCGCTACCGGCGCCTGAGGCGCCAGGTGAACCGCCACCCGGTCGCCACCGCCGCGATCGTGGCCGGCACCCTCGGTGCGTTCCTGCTGCTGCAGCGGGTGCTGCGCGAGCGCGACCGGGACTGAGAGGCTGAGAGTTTTTCGTTTATTGGCATGGGCGCGACGGCTGGTGATGCTGGACGTGGTCGCCTGCGCGTGCGGTTGCATGGCGCAGACGATGCCCGTGATGGGGGGCGGATCCCGGAGCTTCGCGCTGGCCGAGCGCTTGGGGGCCCGATCTTGCCCTCTCATGCGGCCGGCGCCGCCATGGCGGACGGATCGATCCCCCAGCCGATGAGCTGCGGTGCCAGCGCGGCGGTGCGCAACAGGTTGTGCGCC
>DAIDKO010000123.1 GCA_027450005.1 Rhodanobacter sp. | reverse complement strand
CGCCAAGGCCAATGGGCTGGAGCCACAGGCCTGGCTTACCGACGTCCTCTCGCGGTTACCGACCACCAAGGATCGCGACATCGACACCTTGCTGCCACTGCGCGCATAAATTTGGCGAGATGTCTTCGCCGCACGCTTACGCTGTTGCTGCTGCGACGGGTGGACTGGACGCTGGAATCCGGCGTGGAGGCAGTGGGCTCGCTGATCCGTCGCAAGGTGCGCTTCGACGCGATCTTCGCCTGCAGCGCCCTGCTGGCGATGGGCGCGATCCGAGCGCTGGTGGAGCTGGGGTTCACGGTGCCGAACGACGTCTCCTTGGTGGGCTACGACGATACCCCGCACAGCACCGGTTTCCTGCCGCCGCCGTCCACCATGCGGCAGAACTGGCAGGAGGGCGGCATGCTGCTGGCGCGCAAGTTGCTGGCGTTGATCGACGGCCAGTCGGTGGCTTCGCAGATGCTGCCGACCAACCTGGTCGTGCGCGCCACCTGAGTGCCGGCAAGATGCGTCCGCTCCCTTTGCGCGGGTCGGCTATCCCTTTGCGGTGCCACGCGCTCACGCCGGCTAGCCGGCGACGGCCTCGCCCGACATGCGCGCCGTCTGCGCCGGCGTGAGCACCAGCCGGAAGCAACTGCCGCCGCCGGCCACGCGCACATATTCCAGCGATGCCTGATTCGCCTCGGCCATCTGCCGCGCGAGGTACAGGCCAAGGCCGGTGCCGTATTCATGCGTGGTGTAGAACGGCTCGAAGATCTGCGCGGCCACCTTGGGTGCGATGCCGGGACCGCGATCGGTCACCTCTAGGATCGGTTCGCCGTGTTCGCCGTTGCGCACGATCACAATCACGCGCGCCGGCTCGCCGGGCAGGCGGCCGTAGCGTAGCGCGTTCTGCACCAAGTTCCATACCACCTGCTGCAGCTGCTGCGGATCGGCCACCGCAGCCACCGCGGTGGCGCCGCCCACGACCACGCGCAACGTGTCGTTGCCGATGTCGTTGCCGAGCTTGTACTCGTCCACGAAGCCCTGCGCCCAGCGGCCGAGGTCCAGCGTCTCCGGCCGCGATCGTTCGCGGCGCGACAGCTGCAGGATGTTCTCGATGATCTCGTTGAGCCGCACGCAGTGGTTGTTGATGATCTCCACCATGCGCTGGTCGGCGGCGTCCATCTTCTCCGACTCGGCGAGCAGCTGCGCGGAGTAGCGGATCGCCGCCAGCGGGTTGCGGATCTCGTGCGCGATCGACGCCGACAGCCGGCCCAGCGAGCTGAGCGTGAGCTCCTCGGCGCGGCGCGACAGCAGCGAGGTGTCGTCGAGGAAGATCAGCACCAGCGAATCGTCGTTCGGCGCGAGGCGCGAGAAGCGCGGCACCACCTCGGGCACGCCGTCGGCGAGCTGGGTGGCGGTCTCGTCCAGCTTGCCCGAGGTCATCCAGTGGTAAAGCCGGCGCGACAGTTCCGGCGCGAGGCGGCCCAGGTCGCGCTGCTCGGCGCTGGGATTGCCCAGCAGCATCCACGCCGACTCGTTGATCTGGTGGATGCGGTTGGCGTCATCGACCAGCATCACGCCGGTCTTCATGCGGCGGATGATCAGCTCGTTGACTTGCGACAGGTTGGCCAGATCGATACTGCGCTGCTCGGCGAGCGCCTCGCTGGCGCGCAGTTGCCGGCCCAGCACGTGGCACAGTGTGGTGATCGAGAAATAGGCCACGCCGAACAGTCCCGACTCCAGCAGGTTGCGTTCGCCGAGGCTGTTGCCGGGGTCGGCCAGCACGGTATGGCCGAGCACGCCCAGCGTGGCCAGCGCGGCGAAGAAGCTGGAGAAGCGCAGCGACAGGATCAGCGCGCCCACGCCCAGGTTGACTGCCAGCATCATAGCGATGCCGATGCGGGCATAGCCGATGGCGCTGATCGCCAGCACGGCGGCGGCGATATCCACCACCAGCCAGATCGACACGGTGGCCTTGGCGTAGGGCGTGCAGCGCCCAGTTAGAGCCAGCGCCGCTACCGCGAACAGCAGGTAGGGCAGGGTGACCACCAAGGCGAACTGCAGCGAACTCGCCGAAACGCCGCCTATCTTGGACGGTGCAAACGCTAAGCCGATGTATACCAGCGCCTGGATCAGCCGGAAGACGTTCAAGAACAGCATTTCATGGCGGATCGCCGCCGGAACGGGGCGCGGGGCGTTGAGCTGCGGCAGGACGGTGCTGTACACGGCGCTTGGCACTCCGGGGCGGTTGAGCGGCAGTATACGGACGCGCGGTGCGCGCGGCTTGCGCCCCGGCCCCTTTCCATCGGGGGCCGCTTCCGCGAAAATAAGCGGCCATGTCGCGCAATCCCCACCCTTCAAGGCGGGCAGCGGCATCGACCTGCCGGCAGCGTCCGTGCCGTCCGACCCCCGCAAGCCCGCGCCGCGTCGCTTCCGCGCGAGGCCGTGTTTCCCTGTTCGCTCGAGGCTATCGAATGAATTTCCACGAATACCAGGCCAAAGAACTGTTCGCGCAGTACGGCATCAACGTACCGCCGGGTAAGGTCGCCAACTCCCCCGACGCCGCCGTCGACGCCGCCAAGGCGCTGGGCGGCACCCAATGGATGGTCAAGGCGCAGATCCACGCCGGCGGCCGCGGCAAGGCCGGCGGCGTCAAGTTCTGCCGAAGTCTGGACGACGTGCGCGCCGCCGCCAAGGGCATGCTGGGCGCCAAAATGGAGACCTACCAGTCGGCTGGTCGCGCGCTGCCGGTGAACCTGGTGCTGGTCACCGACGCCACCGACATCGCCAAGGAGCTGTATCTGTCGATCCTGGTCGACCGCGACTCGAAGTCGGTCTCCTTCATCGCCTCCAAGCACGGCGGCGTGGACATCGAGCAGGTGGCCAAGGACACACCCGAGGACATCCACACCATCGTTGTGGACTTCGTGGAGGGACTGCAGCCTTACCAGTGCCGCCAGCTAGGCTTTGCGATGGACCTCAACGCCAAGCAGGTCGGCCAGCTGACCAAGATCATGCTCGGCCTTTACAAGCTGTTCAACGAGAAGGATCTTTCGCTGGTCGAGCTGAACCCGCTCGCGATCCTGGCCGACGGCAACCTCGCCGCGCTGGACGGCAAGGTAAACTCCGACGACAACGCCGAGTTCCGCCACCCGGATCTGGCCGCGATGCGCGACCTCACCCAGGAGGATGCCGCCGAGGCAGCCGCGGTGCAGAACAACCTCAACTACGTGACGATGGATGGCACCATCGGCTGCATGGTCAACGGCGCGGGTCTGGCGATGGCCACCATGGACGTGATCAAGCTGGCGGGCGGCGAGCCGGCCAACTTCCTCGACGTCGGCGGCGGCGCCACCAAGGAGCGCGTCACCGAGGCATTCAAGCTGATCACCTCGTCCGATAAGGTCAAGGCCATCCTGGTCAACATCTTCGGCGGCATCGTCCGCTGCGACATGATCGCCGAGGGCATCATTGCCGCGGTGAAGGAAGTGGGCCTTAAGATCCCGGTGGTGGTGCGCCTGCAGGGTACCAATGTGGAGAAGGGCCGCGAACTGCTGGCCAATTCCGGCCTGGCGATCACGCCGGCCGACGATCTCAACGACGCGGCGCAGAAAGCCGTGGCCGCCGCGAAGTGAGGAGCGATAAGCAATGAGCGTTCTCGTCAACAAGAACACCAAGGTGATCGTGCAGGGCTTTACCGGCCAGCAGGGCACCTTCCACGCGCAGCAGGCGCTGGACTACGGCACCCAGGTCGTCGGCGGCGTTACGCCCGGCAAGGGCGGGAGCGAGCACATCGGCCTGCCGGTGTTCAACTCGGTCTCCGAGGCCGTCGACCAGACCGGCGCCGACGCGTCCGTCATTTTTGTGCCGCCGCCGTTCGCGGCCGATTCCATCCTCGAAGCCGTCGACGCGGGCATCCGCGTGATCGTGGCGATCACCGAGGGCATTCCGGTGCTGGACATGCTGCGCGTAAAGAACGTGCTGGCGCAGCATCCGGAGACCGTGCTGATTGGGCCGAACTGCCCCGGCGTGATCACACCGGGCGAATGCAAGATCGGCATCATGCCGGGCCACATCCACCAGCCGGGCAAGGTCGGCATCGTGTCGCGTTCGGGCACGCTGACCTATGAAGCGGTGTTCCAAACCACCAACGAAGGCCTTGGCCAGTCCACCTGCATCGGTATCGGCGGCGACCCGATCAACGGCCTCAGCTTCATCGACTGCCTGAAGCTGTTCCAGGACGATCCGCAGACCGAGGGCATCATCATGGTCGGCGAGATCGGCGGCAGCGCCGAGGAAGACGCTGCCGAGTTCATCGGCGAGTACGTCAAGAAGCCGGTGGTGTCGTTCATTGCCGGCGCCTCGGCTCCGGCCGGCAAGCGCATGGGCCATGCCGGCGCGATCATCTCCGGCGGCAAGGGCACGGCGGCGGCGAAGTTTGCCGCGCTGGAGAAGGCCGGCGTCACCACGGTGAAGTCGCCGGCCGACCTCGGCAAGACGCTCGCCCAGCTGATGAAGAGGTAATCGAGTCCGTCCGATCGATGCAAGAAGGGCCGCCTCGTGCGGCCCTTCTTTTGAAGAGTGCGGGCATGGATGGCCGCCCGTTTGATTCCCGCGATCAGCGATGATCGCAAGGCTTATCGCGCCGGCCGCAGGCCTCGCCGGGCTGCCTGCAGCAGGGCTTCGGTGACCTTGGCCAGCGCGTTTGAACGGATCGACCAGTGCTGCCAGTACAGCGGCGCGTCCAGCCAGCGTCCGGGCGCGATCGGTTGCAGCATGCCTTGAGCGAAGGGCTGCTCCAGCATCGCCTCCGGTGCCATCGCCCAGCCCAGGCCCAGCGCCGCGCCCTCCACGAAGGCGGTGGACGAGGGCAGGTAGTGCATCGGCGGCGCCAGCCGGGCATGGGTCACGCTGCGCACGAAGCGCCATTGCAGGGCGTCCTTGCGGTTGAACACCAGCATCGGCGCCGCGCCCAGCGCAGCGGCGTCGAGGCCATCGGCGAAATGCCGGGCGACGAAGTCCGGCGAGGCGACCGGCAGGTAGCGCATCACGCCCAGCTTCCGCACCGCGCAGCCCTGCACCGGGCGGGCGTCGGCGGTGATCGCGCCGAGCACCGAGCCGTCGCGGAGCAGGTCGGCGGAGTGGTCCTGGTCCTCCACCCGCAGGTCGAACAGCAGTCCGTCGCGCCGGTGCGGCTCGACCAGGGCGCCGAGCACCCAGGTGGCGAGCGAGTCCGCGTTCACGGCGATGGATACGGTGACTGGCGCAGCGCGCACCGTCTCGACCGCGAAGTCGCCCAGGATCTCGGCCTCCAGCAGGCGCATCTGCTGCACGCCGCGCAGCAGTCGTTCCCCGGCGGGCGTCGGTCGGCTGGGTGACTGGCGCAGCACCAGCACCTGGCCCAGGCGGTCCTCGAGTGCCTTGATGCGCTGGGAGATGGCCGAGGGGGTCAGTGCGAGCCGGCGCGCGGCGGCGTCGAAGCTGCCCTCCTCCAGCACGGCGGCGAAGGCGGCCAGCTGGGGATTGAGCATGCGCAAGGGCGTTCTCCACAAATTACAAAAACTGAATCTGGTTAAGCAAATATAGTTTTACTGATGCGAATGGCCATACGAAAGTAGACCGCTTCCCGCGAGGTTCCCATGCTCCCATCCGCCTATTTCGCCGGGCTCGGTACCGGTGCCGGCCTGATCGTCGCGATCGGTGCGCAGAACGCCTTCGTGCTGCGCCAAGGCCTGCAGCGCCTCCATGTCGGCTCGGTGGTGCTGGTTTGCGTGCTGGCCGACCTGGGACTGATCGCGCTGGGCGTGGCCGGCATGGGGCTGGCGGTGAAGCAGCAGCCCGGGCTGCTGCAACTGCTGCGCTTCGTCGGTGCAGCGTTCCTCGCCACCTACGGCCTGTTGGCCGCACGACGCGCCTGGCGCGGCGAGACCGGCCTTCGCCCGGCCGATGCCGAGGCCGCCGGGCTTGGCCGCACCCTGTTGGCCTGTCTCGGCTTCACCCTGCTCAACCCGCACGTGTACCTGGATACCGTGGTGCTGCTGGGCAGCCTGTCCACCCATTACGACGGTGGCGCCCGGTGGTGGTTCGCCGCCGGCGCGGGCAGCGCCAGCCTGCTGTGGTTCACCGCGCTGGGCTACGGTGCGCGGGTGCTGCTGCCGGTGTTCCGCAGCCCGCTGGCCTGGCGCGTGTTCGACGTGCTGGTGGCGGCACTGATGGGGGGGCTGGCCTTGCTGCTTTTGTCGCAGAGGATGGCCTGATGCGGCAAGCGGCGGGGCTCGCGGAGCCCTTGTGCGGATGGCGATGCACTACCATTCCGTCCCCTGATCCATCCCCTGAAGAGCTTGATCCATGGCTGTCCTCAGACTGGCGCTGGCCCAGCATGATTTCCCGGTCGGCGCGGTCGCGGCAAATGCCGCGAAGGTGGGCGACCTCCTGGCGCAGGCTCGCAGCGGCGGGGCAGACCTCGTGGTGTTCCCCGAGCTGACCCTCTCGGGCTACCCGCCGGAGGACCTGCTGCTGCGCCCCAGCTTCCTCGCCGCCTGCGAGCATGAGCTGGAGACACTGGCGCCCGCCACGAACGGCTTGGCCGCGCTGGTGGGCTTTCCGCACAGCGAGGGCGAGGTGTTCAATGCCGCCGCGCTGCTGCGCGACGGCCGCATCGCGCAGATCGCGCACAAGCAGGCGTTGCCCAACTACGGCGTGTTCGACGACAAGCGCTATTTCCGTCCAGGCCACGCCAGCACGGTGACCACGGTGGCGGGCGTGCGCATCGGCCTGCTGATCTGTGAGGATGTGTGGCGGCCCGAGCCTGCCGCCGCCGCCGCCCGCGCCGGTGCCGAGCTGCTGTTGGTGACTAATGCCTCACCCTGGGACGACGCCAAGCAGGCCGAGCGCGAGTCGGTGCTGGTCGCGCGCGCGAAGGAAACCGGCTGTGCCATCGTCTATCTCAACCTTATCGGCGGGCAGGACGAAGTGGTGTACGACGGCGCTTCGCTGCTGGTGAACGGCGACGGCCGCATCGCGGCGCGCGCGCCGGCCTTTGTCGACGCGCTGTTGTGGGCCGAATTCGACCCCGCGACACGCACGCTGCAGGCCACGGATTGGCCGGCAGCCGTCGACGGCGCGGCCGAGGCCGTGCTGTACGCCGCGCTGGTGCGCGGCATCCGCGACTACATCGACAAGAACGGTTTCCCCGGCGTGCTTCTGGGCCTGTCCGGTGGCATCGACTCGGCGCTGACGCTGGCACTGGCAGTGGACGCGCTGGGTGCGGACCGCGTCACCGCGGTGATGATGCCCACGCGCTATACCTCGCAATTGTCGCTCGATGGCGCGCGCGCGCAGGCGGAACGGCTGGGCGTGGACTACCACGTCATCGACATCAAACCCATGACCGAGGCCTTCCTCCATGCGCTCGCCCCCGCCTTCGCCGGCAAGGCCGCCGATACCACCGAGGAAAACCTGCAGTCGCGCACGCGCGGCGTGACCTTGATGGCCCTCTCCAACAAGCACGGCAGGCTGCTGCTCGCCACCGGCAACAAGAGCGAGATGGCGGTGGGCTACTGCACGCTGTACGGCGACATGTGCGGTGCGTACGCGCCGTTGAAGGACGTCTACAAGACCGCGGTGTATCGCCTGGCGCGCTGGCGCAACGCGCAGGACGGTGGCGAGGAGGCGATCCCGGCGGCAGTGATCGACCGCCCACCCTCGGCCGAGCTGCGCGACAACCAGACCGACCAGGACTCGCTGCCGCCTTACGAGGTGCTGGACGCGATCCTCGAGCGCTTCATCGAGGGCGAGCAGTCGCAGGCCGAGATCATCGCCGCGGGCTTCGCCGCCGAGGTGGTGCATCGGGTGGTGCGGTTGGTGTTGGCCAACGAGTTCAAGCGCCGCCAGTCGGCGCCCGGGCCGCGCGTCACCACCCGGGCCTTCGGCCGCGAGCGGCGCTATCCGATCACCTCGGGTTGGCGCTAGGCGCAGCGGGTGCCAATGAAAAAGCCGCCAGGACAGGGCCTGGCGGCTTTCCGGGTCCAGCCAGGCAGTGCCGGCCGCCACGCGGCCGGCACTGCCATCAGTGATGTCGCATGAACGGCACGGCCTTGCGCCACATCGCCACCTCGTGCGGCCACTTCGGATCCTTCAGGTAGGGATGGTTGGGATAGTTCAGCTCCAGCACCTTGCGGGTCTGCGCGGCCAGCTTGTTTTCCTTCAGCGCCAGGTAGCTGCGGGTGAGGATGGCCAGCGCATCGCCGGCCTGCGGCGCCTGCTGGTAGTGCTCGATCACGTATTGCGCGCGGTCTGCGGCACCGACGTAGACGTGGTTGAACAGGTAGAACTCGGCCACGTTGATCTCGTACTGCGCCAGCACGTTGCGCAGGTAGATCATGCGCTGGCGGGCATCGGCGGCGTAGGCGCTGTTCGGGAAGCGCCGCGACAGTTCGGCGAAGTCGTCGAACGATTCGAGGTTGTAGGCCTGGTCACGGCGCGACTGCGCTTCCTTGTCGCGCGAGATCTTGTCCATGAAGCCGGTGGTGCGGTCGAAATTGATCAGGCCGCGCAGGTAATAGGCATAATCCACATGCTTGCTGGCCGGATTGGTCTTGATGAAACGGTTGATCGTGGAGTATGCGTCATCCCAGTCGGCGTCCTTGTACTGCGCGTAGGCCATTTCCAGCTGGGCCTGTTCGTTGTATTCGCCGGACGGGAAACGCGCGATCAGGCGCTTGTAGTCCCTGATGGCTGCGGCATAGTCGGCGTTCTCCAACGAGGTGTGCGCCATGTTGTAAAGCGCTCCCACCGGCATGGTGTCGATGTTGTCGCGCTTGTGGCCGAACAGGGAGCAAGCGCTCATCATCAGCGCCAGGCCAAGCACGGCGAGCGTCCTGAGGCAGATCCGGGTGGTCGTCGGCAGCTTGGGCGAGTTGAAAATTGAACGCATGGAAAAGAATCGCATGTTGGATCGAAAAGGCATCATAGCCGAAACCGCCGCCGCCCCGCGGCCCGATGCCTGCCGGCTGGAAGGGCGCGCATGACCGCGATACGGCACGAAGCCCGGGTGCCGCTGGCGGTGGCCGGACGCAGGTTCGACCAGGCGCTGGCCGAGTTGTTCCCCGACTATTCGCGCTCCCGCCTGGCCGGCTGGATCAAGTCCGGCGCGGTCACGCTGGACGGTACCGTTGTGCCGCCCCGCCAGCTCCTGCGCGGCGGCGAAATGGTGCGGCTGGAGGCCGAGCTGGAAA
This sequence comes from Rhodanobacter sp., assembly GCA_027450005.1. Lineage (GTDB taxonomy): Bacteria > Pseudomonadota > Gammaproteobacteria > Xanthomonadales > Rhodanobacteraceae > Rhodanobacter_A. The sequence continues at coordinate 24,950 of DAIDKO010000123.1, read as the reverse complement.
ACGAGGTGGAAAGCGCGCCGGAGGCGATCGCGCTGGCCATCGTGCACGAAGACGAGCACCTGCTGGTGATCGACAAGCCGGCCGGGCTGGTGGTGCATCCCGGTGCGGGCAACGCCTCGGGCACCGTGCTCAACGCCCTGCTGCATCACGACCCGAAACTGGCCGAACTGCCGCGCGCCGGCATCGTGCACCGGCTGGACAAGGACACCAGCGGCCTGATGGTGGTGGCCAGGACGTTGCCCACGATGACCGCGCTGGTGGAGATGCTGTCCAACCACGACGTGCAGCGCCAGTACGAGGCCGTGGTGCTGGGTAGCATGGTGGCTGGCGGCACGGTGGATGCGCCGATCGGCCGCAGCATGGGCGACCGCCTGCGCCAGGCCGTGCGCGAGGACGAGACCGGCAAGCGCGCGGTCACCCACTACCGTCTGCGCGAGCGCTTCCGCGCGCACAGCCTGCTCCAGTGCAACCTGGAGACCGGTCGCACCCATCAGATCCGCGTGCATCTCACCCATATCGGCCATCCGTTGGTGGGCGATCCGCTCTACGGCGGCGGCCTCAAGCTGCCGAAGCGCGCCGCGCCGGAACTGGTCGCCGCGTTGCGCGGCTTCCGCCGGCAGGCGCTGCACGCCGAGAGGCTCGCCTTCGAGCACCCGGCCACGGGGGCGCAACTCTCCTTCGATGCGCCACGCCCCGACGACATGGCCGCGCTGATCGCCGCCCTGCGCGACGACCTCGCGGCCCATGGCCACGACGATGACTAACACCTGGCTTTTCCCCGACTGGCCCGCGCCGGCGCGCGTGCATGCGGCGGTGAGCACGCGCGAAGGGCCGGGCGTGTCGCAATCGCCGTTCGGGCGCTTCAATCTTGGCCTGCGCAGCGGCGAATCCGCCGACGTGGTGGCGAGCAACCGCGACGTGCTGCAGCAGGCGCTCAACCTGCCCGGCACGCCGCGCTGGCTGCAGCAGGTGCACGGCACCACCGTGGCGGAACTCGGGCCGTTGCCCGGCGAGCATGAGCCGCAGGCCGATGGCGCGGTGTCGCGGATTCCCGGCACCGTGCTCGCCATCCTCACTGCCGACTGCCTGCCGGTGCTGTTCTGCGCCGACGACGGCAGTGCCATCGGCGCCGCCCATGCGGGCTGGCGCGGACTGGCCGCCGGCGTGCTGGAGGCCACCATCGAGCAGATGCAGGTCGCGCCCTCGCGTCAGCTGGCGTGGTTGGGGCCGTGCATCGCCGGCCCATCCTACGAGGTGGGCGAGGAGGTGCGTGCCGCCTTCGTGGACCGCTCGGCGGCGGCTGCCGCCTGCTTCACGGCGACGCGGCTCGGACACTGGCACTGCGACCTCGCCGCCCTGGCGCGGCAACGCCTGGCCGCGGCTGGCGTTGCGCGCGTGCATGGCGGTGGGTTCGATACCTTCGTGGATCCCCGGTTCTACTCGTATCGGCGGGAGGGTGCGCGCAGCGGGCGGTTTGCCAGCCTGATCTGGTTGGCGAACGGCTGACTTCGGCCGTTTCGCCGCCTTGTGGTTCCTGCGCGACAGGTTACAAAGACGGGCGTTTGCAAGCGACAAAGCGGGTTCGAGCCGTTGCCGCTGCCCGAGTTACCTTTCTCCGTGGCCACGCAAGAGAAAGGTAACCCGGCCGCCGATAGGCGGACGAAACCGTGCTTCGCCCAGCGCATGGCCCGGCATCCACCGCCGATGAATCCTTGACGCCCGCTAGCCGCCCCACCTGCTTGAATCGCCGGGCGCCGTCCGCATCTCCCAGCCCAGTGGCGGTGCGCCGCCAAACCTTTGCGGGGATCCACCGATGCGTATGGACAAACTCACCTCGCGTTTCCAGCAGGCGCTGGCCGACGCGCAGTCGCTGGCCGTCGGCCGCGACCACAACATGCTGGAACCCGTGCACGTGATGGCGGCGCTGCTGGCCCAGCAGGGCGGTTCGACCGCGCCCCTGCTTACGCATGCCGGCGTGAATGTGCCAGCGCTGCGCCAGCGCGTGAACGAGCTGCTGGAGCGCCTGCCCAAGGTCAGCGGACAGGAAGGCAACATCAACGTGGGCAACGACCTCAACCGCCTGCTCAACCTCACCGACAAGCTGGCGCAGCAGCGCGGGGACCAGTTCATCGCCAGCGAGCTGTTCGTGCTGGCGGCGCTTGAGGACAAGGGTGAGCTGGGTTCGGCGCTGAAGGCGGCGGGCGCCACCAAGGCGAACCTCGAGGCCGCCATCGAGCAGGTGCGCGGCGGCGAGAAAGTGCAGAGCGAGAACGCCGAGGACCAGCGCCAAGCCCTGCAGAAATACTGCATCGACCTCACCGAGCGCGCCGAGTCGGGCAAGCTCGATCCGGTGATCGGCCGCGACGAGGAGATCCGCCGCACCATCCAGGTGCTGCAGCGGCGCACCAAGAACAACCCGGTACTGATCGGCGAGCCCGGCGTGGGCAAGACCGCGATCGTCGAGGGCCTCGCCCAGCGTATCGTCAAGGGCGAAGTGCCGGAAGGCCTGCGCGACCGCCGCGTGCTGGCGCTGGACATGGGCGCGCTGATCGCCGGTGCTAAGTTCCGCGGCGAGTTCGAGGAGCGCCTGAAGGCGGTGCTCAACGACCTGGCCAAGAACGAAGGCCAGATCATCCTGTTCATCGACGAGCTGCACACCATGGTCGGCGCCGGCAAGGCCGACGGCGCGATGGATGCCGGCAACATGCTCAAGCCCGCGCTGGCCCGCGGCGAGCTGCACTGCATCGGCGCCACCACGCTGGACGAATACCGCAAGTACATCGAGAAGGACGCCGCGCTGGAGCGCCGCTTCCAGAAGGTGTTCGTGGGCGAGCCCTCGGTGGAGGACACCATCGCGATCCTGCGCGGGCTGAAGGAGCGCTACGCGGTGCATCACGGGGTGGAGATCACCGACCCGGCGATCGTCGCCGCGGCGACGTTGTCCAATCGCTACATCCCGGACCGCCAGCTGCCGGACAAGGCGATCGACCTGATGGACGAGGCGGCCTCGCGCATCCGCATGGAGATCGACTCCAAGCCGGAGGAACTCGATCGCCTGGAGCGCCGGCTGATCCAGCTGAAGATCCAGCGCGAGATGCTCAGGAAAGAGAAGGACAGCGAATCGAAGCAGCGCCTCGCCGACCTGGAAACCGACATCGCTAGGCAGGAGCGCGAGTTCTCCGACCTCAACGAGATCTGGAAGTCCGAGAAGGCCGCGCTGCAGGGCGCGACCAAGGTCAAGGAGCAGATCGAGGCCGCGCGCGTGGAGCTGGAAGCGGCGCAGCGCCGGCAGGACTACGCCACCATGAGTGAAATCCAGTACGGCCGGCTGCCGGAGCTGGAGAAGCAGCTTGCCGCCGCGCAGGCCGCCGAGCAGAAGGGCGACTTCAGGCTGGTGCAGGACAAGGTCACCGCCGAGGAAATCGCCGAGGTGGTGGCGCGCTGGACCGGCATCCCGGTGTCGAAGATGCTCGAAGGCGAGCGCGAGAAGCTGCTGCATATGGAAGCGGAGCTGCACAAGCGCGTGGTGGGCCAGGACGAGGCGGTGCGTGCGGTGTCCGACGCGGTGCGCCGCGCGCGCGCGGGGCTGTCCGATCCGAACCGGCCCAGCGGCTCGTTCCTGTTCCTTGGCCCCACCGGCGTGGGCAAGACTGAGCTGTGCAAGGCGCTGGCCGAGTTCCTGTTCGACACCACCGATGCGATGGTGCGCATCGACATGAGCGAGTTCATGGAGAAGCACGCCGTGAGCCGGCTGATCGGCGCGCCGCCGGGCTACGTCGGCTACGAGGAGGGTGGCTATCTCACCGAGGCGGTGCGTCGCCGTCCGTACAGCGTGATCCTGCTGGACGAGGTGGAGAAGGCGCATCCGGACGTGTTCAACATCCTGCTGCAGGTGCTGGACGACGGCCGCCTCACCGACGGTCAGGGCCGCACGGTGGACTTCCGCAACACCGTGATCGTGATGACCTCCAACCTGGGTTCGCAGCTTATCCAGGAGCAGGCTGGCGATTCGGAGGCGGACTATCTGCAGATGAAGGCCGCCGTGCTCGGCGTGGTGCAGGCGCACTTCCGCCCCGAGTTCATCAACCGCCTCGACGAGCTGGTGGTGTTCCGCCCGCTGGAGAAGCAGCAGATCCGCAAGATCGCGCTGATCCAGCTCACCGCGCTGGAGAAACGCCTCGCCGAGCGCCAGTTGAAGCTGGAGATCAGCGATAAGGCGCTGGATCTGCTCGGCAACGTGGGCTTCGACCCGGTGTACGGCGCGCGGCCGCTGAAGCGTGCGATCCAGCAGCAGTTGGAGAATCCGCTGGCGAAGGAGATCCTAGAAGGCCGCTACGCACCGGGTAGCGCCATTGCAGTGGATGCGGCCGGCGGACATCTGGTGTTCCGCACGGGCTGAGCGCACCGCGGTCCGCCTGGCGAAACGAGGGCCCGGCCCGGAATTCTCGGGCCGGACCTAGCGTCTGCAACCCTCGTCAGTAGCCAGCGGCCAGGCCGGCGGGGCGTCGGCGGTCATTGGCGCCTTCAAGCACGCCGGTGCGCGGATTCACCAGGATCGCCTCGTCGGCGCCCCACGACTGCACCTGCTTGAACTTGTAGCCCATCGCCTCGAGACGTTTCTGCGTGGCGGGCGCGAGCATGCCGGGTTCCATGAACACCTGATCCGGCAGCCACTGCATGTGCAGGCGCGGGGCGTCCACCGCCTGCTGCACGTTCATGCCGAACTCGGCCACGTTGAGGAAGCTCTCCAGCGTAGTCGAGATGATGGTGGAGCCTCCGGGGCTGCCGGTCACCATGTACAGCTTCCTGTCCTTGCCGCGCAGCACGATACTGGGAGACATCGAGCTTAGCGGGCGCTTGCCGGGTTCGATCTGGTTGATCTTGCCTTGCACCAGGCCGAAGCTGTTCGGCACGCCCGGCTTGGAGGTGAAGTCGTCCATCTCGTTGTTGAGGAAGAAGCCGGTGTCGCCAGCGATCTGGCCTACGCCGAAAAGGTAGTTGATGGTGTAGGTGACGCTTACTGCGTTGCCGTGGCGGTCTACGATCGAGAAGTGGGTTGTGTTGGTGCCTTCCGCCGGGCCTAGGCTGCCCTTGATCTCCGTGGAGGGCGTGGCCTTGCCCGGCTGGATGCTGGCACGCATCGCGTCCACGTGGGCCGGTGCGAGCAGCTTGTCGATCGGGTTGTGCACGAAGGCCGGGTCGCCGAGGTAGGTGTTTCGGTCGGCGAAGGCGCGGCGCTCGGCCTCGACTATGTAGTGCACGCTGTTCACCGATCCGTAGCCCCACTTCGACAGCGGATAGGGCTTGAGGATCTGCAGCACCTGGCAGATGGTGACGCCGCCGGAGCTGGGTGGCGGCGCGGCCACGTAGGTGTAGCCGTGGTATTCGCAGGTGACCGGCTTGTCCCACTTCACCGAATAGTCGGCGAAGTCCTTCAGCGACAGGATGCCGCCGTGCTTGTCGCTGGCGGCGACAACGGCACGGGCGATCGGGCCGTCGTAGAAGGCGCGGCTGCCTTCGCTGGAGATCAGTTCCAGCGTCTTGGCCAGCTGCGGCTGGCGCAAACGCTGGCCAGCCACGTAGGGCTTGCCGTGGTCAAGGAAGGTGGACGCCACGTTCGGATACTTGGCGAAGTCCTTCACTCGCTGGTCGAGGATGTTGACGTCGCCCTGTTCCAGCACGTAGCCGTCGCGGGCCAGCTTGATCGCCGGTGCCATGACCTCGCTCCGCGACATGGTGCCGTACTTCCTTAGCGCGGTATCCAGACCCATCACCGTGCCCGGCACGCCCACGCCGAGGTAGGTGCCTGTGCTGCGGCCCGGGACCACGTTGCCCTTGGCGTCCTGGTACATCGTGGGTGTGGCCTTCAGCGGGGCCTTCTCGCGGAAGTCGAGGAAGACGTTCTTGCCGTCGGCCAGGTGAACCACCATGAAGCCGCCGCCGCCGATGTTGCCGCAGCACGGGTGCACCACTGCCAACGCGTAGCCCACCGCCGCTGCGGCGTCGACAGCGTTGCCGCCCCGCTTGAGGATGTCCACGCCGACCTGGGTGGCCAGATGCTGCGCGGTGACCACCATGCCGTGCGTCGCTGTAACGGGCCTGACGTTGGCCAAGGCCGCCATGGTGGTGCCGTGCGCAGTGGCGTCGAGCGCCTGCTGGGGGATGGTTTTTTGCGGAGAAGGAGACCGTACTGCCTGCGCCGAGGGTACCGCGGCGAGCAGCGATAGCGCCGCCCAAGTTATGACTGCCTTTTGCATGTTTCTTGCCCTGCGCCTTGTTTGCGGAGACGAGAGGAAATAGTTAAATCCTGTTGCTTAGTCCAAGGAGGCGTCCGCCAATGCGAACGCCTCCTTGGTGTCGGCAGGCGCCGGTTTACCAGTGGTAGGCCGCGGTGGCGTAATAGTACGCGCCACTGAAACCGAACGGCGAGGAGTTTGGATACGCCAAGATGCCGTGGAAGTTGTTGGCGCTGATCACTTTTTCCGGATAGGCATTGTTGATGTCGTTGCCGCCTGCGGTGAAGGTCCACTTGTCCCAGTTGTAGCTCACGCTGGCATCCAGTACGTAGCGGGCACCATACGTCTGGTCGTACGAGGGGTTGCTGGCGCTGAGGTCGGTCCATTGTCCGTAGCGTGTCACTTGGCCATGCACGGTCCAGTTGCCAACGTCCCAGTTAGTGGCGACAAAGGCCTTAGTGCGAGGGCTCCCCTTGGTGATTCGGCCCTGTTCCGCGCGGTCGATCACCGGAAAGGTGAGTCCTGCCAGACCCAACTGCGGTGGATTCGGTGCAATCTGCAGGATTTCGGTCTTGTTGTAGTTCAGACCACCGGTGAACTTCAGGGTGGAATTACGCAGCTCCAGCGGGTAGGTGGAGACAAGGTCGACGCCGCGGGTACGAGTGTTAACCGCATTGGTGAAGAAGCGGCCACCACTGACGAACGGGATGCCCACCGACGTCAAGTAGTTCTGCACTGGAGCCCCAACGAGGTTGCCGCTCAAGATGATGCGGTGATCGATGCTGATCTGATAGAAGTCCAACGTCGTGTAAAGCCCGCTGAGCGGAGTGAACACCAGACCCACGGTGTAGTTGCGCGATTTCTCTGGTTTGAGTGGCTGCGCGCCCAGTGCTACGGCGGCCGGATTATCCACCGGGAAGGTGCGTATGGTGTAGGGCACTCCGTTGATGAAGTTGATTGCAGTGCTGGAGTAATACTCCTGCTGTAGCGACGGTGCGCGGAAGCCGTTCGACGCCGTGGCGCGTAACGCAACCGTGTCGTTGAAGGCGTACCTCCCTGACAGCTTCGCCGAAGTCGTGTTGCCGAAGTCGCTGTAATGCTCGTTGCGTATTGCAAACCCTGCCGAAAGCTTATCGGTCAGGTCACTCTCCAGATCGAGGTAGACCGCGTGGCTATTACGCGAATGCGAGCCGGCGTCGCCGGGCTGGTACCCCGGGTAGACCTGAGCACCGGCACCTGCGTAAGAGGCTGCATCGCCTTGCTTGATCTCGAAGTTTTGGTGGCTGTAGTCCAGCCCCCATGCAACGGTGAGGCCGTTCTTAAGCCACGTGGGGTAGAAATCTTTGCTGAAATCGGCGTTGAGGATGTTCTGCCTATCCGTGAGGGTGCCGATGTAGAAGCGGGTGGGTGAAGCACTGCCAAGCGAGTAGTTGAAGGTATTGCTGGTAATCAGTTTCCAGTGGTTACCGCCAGTGTTGGCGCTTACGTCGTAGTTCCAGCCAACGACTTTGCCTCGAAGGCCTATCACTTCGGAGTCATCGCGGATAGCGCTGTTCTCGATCGGCAGGTAGCCATCCGGATATACCGCTGCTGCAGCAGGTGAGGAGCTCTTGTATTGCGAGAGCGAACGGAAGAAGCCGCCGGCGGAGACATCGCGCTTGTTGAACAGGCTGAACGCATACAGTTGGACGTCGGGAGTGAAGTCGTACTGCAGGTTGATCGCTGCCTGCTTGGCGCGGGTGGTGGGTAGGCCGTAATGGAACGTGGTCTGTCCGTAGGTGGGGTCGTTCGGATAACGAATGTCGGGACCGGCGTGATTGGTTGGGTCCTGGTGCATCGCATTGGCGCTCAGGTGCACCCAGCCTTTGGAACCGAGCGCGAAACCGCCGTCGGCGCCGCCCTGCCAGGTGGTACCGTCGCCGTGGCTGTATTGGCCGCCCGTGACGCTGGCGGAACCGCCTTTGGCACCGTGCTTCAGGATAATGTTGATGACGCCTGCGATGGCATCGGACCCGTACTGCGCGGCAGCACCGTCGCGAAGAACCTCAATGTGGTCGATGGCGTTTATCGGAATGGCATTGATGTCTACGGGAGAGGAGCCACGCCCCAATGAACCATTGACGTTGACAATAGCGGTCGTGTGCTGGCGCTTGCCGTCAATCAGGACTAGCGTCTCGTCTGGCGACAGGCCCCGTAACTGTGCCGGTTGGGTGGCGTCAGTAGCGTCGGTGACCGACGGTTGCGGGAAGTTGAACGAGGGAAGCAGCGTTCGCAGCGCGGTGGACAGGTTCGGCGCGCCGGTGTCGATCAAATCTTTCGGCGTCAGGACGTCGATCGGCGATAGCGAGGTGGACTCGGTACGGTCGAAGGCTCTGGTGCCGGTGACTACGACGGCTTGCAGGCTCTTGGCTTTCTTCGACGTGGGTGCGGACTGCTGACCTTGGGCGTTCGCCGTGGTTGCGAGGGCAAGCAGCAGGGCTGCAGGTAGCAAGGCGATGGAAAGATTGCGATTCATACGATGCATGATGACCCCGTAAGTTAATCGTGTTGCGTCGAAGCAGTGGAGGAGCTGGCTGCCACTTGGCCTTCTGCGATGGACGCCCAGACGTCGATACGTCTGGGCGTCTTTATCGAGATTCCTGTGCGGAAGTGTCTTGCGCACTCGCAGGAACTTCCTGTCTGCAGGCTACTACCGATCAAAGTGTCTGCCAAACGTTTTTTTTACGTATCTTGAAATTTGTTGGACTGGCTCCAAAACGACCGGAGCCGCGCTTGGGCGCGGCTGGTACTGGAGAAAGTGTTGATGCCCATTTACGAATTCGAATGCAGCCAATGTGGCCACCGCTTCGACCGCCTGCAGAAATTGTCAGACGCTGATCCCGCCGAATGTCCCCAGTGCGGCGCGCCCAAGGTGCAGCGGCGCGTGAGCGCGCCTTCGTTCCGCCTGGCCGGTGGCGGCTGGTACGAGACCGACTTCAAGAAGGACGGCGACACGAAGCGCAACCTGGCGGGTGATGGCACCGCGTCGACGGCCGCCGCGCCCGCTCCGGCGCCTGCTCCAGCGCCTTCGGCAACGTCCTCGACAAGTAGCTAAACGCCGGGTGGGCTCGCCCCGATCGGTCGTTCGGGTCCAGACGGCTTGCGGCACGGGATGTGGGCTCGGTAAAAGCGATCTCTCCAACGAAATAGGGCTGATCGCCACGGCGCGGTCAGCCCAAACGGGTACTGCCCGTCCGCCACCGGGGGCCTGAGCCCGGCTCGTCCGATGCTGCCCACACGCCGCTCTGCCCCGGCAGATATACGTGCGGCCGTGCTGAGAGGTCCTACCGGTAGCCGACCGCCAGGTCCCAAGCCATTCCGCTGGCGTCTGCGAGCAGGAAAGCCTTCACGCAACCATCAGGTTACGCGTGGCGTACTCCTGAGGGAAGCGGACGGTTCCGATGAACGAGTATCGTCACATTTTCGACGCTGCGCCGGATGGGATGCTGGTCGTCCATCACGATGGGCTGATCGTCCAGGCCAACGCTGCTGCGCTGGCGCTTTTCGGGTATGCCGTTGACGACCTGGTGGGCCAGCAGGTCGACCTCCTGGTTCCTAGGCGCTTCGGTGCCCATGCCGCACATCGCGAGCGCTACGTCGCTGAGCCGCGCACCCGTGAGATGGGAGGCGGCCTTAGCCTGTTCGGCCTGCGCAAGGATGGCAGTGAATTCCCGGTGGACGTGATGCTCAGCCCGCTGGAACACGGAAAGCTCGTGCTTTGCGTGATCCGTGATATCTCCGAGCGCAAGCGCATCAGTGACGAACGTGCGCGACTGGCGGCGATCATCGAGTCGGCTACCGACGCGATCATCGGCAAGCATCTGGACGGCACCATCCAGGTCTGGAACCCTTCCGCCGAGCGCCTGTTCGGCTACAGCGCAGCCGAGGCGGTCGGCTGCAATATCGCGATGCTGGTCCCGGACGAGCTGATGGACGAAGAGCGCCGCACCATGCGGCGCATCCGGGCGGGCGAGCGCGTGGAGCCCTACGAATCGGTGAGGAAGCGCAAGGATGGTTCCCTGGTCGAGGTCGGGCTCACCATCTCACCGGTGCGCAAGGCGAATGGCGAGGTGGTTTCGGCATCCACGATCATCAATGATCTGAGCCACCGGCGGCGCATGGAGAGACAGTTCAGGCAGCTGCTGGAGTCGGCTCCCGACGCCATGGTCATCGCCGACGCAGGCGGCGTCATCCAGTTGGCCAATTCGCAGGCCGAAAGGCTGTTTGGCTACGCCGCGGCGGAGCTGATCGGCCAACCGGTGGAGCTGCTAATGCCGGAGCGTTTCCGCAGCCGTCATCCCGGCCATCGCAGGGATTACGCAGGTGCTCCGCGCGTCCGCCCGATGGGCAGCGGACTGGAATTGTTCGGCCAGCGCAAGGACGGCAGCGAATTCCCCATCGAGCTGTCGCTTTCGCCGCTGGAAACCGAGAGCGGCATGCTGGTGTCCAGTGCGATCCGCGACATCAGCGAGCGAAAGCGGGCGGAAAAGCAGACGCTCGATTCGCTGCACGAAAAGGAGATGCTGCTCAAGGAAGTGCATCACCGGGTGAAGAACAACCTGGCGGTGATCGCCAGCCTGTTCTACCTGCAGCAGCGCGACCTGACCGATCCGGACATGATTCGGGTCATGCAGGAGAGCCAGGACCGCGTGCGCTCGATGGCGATGGTGCACGAGAGCCTCTACAACTCCGACTCGATGGCAGAGGTCGACTTCGGCGAATACGCGGGCAACCTTGCCCGCCAGCTGGTCGAAAGCTACAGCCGCAACGACCGCATCCAACTGGCTACCGCGCTCGAGCCGGTGAGTATGAGCATCGACGTCGCGGTTCCCTGCGGCCTGATCCTCAACGAGATCGTCGCCAACGCGGTCAAGCACGCCTTTCCCGGCGGTCGTAGCGGCAAAATCCACCTGTCGTTGTGCCAGCCCGATGCGCGGAGCTGCGTGCTGGAAGTGCGCGACGACGGCACCGGCCTGCCGGAAGGCTTCGATCCCGCGGACGGCCATTCGCTCGGCCTGCATCTCATCCGCTCGCTGTCGCGCCAGGTAAACGGCACCTACGAGTTCCTGCCGGCCTCGCCCGGCACCTTGGCCAGGCTGACCCTGAACGTCACCCCGAAGAGGGTTGTGTCCCGATGAACACGGACGTCGATCCCTGCTGGAGTATCCTGGTCGTCGAGGACGAGGCGCTGCTGGCTGAGGAGGTTCGAGGTCGCCTCGAAGGGCTGGGTCATCGCGTCGTCGGCATTGCCGACAACGGCGCGGAGGCGATCGACATCGCGCGCCGGATGCGTCCTGACCTGATCCTGATGGACATCCGCATCAAGGGCGAGCTCGACGGCATCGAAACCGCCGATCTCATCTACGGCGAACTCGATATCCCGGTGGTTTTCTCAACCGCGCACTCCGACCGGGACACCCTGCAGAAGGCGCAGATCGCCGGCATGTTCGGCTACATCGTCAAGCCCTGGCGCGAGCAGGACCTGGTAATGGCGATCCGGCTGGCCATGCATCGCCACAAGACCCTGTCCGCCGCGCGCCGGCACCACGACACCGACATCCAGAGTTTCCTCGAGGCGGGCATCTACCCGGTCGTCCTGTGTAACCAGCAAGGCCGGATCTTCGCCGCCAACAGCAGCACTGAATCGGTATTCGGCTACCCCCGCGAGGCGCTGGCCGGGCAGCCGTTCGAAGTGCTGCTGGCAGAGCAGGCTCGCGGTGCGTGGCATACCTTGCGCGAGCAGACGTTCGCCCGGCATGCCGCGCAACAGGCGGAGGGCTTACCTACCTTCAGCGCGCAGCGGAGGGATGGTCAGGAGTTTCCGGTGATGGTGTCGCCTGCCTGCATCGAGACCAGCACCGGCCCGTCGTTGTGCTTGGTCATCCGCGACCTCAGCGATGCCCAGCCTTTGGCGGATCCCGTCACCGGCCTTGCCGGGCGTGCAAAATTCCGCGAGTCGCTAGTCAACGCCCTGCAGCCGCCGGCCGGACGGCTCGCCCTGCTGCTGCTCGATCTCGACCACTTCAGCGAAGTCAACGATACGCTTGGCCATGAAACCGGTGATCTTCTGCTGGCCCGTGCCGCCGAGCGGATGCGCGAATTCGCCGGCCCGCATGGCTTGCTCGCCCGCCTGGGCGGCGACGAGTTCGCGCTGGTCATGCCCGGACCGGACGGCATGCGCGCGGCCGAGCGCACCGCGCAAAGGCTGGTGGAAAAGCTGAGCATCCCGTTCGACGTCGATGGCAGGTTGTTGCACATTGGCGCGAGCATCGGCATCGCGACCAGCCCGGACGACGCGCTGACCGCCACTGATCTGCTGAAATTCGCGGAGCAGGCGATGTATGCCGCCAAATCCGCTGGAGGCGGCCGGGTCGCGCGCTTCGCGTCGACCATGCAGGACAGCGCGCAGAAGCGCCGGGTGCTGAGCGACGATCTGCACGGTGCACTACAACGCGGTGAGTTCTCCTTGCATTACCAGCCGATCGTGGGCTTTGACGGCGGCCAGGTCAGGAAGGCTGAGGCCCTGCTGCGTTGGCTGCACCCGGGCATCGGCCCTATCCCGCCCTGGGAATTCATCCCGCTGCTGGAGGAAACAGGGCTGATCCACGAAGTCGGTGAGTGGGTTTTCGACGAGGCCACTGCGTTTTCCGGCTACATCAGGCAACGGCTTGGCCGGGCGGTCCGGATCAGCGTCAACATGAGCGCGATACAGCTTGCCGCACGCAATGTCGGGGCGGTCAACTGGCGCAGGAAACTGGCCGCCCTGCGATTGCCGGAAAGTAGCGTCGGCATCGAAATCACTGAGAGCGTGCTGATCAAGGATCGGCAGCGGGTGAAGCGTCGTCTGCACGATTTCCGCAGCCACGGGATTGCCGTGTCCATCGACGATTTCGGTACCGGTTTTTCTTCGTTGTCCTACCTGAAGACCTTCAGCATCGATTTTCTGAAGATCGACGCCTCCTTCATTCGCGGCATCGCCAGCGACGAAAACGACCGCGCCCTGACCGAGGCCATCATCGTGATGGCGCACAAGCTCGGCTTCCGCACCATCGCCGAAGGCGTTGAAACCGTCGGTCAGAGGGACATCCTGGGGAAGATGGGCTGCGATTTCGCGCAGGGTTACCTGTTTTCCCGCCCGTTGCCCGCGGACGAGTTCGAGGCCTATCTACGCGCCAGCGACGGCCGTGATCCGGGCCCGGATCAGTCCCGGCGGCGGTGATGCCGGAAGCGCGCGGCGCCGTCCCGGAGCCTGCCGCGATGGCTGTGGTGCGCCAACGTACCGGAGGCATCGCCCGCATGTGGACGCCGGCTGCCTCCGCCTGTTCGGCAGCATCGCCGATGCCCGCCGGCAGCCGCGGGCCAGCCAGTCGGGACACGGTGGACTTCGGCGCTGGCAACCGGCCGCACCCTGCTAGAATTAGGGGTCCAGTTTCCCGTTCACCAAGGGCTGCGGCCCGGAGTTCCAAGCGCATGCGCACGCATTACTGCGGCCTCATCGACGAGTCGCTGCTCGGCCAGACCGTCACCCTGTGCGGCTGGGTCAACAAGATCCGCCGGCAGGCCCACGTGGCCTTCGTCGACCTGCGCGACCACGAGGGGCTGGCGCAGGTGGTGGTGGAACGCGAGAACGCCGAGGCGTTCACCGTGGCTGGCGAGCTAGGCTACGAATATTGCGTGCGCGTCACCGGCACGCTTCGCCAGCGGCTGTCGGTGAACGACAAGCTGCGCACCGGCACGGTGGAGGTGCTGGCGGACAAGGTCGAGATCCTCAACGCTGCGAGAGACCTGCCGTTCGCATCGCACGAGAGTCCCAACGAGGACCTGCGGATGACCTACCGCTACCTTGACCTGCGCCGACCCGAGATGCAGGCGATGATGCGCAAGCGCATCAAGCTGGTACAGGCGCTGCGCCGTTACCTGGATGCGCGCGGTTTCCAGGATATCGAGACGCCGATCCTGACCAAGGCTACGCCGGAAGGTGCGCGCGACTACCTGGTGCCCAGTCGCGTGCATCCGGGCCAGTTTTACGCGTTGCCGCAGTCGCCGCAGCTGTTCAAGCAGATCCTGATGATGGCGGGCTTTGACCGCTACTACCAGATCGCCCGCTGCTTCCGCGACGAGGACCTGCGTGCCGACCGACAGCCGGAGTTCACCCAGCTCGACCTGGAGTTCGCCTTTGTCGAGGAAAAGGACGTACAGGACTTCGTGGAGGAGCTGATTCGCCACGTGTTCAAGGAAGTGCAGGGCGTGGAACTGGATACCGCTTTTCCGCGCATGACCTGGGCCGAGGCCATGCGCCGCTACGGTTCGGACAAACCGGACCTGCGCATCGCGCTGGAGCTGGTCGAGGTGGCCGACGCGCTGAAGCAGGTCGAATTCAAGGTGCTCGCCGAGCCGGCCAACGATCCGGCCGGCCGCGTGGCTGCGCTGCGCGTGCCGGGCGGCGCGGCGCTGAGCCGCAAGGAGATCGACGGACTGGCCGAATACGTCGCCAAGTACGGCGCCAAGGGCCTGGCCTGGATAAAGGTGGACGACCTCGCCAAGGGCCGCGAGGGCGTGAACTCCCCGGTGGCGAAGTTCCTCGACGACGCCGCGCTCGATGCAGTGCTCAAGGCCACGCGTGCCGAGTCCGGCGATATCGTGTTCATCGGCGCGGGCAAGTGGAAGGCCGTCAGCGATTTCATGGGTGCGCTGCGCCTCAAGGTAGGCAGGGATCGTGGCCTGGTCGAGGAGGGTTGGCGCCCGTTGTGGGTCACCGACTTCCCGATGTTCGAGTACGACGAGGAGGAGCAGCGCTACGTGGCCCTGCACCACCCGTTCACCGCGCCGAAGATCGACGATATCGCCGACCTGCGCAGCCACGCCGGCACCGCGGTGAGCCGTGGCTACGACATGGTGCTCAACGGCAACGAGATCGGCGGTGGCTCGATCCGCATCCATCGTCCGGAGATGCAGAGCGCAGTGTTCGAGCTGCTCGGCATCGGCGCGGAGGAGGCCGAGATGAAGTTCGGCTTCCTGCTCAAAGCGCTGAAGTTCGGCGCGCCGCCGCACGGCGGCCTGGCCTTCGGCATCGACCGAATCGCCGCGCTGATGGCCGGCACCGAGTCGATCCGCGACGTGATCGCCTTCCCCAAGACCACCAGCGCGCAGGACCTGATGACCGACGCGCCGTCGGTAGTGAGCGAGGCGCAGCTAAAGGAGCTCAGTGTGGCCGTGGCGGTCGAGAAAGCCTGACCCTAGCTCCTTCCGAGTGGGAGCAAACCGGGAACCCCATGACTGAACACGTGATCCTGCTGCATGGGTTGTGGATGCGCGGCTTTGCGCTGGGCTTGCTGCATCGTCGGTTGATTGCCGATGGTTACCGCGTGCACCGCTTCGACTATCTGAGCGTGGCCTCGTCGCAGCAGCGTATCCTCACGCGGTTGCAGGCGCGGATGGCCGAGTTCGCTCCCGATCCGGTGCACCTGGTGGGGCATAGCCTCGGCGGCCTGCTTGCGCTGCGCGCCTGCCTCGACACGCCGGCGCTGCCGCCGGGGCGGGTGGTCTGCCTGGGGTCGCCGCTCAAGGGCAGCGCCGCCGCGCGCGCCTTCGCCGCCTGGGGGCGAGGTAGCGAGGTGTTGTTGGGACACAACCGCGAACTGCTGGAGCTGGGCTTCGAGCGTTGGGACGGCCCGCGCGAGGTCGGCGTGATTGCCGGCCGCCTTCCGCTGGGCCTGGGCGCGATGCTGGGCCACTTGGACGGCGAACACGATGGCACGGTGGCGGTCGAGGAGACGCGTTTGCCCGGGGTGGCTGGCCACCGCGTGGTCGAGGCCAACCATACCGGCCTGCTGTTTTCGCAGGAGGTGGCGCGGCAGGTGGACGCCTTCCTGCGGCGTGGACGCTTCGACCCTGCGGCAGGCTGACGCGCGGCACTGGCGGCGGCTCGCCCGTCTTGCGGTAACATCAACCGCTTGTCTTTCTTGAACCGGGTTTGGGTAACGCCATGGGTAGAGGTCCGTCCATCGAAGGCCGCAAGAACGCCGAGGACGCCAAGCGCGCCAAGGTGTTCACCAAGCTGATCCGAGAGATCACCGTCGCCACGCGCGCCGGCGTGGCCGATCCCGCGCTAAATCCGCGCCTGCGCGCCGCGGTGGACAAGGCGCTGTCGGCCAACATGCCCAAGGACACCATCGAGCGAGCGATTAAGCGTGGCTCGGGTGCCGACGGCGCCGGCGAGGAAATGCGCTACGAGGGCTACGGCCCCGGCGGCATCGCGCTGATCGTCGACTGCTTCACCGACAACCCGGTGCGTACCGTGGCCGACGTGCGCCATGCGCTCACCAAGCACGGCGGCAACCTCGGCACGTCGGGCTCGGTAGCCTTCCAGTTCAGCCGCTGCGGCGAACTGGTGTTCGCCACAGGCGGCGATGCGGTGAAGGAGGAGAAGGTGCTGGAAGCCGCGCTGGAGGCCGGCGCCGACGACGTGGTGAACGAGAACGGCGAGAGCACCGTGCTGTGCGCGCCGGAGCATTTCGAGGTCGTGCAGCAGGCGCTGGCCGCAGCCGGGCTGGAATCCGAGCATGCCGGCGTGGGCATGCGCCCCAACAACCGTACCGCGGTGAGCGGCGACACGCTGGAAGCCTTGCACGCGCTACTGGACAAGCTCGACGCGATGGACGACGTGAGCGAGGTTTACCACAACGCCCGGTTGCCAGCCGAGGGCGGCGAGTAAGCGCGCGCCTCTGAAGCCGCCGTCCTGATGACCCGCATCATCGGTATCGATCCAGGCAGTCAGCGCACTGGCGTTGGCATCGTCGATGTCGACGCGTTGGGCAAGCTGTCGTACGTGTTCCACGGTGCGCTGGCAGTGGCCGGCGAGGCGAGTTTTCCGCTGCGCCTGAAACGCATTTTTGACGAGTTGAATGACATCATTGCTGCTTATCGCCCCGACGAATGCGGCATCGAGCGAGTATTCATGGCGCGCAATGCCGATTCGGCCCTCAAGCTGGGGCAGGCGAGAGGTGCCGCGATCTGCGCGGTGGTAAGCCAGGGGATTGCGGTGCACGAGTACGCGGCGACGGAAGTGAAGCAGGCAGTGGTCGGCAGCGGCCGCGGCGACAAGACTCAGGTGCAGCACATGATCGGCATCCTGCTCGGGCTGCGAGGGCCGATCCAGGCCGATGCTGCCGATGCGCTCGCGATTGCGGTGGCGCACGCGCACACCCGCTCCAGTCTCGAGCGCGTGGGTATCCCGCGGACGGCGTGGAGGCGTCGCCGATGATCGGCCGCCTGCGCGGAATCCTCGTGTCGAAGCAGCCGCCTTGGCTGCTGGTGGAGGTAGGGGGCGTCGGCTACGAGTTGGAGGCGCCGATGTCCACCGTCTACGACCTGCCGGGGTTGGGCAAGGAAGTCACCCTGCTCACCCATTACGCGCAGAAGGAAGACAGCGTGTCGCTTTACGGCTTCCTCACCGATGCCGAGCGCGCGCTGTTCCGCAACCTGCAGAAAGTCAGCGGCATCGGCGCGAAGATCGCGCTGGCCGTGCTGTCAGGCGTGTCGACCAATGACTTCGCACGGCTCGTGCAGGCCGGCGACGTGGTGGCGCTGACCAAGATCCCCGGCATCGGCAAGAAGACCGCTGAGCGCATCGTGGTGGAGCTGCGCGACCGTGTGGACGGCATCGCCACGAACCTGCCGGGCAGCCCGCAGCCCGGCGCGCCGCTCGATGCCTCAGGCGAAGCCGCCGTGGCGTTGCAGCAACTGGGTTACAAACCCGCCGAAACGGCGCGACTGGTGCAGAAAGTCGCCGCCGATGGCGACAGCGCCGAAACCATCATCCGCAAGGCCTTGCGAGCCGCGCTCGGGAGTTAGTTCGTGAGTCACGAAGCCCACTACGGTGAAGCCGAAACCAAGCGACGCCTCGCTGCGCTTGCGCTAGGGGCCGTCGGAGTCGTCTACGGCGATATAGGCACCAGCCCGCTATATACGTTGCAAAGCACGCTCAACCTGGATGGCCTGAAGCCCCGGCCGGAGAGCATTTTCGGCGTACTGTCGCTGATTTTCTGGGCGCAGGTCATTGTGGTGTCGCTCAAGTACGTGGTGTTCATCATGCGCGCCGACAACAAGGGCGAAGGCGGCATCATGGCGCTGATGGCGCTGGCACTGCGAAGCGTTCGTGACCAGCCGAAGCTGCGCTGGGCGCTGGCGATTCTCGGCATCTTCGGTGCGGCGCTGTTCTATGGGGATGGCGTGATCACACCCGCGATTTCCGTGCTCGGCGCCGTCGAGGGCGTGAAAGTGGCCGCCCCCGGGCTGACGCATTGGGTGGTGCCGCTGACGGTCGCCGTGCTGTTCGTACTGTTCTGGCTGCAGCGGCGCGGCACGGGCCACGTTGGTCGGTTGTTCGGCCCGGTGATGGTAGTGTGGTTCGTGGTGATCGCGCTGCTCGGCGTCAGCATGATCCTGCGCAATCCGCACGTGCTGCTGGCGGTCAACCCGATGTACGGCGTGCACTTCTTCTTCAACCACGGGGTCAAGGCGTTCATTTCTCTGGGCGGCGTGGTGCTGGCGTTGACCGGTGCAGAGGCGCTGTATGCCGACATGGGGCATTTCGGCAAGCGCCCGATACGGTTGGCATGGTTCAGCTTCGTGCTGCCGGCGTTGCTGCTGAATTATTTCGGGCAGGGTGCGTTGCTGCTGGATCATCCGGAAGCGATCGACAGCCCGTTCTTCAAGATGGTGCCCGGCGTCATGCTGTACCCGATGATCGGGCTGGCCACGGCGGCGGCGGTGATCGCCTCGCAGGCGGTGATTTCCGGCGCGTTTTCGATGACCCGCGAGGCGATGTCGTTGGGTTATTCCATGCGCATGCCGGTGGTGCACACCTCGCGCGAGATGTCGGGCCAGATCTTCATACCGTGGGTCAACAACTTCCTGCTGGTGATGGTGCTGTTCGCGGTGCTGCACTTCGGCAGTTCCGATTCGCTGAGCGCGGCCTATGGCATCGCGGTGACGGGCACGATGTCCATCACCACTGTCCTTGCGCTGTTCGTGGCGCGACACCAGTGGCGGTGGAACCTGCCGCTGCTCGTGGTGGTGGGGGCATGCTTACTGACCATCGACCTGTCGCTGTTTGGTGCCAACGTGATCAAGATCGAGGCGGGCGGCTGGTTCCCGCTGGTGCTCGGCGTGGCGGTGTTCGCGGTGATGACGACCTGGCGCCGCGGCCGCGAGCTGGTGGTGCGGGAGATCAGGCAGGGCGGCCTGGCGCTGGCGCCGTTCATCGAGGCGATGCAGAAGCATTCGCCGCTACGCGTACCGGGCACGGCGGTATTCCTTACCGCGAACCAAGATGCGGTGCCGCACGCGCTGCTTCACAACCTCAAGCACAACAAGGTGCTGCACGAGCGCAACGTGCTGCTCACCGCCGAGATCCTCGAGTCGCCGGTGGCTGACGCCGAGGAGCGTATCCGGGTGGAGCCGATGGGTGGGGATTTCTACCGGCTCGAGCTGCGTTTTGGTTTCGCCGAGGACCCAAACATCCCGCTGGCGTTGTCTATGTGCGCCAGGGGCGGCTTGCCGTTCGACATGATGGATACCACTTTCTTCCTTTCGCGCGAAAATGTGGTAGCCGACAAGCGCCGCCCCGGCATGGCGCTTTGGCGAGACAAGCTGTTCGCGTTCATGGCGCGCAACGCGCTGCCGGCCACGGCCTATTTCCAGATTCCGGGCAACCGCCTGATCGAGCTGGGAGCGCAGGTCGAAATCTGATCTGCGTGTGGATCGTCTTTCTGCCAAGGCTATCGCGGTCCACGGATGGATCGGTCGGCGAAGCCCCGGCCGGGTCGTGCTTGGTCGGGGCGAGCCCTGGGAGGGCATTCCTGCCTTTAAAAAGCACGGCTGCCGTTGCTCACGATGTCTGCCCCATTCTGGGACCCAAGCCGCCATAATGGCGCAATGACCGAGCCCCGCATCGTGACCCCCGTCTCCCAGCTCGACGACGATGCGCTGGAGGCGACGATCCGTCCGCGCCGTTTCACCGAGTATCTCGGGCAGGAAGCCGTGCGCGAGCAATTGGCCATCTATATCGAGGCCGCGCGCAGGCGCGGCGGCGCGCTGGACCATGTGTTAATCTTCGGCCCGCCCGGTCTCGGTAAGACCACGCTCAGCCATGTGATTGCTAACGAGCTGGGCGTTAACCTGCGTTCCACCTCCGGACCGGTGCTGGAGCGTGCGGGCGACCTCGCCGCGCTGCTCACCAACCTGCAGCCGAATGACGCGCTGTTCGTGGACGAGATCCACCGGCTGTCGCCCGCGGTGGAAGAAGTGCTCTATCCCGCGATGGAAGACTTCCAGATAGACATCATGATAGGTGAAGGTCCAGCCGCGCGCTCGATCAAGCTCGACCTGCCGCCGTTCACCCTGATCGGCGCGACTACCCGTGCGGGCATGCTCACCGCGCCGCTGCGCGACCGCTTCGGCATCGTGCAGCGGCTGGAGTTCTACTCCGTCGACGAGCTCACCGCGATCGCGCGCCGCGCCGCAAAGATTCTGGGCATCGCCTGCGAAATCGATGGCGCGCAGGAAGTCGCCCGCCGCTCGCGCGGTACGCCGCGCATCGCCAATCGCCTGCTGCGCCGCGTGCGCGACTACGCCGAAGTGCGTGCCGGCGGCCGGATCGACCTAGCCGCGGCGCAGGCCGCACTGGACATGCTGAAGATCGACCCCGACGGCCTCGACGAACTCGACCGCCGCATGCTCCGCACCATCATCGAGAGCTTTGACGGCGGGCCGGTGGGCGTGGAGTCGCTGGCCGCGGCGCTTAGCGAGGACCGCGGTACACTGGAAGATGTGGTCGAGCCCTATCTGATCCAGCAGGGCTACTTGGTGCGCACCGCGCGCGGTCGCATGGCCAGCGCGCGCGCCTGGCGCCACCTTGGCCTCAACCCGCCGCCACGCGAGCCGCAGGCGTTCGACCTGTTCGCGGGAGACGCCCTCGATGGCTGAGTACGAACCCTTCCGCTGGCCGGTGCGGGTTTACTGGGAGGACACCGACGCCGGTGGCGTGGTCTATCACGCCAGCTACCTGCGGTTTCTCGAGCGCGCCCGCAGCGAGTGGCTGCGGACGCTTGGCGTGAACCAGATGGCCTACAAGGAGAGCACCGGGCTGGCCTTCCTCGTGCGCGAGATGCAGCTGGATTTCCTGCGCGCTGCCCTGCTGGACGATGAATTGTCGATCAGTGTGGCCGTCAAGGAACGGCGCGCTGCCAGTATCCTGTTCGATCAGGCGATAGATCGCGTCGATGGCACCTGCCTGGTTCGCGCCAGCGTGCGCGTGGCATGCGTGGACGTCCGGCGCATGCGTCCCGTGCCGATGCCCTCCGATCTATTCGCCGAATCCAACCCCTGCCCCCCCTTGCCGACGCGGAGTGCCCCAAGCCAATGAACGGCGGACTCAATGTATTCGAACTGATCGCCAACGCCAGCTGGCCGGTGATAGGCGTCCTGCTGATCCTGTTGGTGTTCTCCTTCATGTCGTGGGTCATCATCATCCGCAAGTACGGCCAGACCAAGGCGGCACTGGAGAACGCGGAAGGCTTCGAGGAGCGCTTCTGGTCCGGCGGCGACCTGGCGCAGCTATTTCGCGAGGTGAGCCATCGCGGCGCCGAGGGTGGTCTGGAAACCATTTTCGAATCGGGTTTCCGCGAATTCGCCCGCCAGCGCCAGCGCAAGACGCACGACACGCGCGGGGTCATCGAGGGCGCCGAGCGCGCGATGCAGGTGGCTAGCACCCGCGAGATCGGCGCGCTGGAGCGCAGCCTTGAGTTCCTGGCCAACGTCGGCTCGATCAGCCCCTACGTGGGCCTGTTCGGCACGGTGTGGGGCATCATGGGAGCGTTCCAGGGCCTGGGTGACATGAAGAACGTCACCATCGCCGTGGTCGCGCCGCACATCTCCGAGGCGTTGATCGCCACCGCGATGGGCCTGTTCGCCGCGATCCCCGCTCAGTGGGCCTACAACCGCTACGCCACCAAGGTGGAGCGCATCGCCTCGCGCTACGACGTGTTCCAGGAGGAGTTCTCCTCCGTGCTGCAGCGGCAAGTCCAGGCCGACGACGCAGCCTGACCGGAGCCCTGTCATGCGCAACGCGAAGCGCCCCAAGCGCTACAAGCTGAAATCCGAGATCAACGTCGTTCCCTACATCGACGTGATGCTGGTGCTGCTGATCATCTTCATGGTGACCACGCCCATGCTGAACTCCAACGTGAACGTGAACCTGCCGCAGGCTAACGCCAAGGCCCTGCAGGCCAAGAAGGACAACCTGATCGTGCAGGTGGCGAAGGATGGCTCGCTTTCCCTGATCATGGGCAATGGCAAGCCGCAGCCGGTGGACGAAGCAGCGCTGCAGGCCAAGGTCAAGGCGTTCCTCGATGCCAACCAGCAGCTCAGCGTGCTGGTGGCTGGAGACACCAGTGGCAACTACGGCGGCGTCTACAAGGTGCTGGCCGACCTGCAGCAGGCTGGCGTAGACAAGGTCGGCCTGATGAGCACGCCCGGCGAAGGTTCCGGCCAGGGTCAGGGTGCCCATGGACGACCGTAAGGGCATCCCGCGTGCGGCGGTGCTGTCCGCACTGTTGCATCTCGGCATCCTCGCGTTCCTGTTTCTCGCGGTGCTTCCGTGCTCCAGCTATGAAAGTTTCTTCAACGCGCTGAATCTGCCGGCGTGGATGAACCCGATCACCTGTTCGCGACCGCTCGAACTGCAGGGGCCGGTAATCCAGGCCACCTTGATTGGCCCTACCGGCAGCCCGCCGCCGAAAACGGCTAAGGTCAAGCCGGTCCCGCACGCCGCGCCGCCGCCCTCGATGCCGCCGCCACCGCCGCCGCCCGTGGTACAGCCCAAGATCGCGCCGTTGCCGCCGCCGCCCAAGCATCCCGACGTGAAGGATCAGGAGCGCGTGGTCGAACAAGGTTTGCAGCAGGCCGAGGAGAAGCGAGTGCAGGAGGAGAAGCAGCGCCAACGTCGGGCCGAGCTGGATGCGCAGGCCGCGCAAAAGAAAAAGCAGGAGGAGCTGAAGAAAGTCGACGAGATGCTCGCCCAGATGGATGCGGCCGCGGCGCAGACCAAGAAAATGGACAGCCGGGCCAGGCAGGCCAGGCAGCAGCTGGCCGAAATGAAGAACGCGCAGAACGACGGCCTGCCCGACCTACCCAACGCCGCGCAGCGACAGACCGGCAACAACGCGAAGAACACCAATCTCGCCGATGCGTACGCCGCAGCCATTCAGAATGCGGTCACGCCGAATTGGTTAAGGCCAGATAACATGCCGAATGTTCCGTGCAAGGTCCACATCGTGCAGCTGCCCGGCGGTGACGTGATGAGCGCCACAGTCGATCCCAGCTGCCCCTATGACGATGCGGGCCGGCGCTCGGTGGAAAACGCGGTCCTGCGTACCAGGACCCTGCCGTACAAAGGGTTCGAGAGCGTTTTCCAGCGCAAATTGACCATCACCTTCACGCCGCAATGACGAGCCTCATGCGCAAACCGACCTCGCTGTACGCCCTCATCCTCCTGCTGGTGGCGGCGTTGTTCGCCGGTCCGGCTGCCGCGCAATCCTCCGGGCTGGACATCCAAGTCGTCGGTGGCGTGAAAACCGCAACGCCGATCGCCGTGGTGCCGTTCGCCCAGCCCGGACTGGCGCCGTTGCCCACCGACGTGGCCGACGTGATCCGCAATGATCTCAACCGTTGTGGCAAATTCCGGGCGCTGGCCAAGAGCGACATCGTGGAGCTACCTTCCAAGGGCGCGGATATCAACTTCGGCACCTGGCGCCTGCTCAAGCAGGACTACATCACGGTGGGCAGCATCAGCGATGCCGGCAACGGCATGCTAAAAGTCAGCTACGAGCTTTGGGACGTGAACAAGCAGCAGAACCTGCTGGCGGCCTATTTCACGGCACCGGCCGGCGACCTGCGCGGCGTGGCGCATCAGATTGCAGATGCGATCTACCAGAAGATCACCGGCGTCCGTGGTGCATTCTGGACCCGCATCGCCTACATCACCCGGGTGGGCCTGGGCGACAACACAACCTACTCGCTGGTGGTGGCCGATTCGGACGGCTACAACCCGCAGGTGGTGGCACGCTCGCACGAGCCGCTGATGTCGCCGGCGTGGTCGCCAGACGGCAAGAAGATCGCGTACGTGTCCTTCGAGAGTGGCAATTCGCAAGTCTACGTGCAGGATCTCACCACGGGTGCCCGCCAGTTGGTGGAGGCGCACAAGAAAGGCATCAACGGCGCCCCGGCGTGGTCGCCGGACGGGCGCGAACTGGCGGTGTCGCTGTCGTTCCAGGGCAATCCTGAGCTGTACCTGCTCAATCTGGCGAGCCGCCAGGAAACCCGCCTGACCCACAACCCCGCCATCGATACCGAGCCGGTCTGGGCGCCGGACGGAAAATCCCTATATTTCACCTCGGACCGCTCTGGTCACCCGCAGATTTACCAGATCCCCGCGAGTGGCGGCACGGCCCAGCGCATCAGCTTCCAGGGCACGTACAACTCCAACTCCGCCATAACCTACGACGGCAAGGAGCTTGCCATGGTGCAGGGCAACGGGAACGTGTATCGTATTGCTGTCATGGATCTCAGTCTGGGAGGGCAGGTGCATTACCTATCGCCCGGACCGCTGGATTT
>DAIDKO010000122.1 GCA_027450005.1 Rhodanobacter sp. | reverse complement strand
TCCCGCCCTGTGGCCTTTCTGGCCTGACTCGGGCTAACCGACCTCCCTTAAACCCGGGGCGGTTCATCCGGAAGGAGCGAGCTCGCACCGACTAACTCGTGAAGCGCAGTCCATCCTTCGCACGCGCCGCGATCCGATAAGCGGCAGGAGTCGCAATGCCAACACTCTTCGCAGCCTGCGGCACCGACATCCCGGCCCTAATCAAATTCACCAACTGCCGGCGCTGTTCGTCGGTGTACTTGCTGCTGGGATGATCGTTCCCAAAGCGCTGGTGGCCGTTGCGGTTGCGGTCGTGGGCATTTTGCTTTGAAGTGCCGACGGCAAGATTCGAAAGGCGGTTGTCATGCGGGTTGTCGTTCAGGTGGCGCACGTACTGTCCGGGCGGGATCGCGCCGCGAAAAGCTTCCCAGATGACGCGATGCAGACCCATAGTCGGCTTTGCATTGTGGGCGCCGATGCAAATCTGAGCCACCGTGCCGACCCAATAGTGAGCCAGGGATGGGAGCCGGTCTGATGATGCCCGGCGGTGGATAAGTGTAGGTCGTGGCCTGGGTTGGTGATCTCCTGGTGGTCGGTTTGATCGAGGGGGAAGCCGTGGAGGGCGTAGCCCGGAGCGGCTTCCCCCTCGGTGTCTCAGGTGGTCTGTGCGGGCGCCTTGCGAGCCTGTTCCCGGCTCTTGATCCGCGTCCTGGCCTCGGCGCTGGAGCGCATGAAGCGGATCGAGTCGTTGCCGGTTTCGACGATGTGGCAGTGGTGCGTGAGGCGGTCGAGCAGCGCCGTGGTCATCTTCGCGTCGCCGAACACGGTGGACCACTCGCCGAAGTCGAGGTTCGTCGTGATCATCACGCTGGTGTGCTCGTAGAGTTTGCTCAGCAGATGGAACAGCAAGGCCCCGCCCGCCTGGCTGAACGGCAGGTAGCCGAGTTCGTCGAGGATGACCAGGTCCATGCGCAGCAGGCTGGTGGCGATCCTGCCAGCCTTGCCCTGGGCCTTCTCCTGCTCCAGCGCATTGACCAGGTCCACGGTCGAGTAAAAGCGCACGCGCTTGCCATGGCGCGTGATCGCGGCGACGCCGATCGCGGTGGCCAAGTGCGTCTTTCCGGTGCCCGGTCCGCCGACCAGGACGGCGTTGTGCGCGGCGTCCATGAACGTGGCGTCGGCGAGGGTCGTCACAAGCTTGCGATCGACCGGCGAGACGCTGAAGTCGAAGCCAGCCAGGTCGCGGTGCATGGGGAACTTCGCCGAGTGCATCTGCCAGTTCACCGAGCGCATGGCGCGGTCCGTGATCTCGGCCTGGAGCAGGTGCTCCAGCAGCCAGCGCGCGCCGTCGGCGCCGCTGCTGGGACCTTGCTCGGCGAGATCTGTCCACGCGCCAGCCATGCCATGCAGACGCAGTTGCTTGAGCTCAACGCCGAGGTCACGCATGGTCAGCTCCCTGGTCAGCGGTGCGCAGACGGTCGTAGCGTGCCGTGTCGGCGATGGGTGGCGTACTCACCTGCAAGTTCGTCGCCGCGCTCTGCGGCAACGGCACGGCGCTCAGCCGCCCCAGCACGTTGATGACGTGCTCCACACTGACGCGGCCCGAGGGCGGCGCATTCTCCAACGCCAACTCGGCTGCGACCAGGACGGCGTCGAGTCCGGCGCTCGGCACGATGGCCAGCACTTGCGCCATGATGCGATCGCCCCCCGCATCGCGCAGCAGTGACCGCCGCAGGCGCTGCAGCGGCTCGGGCATGTCGGCGAACGGCGCCCCGTTGCGCAGCGCGCCAGGCTTTCTCTGCACCAGCGGGACGTAGTGCTGCCAGTCATAACGCGTCTCGCCGGCATTGCTCAAGCGGGCGTGATGAGCGACCTCCTTGTCGTCGGCAACGACCACAACCTGGCTCGGATACAACCGGGTGCTCACCATCTGCCCAGCGAACTCGCTGGGCACCGAGTAGCGGTTGCGAGCCACCGAGACCAGGCAGGTGCTCGACACCCGCGCCGGCTTCTCCACGTAGCCGTCGAAGGGCACCGTGGCCGGCAACAGGTGAGGCCGCTCGAGCTCAAGCATCTCGGCCACGGTGAACTGGTCATGCTCGGGATGCCGAACCTCCTCCCACAACTCCCGGCAGCGATCGGCAAGCCAGGCGTTGAGCTCGGCGAAGCTGCCGAACCGCCGCTTGGCGGCCTCGATCCAGATCCGCCGGCGGCTGTCCTGGACGTTCTTCTCGACGACACCTTTCTCCCACCCCGCGGCCACGTTGCAGAAGTCGGGGTCGTACAGGTAGTGCGCGCACATCACCGCGAACCGCGCGTTCACTGTGCGACCCTTGCCCTTGCGCACCCGGTCCACGGCGGTCTTCATGTTGTCGTAGATGCCGCGACGCGCCACGCCGCCCAGCGCAGCGAAGCAGCGGTTGTGCGCGTCGAACAGCATCTCGTGGCCCTGGCTCGGGTACGCCACCAGCCAGAACGC
>DAIDKO010000121.1 GCA_027450005.1 Rhodanobacter sp. | reverse complement strand
GGACGGCGACGGCCAGCACCTGGCCGCCGACATTCCACGCATCTTGGCCGCCGCCGCGGCCTATCCGGGCGAGCTGGTGATCGGTGCGCGCCTGCTGGACAAGGCTCAGCAGCCGAAGGGTCGCAGGCGCGCCAACGCGGTGGCGGATTGGGGTATTTCCTGGGGTTGCGGCCAACCGGTGGCGGACACGCAGAGCGGACAGCGCTGGTATCCGCGCGCCGCGCTCGACCTGGTCGACCTGCCCGCACAGGATTTCGTGTTCGAGGCGGCCATCCTCATCGCCGCCTCGCGCGAGCTGGGCATGGGCGTCTTGTCGGTGCCGATCGCCTCGCGCTACCCGCCGAACGCGCGACCCAGCCACCTGCGGCCGGTATTCGACGTCACCCGCATCACGCTCTACACCATCGCCCGCGTACTGCACTACGGGCACGTGTTGCAGAGCTACCGGCGCGCGCACGGCGCGCCGCTGGTCGTCGTGTGATAGGCGGATCAGACCACGCGCGCAAACAGGCTGCCGTGGGCAGGCATGCACAAGCGACCGCCATCCAGCGTACCGGAGGCGAGGCCATGGCATTGCAGCGCCTGCAGTTCGCCAATCGGCGGCAGATCGCATTCCGCCGCCTCGGCGCAGAGATTGAACGCCGCCAGCACGCGCTCCTCGCCAAGCTCGCGAACGAACGCCAGCACCGGTTCCGGCGTGTCGAGAAAGCGGATGCTGCCGTGGCGCAGCGCGGGCAGTCCCCGGCGCCAGTGCATGAAGCGGCGGTAGCCGTTTAGCGCGGAAGCGGGATCCGCCTGCTGCTTCGCCGCGTTCAGCGCGCGATGCTCGGGCGGCACCGGCAGCCACGGCACGGCGCTGCTGAAACCGGCGTGTTCGGCGTCGCTCCACGGCATAGGCGTGCGGCAACCGTCGCGACCCTTGAACTCCGGCCAGAACGCGATGCCGTAGGGATCGCGCAGCGACTCATAGGGTAGCTGGGCCTCGGTCAGGCCGAGCTCCTCTCCCTGGTACACGCACACGGAGCCACGCAGCGAGCAGACCATCGCGGTGAGCTGGTTCGCCATCGCGGCGGAGGCGTCTCCTCCGCCCCAGCGGCTGACCACGCGCTCCACGTCGTGGTTGGAGATCGCCCAGCATGGCCAGCCTTCGGTCAACTTCGCCTCCAGCGTACGCACGGTGTCGCGGATGTGCGCAGCGCTGAAGTCTTTGGTGAGCAGCTCGAAGCTGTAGCCCATGTGCAGGCGGTGGCCGCTGGTGTACTCAGCCATCGTCGCCAGCGAATCCTCGGAGGAGATTTCGCCCAGCGTGACGATGCCGGGGTAGCGATCCATCAAAGCACGCAGGTCCTGCAGGAACGCGAGGTTCTCGGGTTGCGTGTTGTTGTAGATGTGGTACTGGAACGCGTAGGGATTGTCGGCGCTGAAGCCGCGACCGGTGCGCATCGCCTTAGGCTTTGCCGGGTTGTCGCGCAGCTGAGCGTCGTGGAAGCAGAAGTTTATCGAGTCGAGGCGGAAGCCGTCCACGCCGCGATCCAGCCAGAAGCGCAGGTTGTCCAGTACCGCGGCGCGTACGTCCGGGTTGTGGAAGTTCAGGTCGGGCTGGCTGGCTAGGAAGTTGTGCAGGTAGTACTGGCCGCGCCGCGGCTCCCACTGCCACGCGCCGCCGCCGAAGATCGAGAGCCAGTTGTTGGGCGGCGTGCCGTCCTCGTTCGCGTCGGCCCACACGTACCAGTCGGCCCTAGCGTTGTCGCGGCTCTGCTTGCTTTCCTTGAACCAGGCGTGCTCGTCGGAGGTATGGCTGAGCACCTGGTCGATCATCACCTTCAGCCCGCGCGCATGCGCTTCGCGCAGCAGCCGGTCGAAATCGGCGAGCTTGCCGAATAGCGGGTCAACGTCGCAAGAGTCGGCGATGTCGTAGCCGAAATCCGCCATCGGTGACTTGAAGAACGGTGCGACCCAGATCGCATCCACACCCAAGCCGGCCACGTAGTCCAGCCGCTGGATGATACCGGGCAGATCGCCCACGCCATCGCCATCGGTGTCGAGGAAGCTGCGCGGATAGATCTGGTAGATGACGGCGCCGCGCCACCAGGGAGTGTTGGTCATTGAGCTGTGCCCCATGCGCGGGCGAGCCGCCCGGTCCATCGAATGGCGAGCAGCTTAGTGGCAGCCCATGCACACCCCCCACTGTGCTGCATACGTATTCACGGATGCTGCGGTTGCGTCATGCGTGCAAATCAAATGGACGTCCAAACGATTTTCACGGAATTGCAACGACACGCTTAAATGGCTTAATAGCAAGGGTTTGCGCAACGCGATACGAATTCGCCGGACAGAAATGCTGCAATGCATCAAGTGCCGCTTCGTCACGCCATGAATACGTATGCAGGAATTGTTCGCGCCTAAGTTGCAGCCCTAACATGGACCCACGCGACGAGGCGTGCAGGCGGGAGCCTGCCGCCCACGGTCGTCGGCTACGGACTCGCCAGACGGTTCGCGCGACAACCACAACACCATCTTGAGGGGAGACAAAACATGTTGATGAAGCACAAGCTGCTGGCCATGGCGATCGCATCCGCGTGCCTTGGCGCCAGCGCCGCGGCCAGCGCGGCGACCGTGCCCACCACGCAACCGCAGGACACACAGGCAGCGGCGAAATCCGATACAGCGACGACCAAGGCCGACGCCTCCGGTAAGAAGGGGAAGCGAACGGAAGCCAAGCAGATGCAAGCCGTGCAGGTGAATGGCTTCATCAGCAGTATCGAGAACTCGACCGCACTGAAGCGCAACGCCAGCACGATCGTTGAAGCGGTTTCCGCCGAACAGGTCGGCAAGTTGCCCGGCGTCTCCATTGCCGATGCGCTGGGCCGCCTGCCCGGGCTCGCAGTCCAGACCGTGGACGGCCGTCCACAGGTGCTCTCCATACACGGCCTCGGCCCGGATTTCTCCACCGCGCTGGTCAATGGCGGCCAACAGGTCAGCACGAACAACAACCGAGACGTGGCATTCGACCAGTATCCATCGAGCTGGTTCGACAACGTGGTTGTGCACATGAGCCCCGAGGCTGACCTGATCGGCCAAGGCTTGGCTGGTACCGTGGACATGCACACGATCCGCCCGCTGGACAAGTCCGGCCCAGAGGCCGCGGTAAACGCCAAGTACATCTGGAACGACATGTCCCAGCTGGCGACCGGCCCCGGCGTGAGCGATACGGGTCACAACGTCAACGGCGTCTGGGTGGACCAATTCGCTGACCACACCGTCGGTGTGACCTTGGGTGTGGACCTGGAGGACAACCCCTCACAGATCCAGCACCAGGCACCATGGGGCTACCCCACCTCAAACGGCAACGCAGTGATCGGCGGCTCCAAGAACTACGGCATCACGGACAGCCTCAGGCGCAATGGCCTGCTGGCCACCGTGCAGTGGCAGCCTAGCGAGTTCTATACCGGCACGGTCGACATGACGTATGACAACTTCAAGGACGTGCAGCAGGCGAAGGGTATGGAGTTCCCGCTGTACTGGAGCGCTGCTCAGCTGCAGCCCGGCGTCACGGTGGTTGCCGATCCCCATGTCAGCGGTGGCGGCTTCGTGCAGAGCGGCACCTACGCCAACGTCAAGCCGGTGATACGCAACGATTACAACAGCAGTAGCGCTCGCGTCTACAACTTCAACTGGGACAACAAGTTCACCATCAACGAAAATTGGTCCGTGGACGCCGACGCGAACTACTCGCGCGCTACCCGCCATGACGTCAATCTGGAGAGCTATTCCGGCACCGGCTATGGCTCGAGCGGCGGCGCACTCGACACGGTCGCCTTCAACGAACTCAGCAACCACATGCTCCAACTCAGCCCCTCGCTGAACTACACCCAAGGCGTGGTATTGACTGACCCGCAGGGCTGGGGCGCTGGCGCCAACTTGGTGCAGGCTGGCTTCATCAATGCACCGCGCACCGTCGACTATCTGGCCAACGTGCGTCTCTCGGTGGAGCGCAGCTTTGCTAGCGGGCCATTTTCGAGCTTGGTGTTCGGCGTTAGCAACAGCCGCCGCGACAAGACCTACCATATCGACCAAGCCTTCCTGACCTTGGGCGGTGGCACACTCAGCGGCGGCAGCGCCGTCACGACTGCCCCGATCCAAGGTGCCGGCGTTTGCGACCCGCTGTCTTGGATGGGCATCGGCCCGCAGCTCTGCTACAACCCGTTCGACCTGATCGCCAATGGCAGCTTGGTCAACGTGCCGACCTTCGGCTCCAATACCGGTACGCCGCCGAACTGGAAGACGCATGAGAACGTCTTCACTCCGTTCTTCCAGTTCAACATCGACACCAATCTTGGCCCCGTCAGCCTGCGCGGCAACTTCGGTGTGCAGATGCAGCACACCGCGCAGCGTGCCACCGGCGAACGCGTGGCTCCGGGCAGTGCCGTCACGGGCACGTTCTCGCTGCTACCGATCAGTGGCAGCACCAGTTACACCCGTTACTTGCCGAGTGCTAACCTTATCTTCGGCCTCACCGACAACGACGACATCCGCGTGAGCGCGGCCCGCACCCTGGCCCGTCCGCGCATGGACCAGATGAATCCCAGCCTCTCGGTGAACGGTAACGTCACGCACCTGCAGTCCACCGATCCGAACCAGGCCTACTTCAGCGCGTCCGGCGGCAACGCCAAGCTGAAGCCGACCATGGCCAACAACTACAACGTCAGCTACGAGCACTACTTCGCGGGTGGCAGCAACTACAAGTGCAACGCCGCAGACCAGAAGAACTCGCAACTTTGCAGCGGCGGCGGCGGCTACTTCTCGGTGTCTGGCTACTTCATCAGCCTTCGCGACTACATCGACCCGAATGCGGCCTTCCCGTATGACTTCGCCTCGTTCCTGCCGTTCAACCTGAGCCCGACGCAGCTGAGCCAGCTCGGAACCACCCAGGGCTATGTCTCCGGCCCGAACAACGACGGCCACGGTTACGTCAAGGGCGCCCAGGTGACCTTGAACCTGCCGTTCAACCTGATCACCCCGGTACTCGACGGCTTCGGCACGGTCCTCTCCGGCACCCGCACCAAGAGCTCCCTGGTGTACGGCGGTAACCCGACACCGATTACCGTGCCGGGCCTGTCGAAGTGGGTCGCCAGCGGCACGTTCTACTATCAGCACAACGGGTTCGAGGCGCGCGTGAGCGACAACTATCGTTCCAGCTTCTTGGGCGAGGTGTCGGGCATCAGCGCGACGCGTGTCGAGCAGACGCTGCAGGGCGGCAGCACCTACGACGCGCAGGTGAGCTACACGTTCGAGCAAGGGTCGTGGAAGGGACTGACTCTGATCGCGACTGGCTCGAACCTCTCGAACAAGATCTTCACCACGTTCCAGAACAACGATCCACGCCAGGTGCAGACTTGGGAACGCTACGGTCGCACTTACTCGCTGGGTGTTTCTTACAAGTTCCAGTGATGTTCTGACAAGCTTGACTCCCCGTGTGCCCCGCCGTGCGGATTCCGGCGGGGCATTTTTCTCTCCAATCCCGCCGTGCGTGGCGGGCAACACAGGAGCCAGCGCATGGGCGACATCGGCGACACACGCATCCGTCAGCTAGTCATCGTCGGCGGCGGCACCGCCGGCTGGCTGACCGCTGCCCTGCTGGCCCGCGCGCTCGGCTCCCAATTGCAGATCCGGCTGGTGGAATCGGCCGAGATCGGTACCGTGGGCGTGGGCGAGGCGACCATCCCGCAGATCCTGCACGTCAACCGCTTCCTCGGCATCGACGAGGACGACATGCTGCGTGCCGTGCATGGCACCTTCAAACTCGGCGTACAGCTCAACGGCTTCGGCCGGCTGGGCGACTCCTACCTGCACGCCTTCGGCGACTTCGGCGTACCCGTGGGGCTGACGCCGTTCCACCAGCACTGGCTGCGCAGCCGCGGCCGGCACGGCGCGCAGAGCCTGTGGGCCCATTCGGTGAATTCGGCCGCCGCCGCCCAGAACCGTTTCGCGCGAATGGACGCGGTGCCGAACAGCCCATTGGGCGGCATCCGCTACGCCTACCATTTCGACGCCTCGCTGTATGGCCAGTACCTGCGCAAACACATCAAGCCCGGCATCGTGCAGCGTATCGAGGGCAAGGTGGTCGACGTGCACCTGCACGCCGACGACGGTCGCATCACGTCCTTGCTGTTGGACAATGGCGCAACGGTCGAGGGGGACTTCTTCATCGACTGTTCCGGCTTCCACGGCCTGCTGATCGAGGGCGCGCTGAAGACCGGCTACGAGAACTGGCAACACTGGCTGCCCTGCGACCGCGCACTGGCGGTGGGTAGCGCGCCGGGCGGCCCGATGCGCCCCTACACCCAGGCCAGCGCGCGAACCGCGGGCTGGCAATGGCGCATCCCGCTGCAGCACCGCACCGGCAACGGCCACGTGTACTGCAGCCGCTTCATCAGCGACGACGAAGCCGCCGCGCAGCTGCTGGCGAACCTGGAGACCGAGCCGTTGGGCGATCCTCGCCCGCTGCGCTTCGTCACCGGCATGCGCAAGCTGGCATGGAACCGCAACTGCCTCGCGCTGGGCCTCGCTGCCGGCTTCATGGAGCCGCTGGAATCGACCAGCATCCACTTGGTGCAGTCGGGCGTGAACCGCCTGCTGGCGATGTTCCCCGACCGCCACTGCGACCCGAGGTTGGCGGAGGAATTCAACCGCCAAACCCGCTTCGAATACGAGCGCGTGCGTGACTTCCTGATCCTGCACTACAAAGCCACCGAGCGCACCGACACTCCGTTCTGGCGGCAATGCGGCACCATGGAGATACCGCCGGAACTGGCGCGTCGCATCGAGCTGTTCCGGCACACCGGGATGATCTTCCGCGAGGGCGACGAACTGTTCACCGAAACCGGCTGGCTGCAGGTATTGCTGGGGCAGCACATCGAGCCGGCGCGCTACCACCCCTTGGCCGACGAACTGGACGACCAGCAACTCGACCGCTTCCTTGCCGATGTCCGCACCCTGGTCGGTCGCGCCGTGAACCTGCTGCCGCCGCACCATGAGTTCGTGGCGCGCCATTGCGGCGTGCCGTCACCCGTCGAAGCCTGACCCGCACCGCAGGAGATTCCGTGAAAACCCCGCTCCGCCTCGCACTCCTGCTCTTCGCCGCACTGCTGTCACCTGTCGCGCCGGCCGCAGCTGCACCGCCTACCGCCGCCACGTCCCGGGCGCCTTCCGACACCTATTACGAAATCTTCGTGCGCAGCTGGTACGACACCAACGGCGACGGCGTGGGCGATCTCAACGGCGTCACCGCCAAGCTCGATTACCTGAAGTCGCTGGGCGTGGACGGCATCTGGCTGATGCCGATCAACCCCTCGCCGAGCTACCACGGCTACGACATCACCAACTACGAGGCGATCAACCCGCAGTACGGCAACATGGCCGACTTCCAGCGGCTCGTGCATGAAGCGCACCAGCGCGGCATCAAGGTGGTGCTCGACCTGGTGATCAACCACACCAGCGACCAGTCGCCCTGGTTCAAGGCTGCGCAGGACCCGCGCAGTCCCTACCACGACTGGTACAGCTGGGCCACGCCGGCCACCGATCTCAAGCAGATCAGCGCCACCGGCGGCCCGCTCTGGCATGCGGCAGGCGGCGGTCAGGCGGCTTCAAGGCAGCATTACCTTGGCGTGTTCACCGCTCAGATGCCTGACCTGAACTACGACAACCCTGCCGTGCGCGCTGAGATGGTCAAGGTGGGCCGGTTCTGGCTGGACAAGGGTGTGGACGGCTTCCGTCTCGACGCGGCGCAGCACATCTACGACAACAGCGAGACCGACGGCGACAGTCCGCTCGTGCTCAAGAAGAATCTGGCCTGGTGGCACGAATTCCACCAGGGCATCGACGCATCGAACCCGCACGCATGGCTGGTCGGCGAGGTGGCACGGCACAACCCCGACAACCTGGTGCCGTGGATGGCCTCGCTGGACGCAGTGTTCAACTTCCCGCTGGCCACCCGCCTCATCGACAGTGCCGAACAGGAGCGTGACCGCGACATCGGCGCCACGCTGCAGCGCCAATACGACGCCTACCGCGCCACTGCGCACGGCCGCTTTGACGACGCGCCGTTTCTGTCGAACCACGACCAAGAACGCGTGATGAGCCAGCTCGGCGGCAATCCGGAGCACATGCGCACCGCCGCCGCGATGCTGCTGACCCTGCCCGGTCATCCCTTCATCTACTACGGTGAGGAACTCGGCATGCGCGGCGAGAAGCCCGACCCGCACCTGCGCGAGCCGATGCGCTGGTACCGCACCGGCAAGGGCCCGGGCGAGACGACCTGGGAAGGCTGGAGCGCGGGTGACGGCAGCGCCGTATCGGTGCAGGCCGAGCAGGCCGATCCGCATTCGCTGCTCAACTGGTACCGGATGCTGATCGGCTGGCGGCGCGGCATCCCCGCACTGCGCGACGGCACCTTGCGCAACTGGCGCGACGCTAACCTGCACGTGGCCGCGTGGGAGCTGGACGACGCGCACGGCGACGTGCTGGTGCTGCACAACCTCTTCGACCGGCCGCAGACGGTGAGCTTGCCCTCGCAACGCTTCAACCATCTGCTGAAGCACAGCCTGCCCGGCACCCGCATCCTCGACAATCGACTGTCGTTACCGGCTTACGGCAGCGCGATCCTGGGGTCTGACTAGCGGCGACATGCCGGCGGTACCCCCCACCGCGGATGGACAGCGAAGCTGCCGCTGCAGCCTCGCTGCCAACCCGATCCAATTGAATTCATATGGAGCCGCACAATGACGACATCGAAACCGCTTGCCTTCGCACTGGCCGCCCTGCTGGGCGGCGGCCTCAACGCCGTCTCCGCCGCCGCGTTCGCCACGCCGGGCGCCACGGCTGCGCAGGCAAGGCACGACGGCCGCGTCGGCGTGCAGTTCGCCCTGGACAGCGGCACGCTCACGTTGCAGATGCCGGCGCCCGGCGTGCTGCACGTGCATTACCTGCCGGAGAGCGGCGCCACGCCCACCAGCCTTGTGATGGACCCGCACCCCACCGACGCGTCGCCGTTCCAACCGCAGGTGCAGCGCACAGGCGACACAGTGACGCTGCGCTCGGATCGCCTGGTGGCGATCTGGCACCGCGCCAGCGGCACGCTCGAGGTGAGCGACGCGCACGGCCACCCGCTGCTGCGGCAGACCGGTCTCGCCGCGCTGGCACAGGGTCGCATTGTGCTCGACCACGCCGCCGGCGAGCCGCTGTACGGCATCGGCGGGTACGACGCCTTCGACAAGGACACCCGTGCCGGCCTGCTGCGTACCGGTGCGCAGGTGGCCAAGGCCGGTGAGCAAGGCCATCCCGGCGCGCCCTTCGTGTGGAGCACCTCCGGCTATGGCGTGCTGGTGGACTGCGACGGCGCAGACTTCGACCTCGCGCAGCGCCGCATCACCGTCGACAAGTTCGCGCGGCCCGATGCCGACTACTACATCCTCGCCGGCACGCCTACCGAGCTGTTCGGCGAACTGGCCGACCTCAGCGGCCACGCGCAGATGTTCCCGAAGTGGGCCAACGGCTTCATCAACAGCCAGTGGGGCATCGACGAAAAGGAATTCCGCGGTATCGTCGCCACCTACCGCGCCAAGCACATCCCGCTCGATGCCTTCACCTTCGACTTCGACTGGAAGGACTGGGGTAAGGACTGGGGCGAGTACCGCTGGAACGCCAAGAAATTCCCCGATGGCCCCACCGGCAAGCTGAAGGCCGACATGGACGCGCTGGGCGTGCACATGACCGGCATCATGAAGCCTCGCGTGCACGTGGACACGGTGGAAGGCCGCTACGCCACCGCGCACGACCTGTGGCTGCCCGGCGAGAAGGCCAGCCCCGACTACTTCTCGCACCTACCGGTGAAGGACATCGACTTCGACAAGCCTGCCGCTCGCGCGTGGTGGTTCAACCCGCACCTGCAGCATAGCTTCGACACCGGCATCGTCGGGTTCTGGAACGACGAGGCCGATACCACCAAGAGCAACACCCAGTTCCTCAACATGCAGCGCGCCACCTACGACGGCCAGCGCGCGCATTCCAAGCTGCGCGTGTGGTCGATCAACCGCGACTTCTGGCTGGGCGCGCAACGCTACGCCTACGGCCTGTGGTCGGGCGACATCCCCACCGGCTTCGCCAGCATGGCGGGCCAGCGCCAGCGCATGCTCAGCGCCATCGACGTGGGCGAGATGCAGTGGGGCATGGACGGCGGCGGCTTCCACGGCCATCCCTCCGACGAGAACTACGCGCGCTGGATCGAGTTCGGTGCGTTCACGCCGATCTTCCGCGTGCACGGCGAGTTCAACGAAAAGCGCCAGCCGTGGCGCTACGGAGCGGTGGCCGAAGCCGCGGCCACGCAGGCGATCCGCCTGCGTTACGCACTGCTGCCCTACATCTACAGCTACCAGCACCGCGCCAGCGTGCAGGGCGTGGGCTTGGTGCAGCCGCTGGCGTTCGCCTGGCCGCACGACGCGAACGCGCGCAACGACGTGGACGCGTGGCTGTTCGGCGACTGGATGCTGGTGTCGCCGGTGGTCAAGCAGGGCCAGACCACGAAGCGCATCTACCTGCCCGCCGGCAGCTGGACCGACTGGGCCACCGGCAAGGTCTACCCGGGCGGCAAGACCATCACAGTGGCGACGGACGCCAAGAGCTGGCGCGACATCCCGCTGTTCATCCGCGCCGGCGCGATCATTCCTACCCAGCCGGTGATGGACTACGTCGACGAACACCCGGTCGCCACCGTGGCCGTGGACGTGTTCCCCGCCGCCGCGGCCAGCCACTTCGATTACTACGACGACGACGGCGAGACCTACGCCTACCAACACGGCGACTATTACCTGCAGCGGCTCGCCACGCAGCGCAGCGGCGATACCGTGAGCTTCAGCGCCGCGGCGCCGCAGGGCAGCTACCGCCCCGCCCTGCGCCATTGGCTGGTGCGCGTGCACGGCATCGCGGCCGCCAGCATAACCGTCGGCCAGGCTACGCTGCAGCACTACGCGACGTCAGCCGAGCTGGCCGCCGCCGGTGGCGAAGGCTGGATCACCGGCAGCGACCGCTATGGCCCGCTGACCGTGCTCAAGCTCGACGCGGGCGCGCCCCGCACGCTGACCCTGCACGGCGTCGCCGCGCATTGATGAGAGATGGTGTCGCGTGCCTGAGCACGGGCTTCGTCCGGCGTATCGCTGCGGAGCATGGCCGCATCTCCGCTGCAGGCAACATCCGCGGCAGCCATCGCGCTACGGCGCAATCCTGGCGCAATGAATCATCCCCTTCCGGCTCGTGGCGGAAGGGTTTCCAACACATGCACGGATACATCTGCGTACACTGGCCCCGGACCCGGCCGCAGGGATGGACAAGCGGCGGTCCGGCCAGGGGGGGCCGCTGCTACGCAGGCGGCGGGCAAGCGCATGAGGTCGCTGCCCGCCGATCGGATCGAGGGAAAACCGCCATGAGCAAGACCTTTTCGCATGCCATCGTGCGCCCTGCCCGCCGCGCGACGACGTCCGCCACCCGGTTGAGGGGCCTCGCATGAGCATCTTCGGCAGCCTGATGCTGGCGCTGACCGCGGGCGCACACGGCCCGCTGTGGCACGACAACCTACAATGGCGCGGCCAGCAGGCCAGCATCGAGATGCGGCCCGGCGGCGGTTTCCTGCTGCAGGCGACGAACGGCAAGCGCCTGATCCCCGCACAGCCGTATGCGGTGCAAACCGCCAGCACGCTGTTCGACGGCCTGTACGCGATGGCGCAGGACGACCTGCAGCAAGACTCCGTGGACGCGATCCGCGACGGTGCTTACGACCACAACCAGCCCATTCCCTGCCACTGCTTCGCCACCGGCGAGAAGTGGCCGTACGTGTGGACGCGCGACCTGTCGTTCTCGATCGACCTCGGCCTGTGGCGCTATGACGCCGTACGCTCGCGCAATGGCCTACTCTTCAAGCTCTCCGACACCCGCGTCCCCGGCGCGCCGAAGGGCCCATTCGTGATGCAGGACACTGGCTCGGGCGGCAGCTGGCCGGTGAGCACCGACCGCGTGGCGTGGTTCCTCGGTGCGCGCCACCTGCTGGGCGACGCCACGTTCGCCAACGACACTTGGCAGGCGCTCACCAACACGCTGGCGCAGGACCGCGAGTACGCGTTCGACGCGCACATGGGCCTGTACCGCGGCGAGACCTCGTTCCTCGACTGGCGCGAGCAGACCTATCCGGCGTGGACGCAGAACGACGTGGTGCCGATCGCGCAGTCGTTCTCGCTGTCCACCAACGTGCTGCACTACCAGGCGCTGCGGCTTGCCGCGCGCCTGGCGGCCGAACGCCACGACGACCGCGCGGCCACCTACCAGGCGCAGGCCGATGCGCTGAAGGCGGCGATCAATGCGCATTTCTGGCGCGACGACCGCGGCATGTACATGAGCTACATCGGCGGCGACGGCGCGCCGTACGACACCTACGACCTGCTCGGCATCGCATTCGCCATCGAGAGCGGCGTGGCCGACGGCGACCGCGCCCGCCAGGCGCTAGCGAACTACCCGGTGTGGCCGGCCGGCAGCCCGGTGATCTGGCCCGAGCGCACCGACCAGCCGATCTACCACAACCGTGCGATCTGGCCGTTCGTGAGCGCCTACGCGCTGCGCGCGGCACGCAAGCTCAACGATCCCGCACACATCGCCTTCGAGATCGCCTCGGTGATGCGCGGCGCCGCGCTGGCCGGCTCCAACATGGAGAACTACGAGCTGACCACCGAAGCCCCGCACGTGAACGACGGCAAGTTCAGCGGCCCGGTAGTGGATTCGCCGCGCCAGCTTTGGTCGGTGGCGGCCTACCTCGCCGTAGTCGGCGAAGGCGTGTTCGGCCTAGAGAACGACGGCAGCGTCCAGCCCAAACTGCCGGTGTCGCTGGTGCCGATGCTCTTCGGCAAGGAGCGATCGATCAGTCTGCAGCTTCCAGGCAAGCGCATCACGCTGAAACTGCCGAAGAAGCTCAACGGCAACCTGCTGGTAGCCGGCGACACCTCTCAGCGCGGCGACGAGACCGTCGTGCACCTGATGGCGATCAAGGTGCCCGCGCTGGGCCTGCGCAGCACGGTGCCCCCCTTCGCGCCGTCGGCACCCGCCGCGCCGCGGGTCGAGCGCGATGGCGCGAACTGGCTGGTGCGCAGCACGGCACCCGGCGTGCTCTACCTCAACGGGCGGCGCGTGGGCGCCATCGAAGGCAAGCTTACGGTGCCGGCCATCGATGCATTGCAGTGCTTCAGCCTCACGCAAACCGGCGCGGGCGGCCTGGAGTCGCTGCAAAGCCCGCAACAGTGCGAAGGCCCGTTCGCCAGCGTCGGCGGTGCGTGGCCGCGGACCTGGGTTGCACCCTACGACGGCAGCTACCAAGTGGCGCTGAACTACAGCAACGACCACGGCCCGATCAATACCGGCATCACTGCCGCGGTTAAGATGCTGGCGATCCGCTGCGACGGCGGCCCCGAACAGCGCGTACCGATGGTGATGCCGCACAGCGTGGGCGAGGAGCTGTCCACTACCGCGCGTTTCATCGCCCGCGCCGGCGCGCATTGCAGCTTCGCGCTAGACGATGGCTTCAACATGAGCTACCTCGCGCACAACGCGCACTACACCGGCGGTGTTGGCGGCAGCGACGGGCCACTGAACAGCGCCGACGTCGGCGCGCTGCGCATCGTGCCGCTGTCTTCCGTGGGGAGTGCTCCATGACGCGCAAGCCCGAGCTGTCGTTCTGGCAGATCTGGAACATGTGCTTCGGCTTCCTCGGCATCCAGTTCGGCTTTGCGCTGCAGAACGCCAACGTAAGCCGCATCTTCCAAACGCTGGGCGCGAACGTGGACCAGATCCCGGTCCTGTGGATCGCCGCGCCGTTCACCGGGCTGATCGTGCAGCCACTGATCGGCTACTGCTCCGACCGCACCTGGAACCGTTTCGGTCGCCGCCGGCCCTACTTCTTCGCCGGCGCCGTGCTGGCCACGCTGGCCCTGCTGGCGATGCCGAACTCGCCCACGCTGTGGGTTGCGGCGGGCCTGCTGTGGGTCATGGACGCCTCGTTCAACGTGTCGATGGAACCATTCCGAGCCTTCGTGGGCGACCAGCTGCCGCCAAAGCAGCGCCCGCTGGGCTACGCGATGCAGAGCGTGTTCATCGGCGTGGGCGCGGTGGTGGCTTCGTTCCTGCCCTGGCTGCTCACCCGCTTCGGCGTGGCCAACACCGCGCCAGCCGGCGTCGTGCCGCATTCGGTGCTGTATGCGTTCTATGCCGGCGCGGCGGTACTGCTGGGCGCGATGCTGTGGACGATCACCACCACGCGCGAATACCCGCCCGAACAACTTCAAGCCTTTGCCGATAACCCTTCGGCGGCGGAGAATACGGACGTACGCAGCGCCTGGAAGGTGGGCGCACTGCTCCTGCTGCTCGGCGCGGCGCTACTGGCACTGATCCTGCATTTCCGTCTCGCGCAGGAGCTCTACCTGCTGGCCGGCGGACTGGCTGTCGCCGGTGCGCTGTTCGTGTGGCTGAGCGGCACGGCCACCAGCGGCATGCTGCGCCAGATCATGGGCGACCTGCACGCGATGCCGCCGCAGATGCGCCGGCTGAACTGGGTGCAGTTCTTCTCGTGGTTCGCGATGTTCGCGATGTGGATCAACACCACGCCCGCCGTCGCCGGCCACTTCTACGGCAGCACCGACACCACCTCGGCTGCCTACAACGCGGGCGCGAACTGGGCCGGTGTGCTGATGGGCACCTACAACGGCGTGGGCGTGCTTGCCGCCATCGTGATCCCGCTGCTGGTGCGTGCCTGCGGCCTACGTATCAGCCACCTGGTCAACCTGTGGCTGGGCGGGCTGGGCCTGCTGTCCTTCCTCTTCATCCGCGACTCGCACTGGCTGATCGCCTCG
Source organism: Rhodanobacter sp. (assembly GCA_027450005.1). Lineage (GTDB taxonomy): Bacteria > Pseudomonadota > Gammaproteobacteria > Xanthomonadales > Rhodanobacteraceae > Rhodanobacter_A. Next base: position 30,628 of record DAIDKO010000121.1, on the reverse strand, counting down.
ATGGTCGGCGTGGGCTTCGCCTGGGCCTCGATCCTGTCGCTGCCCTACGCGATGCTGTCGGACAACCTGCCCGCGGTGAAGATGGGCATCTACATGGGCATCTTCAATTTCTTCATTGTGATCCCGCAGCTGCTCGCCGCCAGCGTGCTGGGCGTACTGCTGAAGTGGTTCTTCCACGACCAGCCGATCTGGGCCCTGGGGCTGGGCGGAATCAGCCTGCTGATCGCCGGTCTGTGCACGCTGCGCGTGCACGAACCCGCCGCGTGACGCCCGCTCAGGCCGAGGACGAAACGCGCACGTCCACGAAGAAGCGCTCGGCTTCCGCCACCGGCTGCGGCATGCCCAGGCCGTAGCCCTGCAGCTCGTCGCAACCCAGGTTGGCGAGAAACATCACCTGCGCCGGCGTCTCCACGCCCTCGGCGGACACCTGCATGCCGAGCTGGTGGCCCAGTTCGACGATGGTCTGCACGATCGCGCCGCTATCGGTGTCGTCGGGCAGGTCGCGCACGAAGCTCTGGTCGATCTTCAGCTTGTCGATCGGGAATTGCTTGAGATAGGCCAGGCTGGAATAGCCGGTACCGAAATCATCCAGCGACAGTTGCACGCCCAGCGCCTTCAACCCGGCCAGCGTGCGGCGCACGCGTCCCACGTTCTCCATCAGCGCGCTTTCGGTCATCTCGATGTCCAGCATGGCAGCGGGCACCGCGTGGCGCTGAAGCGCTTCGGCCACCTGGTCAACCAGGTGCGGATGCAGCACCTGCTGGGCCGACACGTTCACCGCCAGGGTAAAGCCCCGGTGGCCGCGATCCAGCCATTCGCGCAGCTGCCGTACTGACCTTTCGAACACCCAGTTGCCGATTTCCGGCATCAACCCAAGTGCTTCGGCAACGGGGATGAAGCGCGCCGGCGAAACCTCGCCCAGCAAGCCGCTGTTCCAGCGCAACAGCGCCTCGAAGCCGGTGAGCGCGTGGTCGAGCGCGCGGTATTGCGGCTGGTAGTGCAGCTCGAATTCGCCCCGGCTTAGCGCGACGGGCAGGCGGCTGCCCAGCTGCACGCGCTCGTCCAGCGCACGCTGCTGCGCCAAGCTGAACTCGCCGATGCGATCGCGGCCGCTGCGCTTGGCATGATCCAGCGCTGCCTCGGCGCCTCGCAGCAGTGCCGCCGGCGTGTCGCCGTGCACCGGCGAATGACTGATGCCGGCGCTGGCGGTGAGCAGCAGGCGGTAATCCTGTCCCTCGATCGGGCGAGCCACCACGGCACGCAACCGTTCGACCAGCGCCAGCGCGGCCTCGCGGTTGACGCCATTCAGCGCCACCGCGAACTTGTCGCCGGCCACGCGCGCAAGCAGCCACCGCGTGTCCAGCGCCCCGCGCAGGCGACCGGCCAACCGACGCAGCACGTCGTCGCCGATCAGGTGGCCCATCGACTCGTTGACCAGTTGGAAGCGGTCGAGGCCGAGCACCACTACCCACACTTCGCTCCACGGGGTGTGCAGCATGCCGGCGATGGCTTCCTCAAGCAGAGCCCGGCGCGGCAGCTCGGTGATCGAATCGTGGCTGGCCGCGAGGATTAGCTTCTGCTCGGCCTGCTGGCGCTCGGTGATGTCGCGCGCCACGGCGTAGAGCAGGCCGTCCGGCGCGGCGAACGCCGTCCACTCCAGCAGTCGTTCGCTGCCGTCCCTGGCCAAGCAGCGGTTGACGAATTCGCGCGTGGCGCCGGCCTCGACCCCGGCGACTGGAATCGCCTCCAGCGATTCGCCGTCGCGCAGCGGCAGCAGGAGTTCGCGGTAGTCCAGCGTCCTCAGCGCGTCGGCGGCGTAGCCGGTCAGGCGCTGCAGCGATGCGTTGAACTGCACCAGGCGACCGCTGCGTGTATCGAGTATGCAGAACACCTCCTGCGACATCTCGAAGAAGCGGTCGCGCTCGTGCAGGCGGCCAAGCAGACGCGCGCTTTCGATGGCGATGCCCGCCAGTGGCAGCATGCGGTCGATGCAGGCGATTTCCTCCGGTCGCGGCCCGCGCGGCTCGCGGTAATACACCGCGAAGGTGCCGAGTACCTCGCTGTGGCTGCCCGGGATGGGCGTAGACCAGCAGGCGTGCAGGCCGCACTCCCGCGCCAGCTGTCGGTACTCCGTCCAGTACGAATGGGTAGAGATGTCTTCCACCACCACGCGCTTGCCGCTCCAGGCGGCCGTGCCACAAGAGCCTTGGGCCTCTCCTATCGACAGGCCATGCACGGCCTCATTCCAGATCGCGGGCAGGCTGGGTGCGGCACCGTGCCGGAGGCGCGGGCCATCGCGCAGCAGCACCGAGCACAGTGCGCCCGGAATCAACTTCTCGTGCATCAAGGCGATGTCGACGAGGATCTCCGCCAACGGCCGTTGCGAGACGATGCCGAGAAGGATCTCGTGCTGGCAGGCCGCCATGCGCTCGTCGCGCTTGCGCTCGGTGATGTCCTGGCAGGCGCCCAGCAAGCGCAGCGCGCGACCGTGCGCATCGGCCTCCACCATGCCGCGGCTGTACAGCACGCGCGCCTCGCCATCGGGCCGCAGGATGCGTTCCTCGAACTCGAACGCACTGCCGCTGCGCAACGCCTGTTCGACGATATCGCACACCCGCGCGCGGTCATCGGGATGCACCAGAGCGAGATAGGCTTCGAAGGTGGCCGCATGGCGCGTGGGATCGACGCCGTAGATGCGGTACAGCTCGTCCGACCAGGCGACACGGTCGCTGGCGACCTCCCAGCTCCAGCTGCCCACGCGTGCCAGCTGCTGGGCCTGTTCCATCAGTTGTTGCTGCGATTGCAGCTGCACTTGCCCGTGCTTGCGCTGGTCGATGTCCTTGAAGTGGATCGTGAGCCCGTCGGGTGCCGGGTAGACGCTGCTCTCGAACCAGCGGCCATGCTGCGCAACCCAAGCCTCCGCGATGCGCGGCGCCTGTCCGGCCATGGCCTGCTCGCAGGCTTCGCGGAACGCAGCCGGGGTTTCGCCCGGGAACACCGCCCAGATCTGGGTGCCAAGCAATTCGTCGGCGCCGCGGCCGAAGAAGGCGGCCGCCGCAGGGTTGACGTAGGTGCAGCGCCAGTTCGTGTCCAGCGCCAGGTACGCCTCGGTGATGCGCTCGAAGGCACGTCTGGCTGCCGGTTCGTTTTCGCTACGCCCCATGAACCCACCTTTCCATTGCGCGTGCGGCAGGAGGTCAGGTTATGCCAGAGCCCCGGTCACTACAACGTGAGAAGGCTCCCAGCCAGCGCAAGTTTTTGCGCGGATCAGGATTCCGGCCGCAGGCTGGAACGGCGTACCTTCAACTGCGCCGGCAGCATGGCGCTTTCCACGCTTTCACCGTCGATCATCCGCACCAGCTGCTCCACCAGCACCTCGCCGGCCCGGCCGGTATCCTGCCGCACGGTGGTCAACGAGGGATAGATGAAACTGGCCACCGGGATATCGTCGAACCCGGCGACCGCCACGTCGCCCGGCACGGCTACGCCACGCTCGATCAAGGCACGCAGCGCGCCAATCGCGATCAGGTCGCTGGCGCCGAATACCGCGTCGAATTTCTGGCCGCGCTCCAGCAGCAGTTCGGCAGCCTCGTAACCTGCCTGTTCGGTGGTCTCGGCATCGGCCTGAAGGCCTTCCTCCACCTTGAGGCCGGCCTCGCGCAACGCCGCCGCGTAGCCGCGGTAGCGCTCGTGGAATTCGGGATAATGCGGTGTGGCGTCGCCGAGGAACGCGATGTGTCGGCAGCCCTGTTCAATCAGGTGCGCGGTGGCCAGCCGCCCGCCCTCGAAATTGTCGCAGCCGATGGAAACGCCGGGCTGGCCGGGTAGCACGGCGCCCCAGCGCACGAAGCGCGTACCCTGCGCCACCAGCTTCTCCAGCTTGTCGCAGTGCGACTGGTAGTCGCCGTAGCCGAGCAGGATCAGGCCATCGGCCTTCTGGCTGCTGAAAAAATCCGCATGCCAGTCACGCGAGAACTGCTGGAACGAGATCAGCAGGTCGTAGCCCCGCTGCGCGCTGGCGCGGGTGATCGAGCCAAGCATCGACAGGAAGAACGGGTTGATGTGCGAGTCGTCCGCGGTGGGATCCTCAAACAGCAACAACGCCAACGTACCAGTGTGCTGGCGGCGCAGATTGGACGCGTTCTTGTCCACCTTGTAATTCAGCGTATCTGCCGCCGTCTGGATGCGCAATCGCGTCTCCTCGCTCACCAACGGACTGCCGCGCAACGCGCGCGAGACCGTGGACTGCGAGACCCCGGCGAGATGGGCAATGTCGAACGATGTGGCCTTTCCCTTCATCCGCGCGACTCGATGATGCGTTACGTCCACGCATCGTAGCAGGGGCGGGATTCGGTGATCATGGAGCACTATCGCGCGCACCTGCCAGTCCGGCTCGCCGGACCGAGCGCCCGCGAAGCGACGCCTGTCGCCGCAAGATCCCGCATGAAAACAAGCGGCCGAACCCTCCGGCCGCCCGCTTCGCCCGCCGATGCCATTCGAGGCGCCAACCCGGGCTCAGAACGCGTACTTGAGGGAAGCACCCGCGCCGTAGTCCGGACTGCCGTTGGCAAAGCCACCCATCACATAGGCCTGCAGCCGCCAGCTTTCGCCCAGCTTGTGGTTCCAGTAGCCGGACAACTCGCTTTGCGGCGCGCCGCCCTCGGCGATGCGTTCACGGTAGTAGTAGTACGCGCCGATGCTGTCTCGCTGGCTCAGCTTGTACTGGGCTCCGATGTTTGCATTGAAGCCATTCCTGAGCTTGATGTACTGCGAACTGCCGTAATCGGTCCAGCCCACGCCACCGAAGACCGTGGTAATGCCGATCACGTTGTAGGCGTCCAACGAGAGACCGTAGTCGTTCTTGCCGGTGCCTAGGCCCTTGTTTTCATCGGCCGTGCCGAACTTCACCCTGCCGGTGAGGTCGACGCCGAAGGTCTGGTCGCTGCTGGTGAACACCTGATAGCCGGCCGAAGCGACAACGTCGCCGAGACCGGAAGCCGAACCACTGCTGACGGTGGCGCTGCTCACCGCGCCGACGGGATTGAGGAAACCGCCAACGAGGTGACCCAAGCCGCGGCCATATGGGTTGCCATTGTTGGTTTTGCCTACGCCGGGAATCACATTGGCAGGTCCGCTGACGCTGATGTAGGGCACGATCAGCTTGAAGGTCCAGTCGCTGGACTGGTACTCGGCCGTGAACGGCACCGACCATATGTCGGTGGTGCTGCTGGCACCGTACTTGCCACTGCTGTAGTCGGCGCCTGCAGAGAGGCTGAACTGGCTGTTGTCGGTAGTGGTGGCATGGGCCGCCGGCACGCCGATCAGCAGCAGGCCGCCAACTGCGGCCAAGTAATGTTGGTTGCGCATGTGAAGGATCTTCCTGAGGGGTAGACGACGAAGCGGATCCGGCGCCCGGCGCCGGATCCGCGGCACGGAAACCCAGTGGCTCAACCGCCCGGACGACCTATGTGCGTCGGATGATCTGGAATCTGCGGGCGCTCCGGCAAGCTTGGCTTGCCTGCAAAATCCGGCTTGTTGGCGAAGTCTGGGCGACCCATGTGGCTACCCACGTCCGGATGGCTGATCATGTGGTCCTTGCCGAATTCGACTTTTGCGACCGTGACGTTCGCATGCGCCCCGGCAGCGGCGTGACCCGCGACCTTCGGCGAACGCATCACATCGCCCAGCTTGAAGCCCATGCTGTTGGCGATCTGGCCCCAGCCTTTGCCGGAGGCTCGCAATGCCAGCACACCCTTCAGGTCAACCGAAGTGCCATCGGCCAGCACCAGGGTCCCGCCGTTCAAGGCGGCCTGGAGTTCGGCCGCAGTGGGATAGGTAATGCCCGCCTTGGCCAGGCTGGCCTCGGCCAGCGAGAGCGCAACCTTCACGTTCCCGTAGCCCAGCTTGCCGGTATCCGGAGTGAAGGTGCTGGTCGTCGTGGTCTCGGCTGCGCCGTTGCTGCCGTCGACGGTTTCGGTGAGTGTGATCGAACTGCCATCGCGCAGGCCGACAACCAGCGCCTGTGCGTTGGCGTCGGAGCCGGCAAGCGTTGCAAACTCGCCAGCCAGGCGGTTCGACTCCTGGCTTGTGGCTGTCGCGGAACTGCTGCTGCCTGTCGTTTGTGCCAACGCCTGCGTGGCGGCGAATGCCAAGCCTGCGCTGGCTGCCAGCAGCGCAAGCGCAAAATGACTTGATTTCATTGGAAGTCTCCCGGAACTGATGGTTGCCCCCTGATGGCATGCGCACCGCGAGCATCCTGTCTTGTCGGCTACTCCCGTACTCGAAGTCGTTGAAGCGGCAACGCTTCGTCTGCGCGCCGCCAAGTCTGCGCGCCCACCAGTAGAGCGCAAGCCTTGACCCGCGTCGGATTCAGCCGATATTCCAGAAAAAATGTGCGCTGCGTTCACATTGTTGGAACTTTCGTGAAGCGGATCGCGTTCACAGTTGCCGGTGCCGGAAACAACCGATGACGTGATCGTTGACCATGCCAGTGGCCTGCATCAGCGAATAGCAGATGGTGGTGCCAACGAAACGGAAGCCGCGCTTCTTCAGCTCTTTGCTCATGCGGTCCGAAAGCGGCGTGCTGGAGGGCACCTCGCCCTTGTCGTTCCAACGGTTGCATAGCGGCTTGCCGTCGACGAATGACCACAGATAGCCGTCCAGACTGCCAAACTCGCGGGCCACTTCCAGTGCGGCGACAGCGTTGTCGCGCGCCGCGGTTACCTTGAGCCGGTTGCGGATGATGCCGGGGTCGAACAGTAGCCGCTCCAGCTCGCGATCCTTCATCGCGGCGACGCGGGTGATGTCGAAACCGTGGAAGGCCCGTCGGTAGTTGTCGCGCTTGGCCAGCACGGTGCGCCATGACAGACCCGCCTGCGCGCCCTCCAAGCACAGGAATTCGAACAGCAGGGTGTCGTCGTGCACAGGCACGCCCCATTCGGTGTCGTGGTAGGCGCACATCAGCGCGTCGTCGGCGCTGGCCCAGTGGCAACGTTGCATGCGGCGGCTCCGGCAGGATGGTCCGCACAGTGAACGCCGGCCGGCGCACAGAGGCAATACACTGGTGCCTTTGCCGCCTGACAGCGCCCATGCCCGACCGAACCGCCAGCCAACGCGGCGCCCTGCTGGCGCTGCTCGCCACCATCCTGCTGTGGGCCTACAGCTGGGTGGTGATGAAGCAGGTACTGGCCTACGCCGGGCCGTTCGATTTCGCAGCGCTTCGCTACCTGCTGGGTGCGGCAGTGCTGTTCGCGGCGCTGGCGGCGGCGCGCCAGCCATTGAGGCCGCCGCCGTTGCTGTCCACCGTGTTGATCGGCCTGTGCCAGACCGCAGCGTTCCAGGGACTGGAGCAATGGGCGCTGGTCAGCGGTGGCGCAGGCCATGTGGCGCTGCTGGCGTACACCATGCCGTTCTGGGCCGTCCTGTTGGCATGGCTGATCCTAGGCGACCGGCCCACGGGCAGGCATTGGCTGGGTCTGGCGCTGGCCGTGCTCGGACTGGTCTGCATCATTGAGCCGTGGCGTGGGTTGGGCAACGCGACCAGCACGCTGCTGGCCATCGCCGGCGGCGGCGTCTGGGCCGCGGGCACGGTGCTGAGCAAACGGCTGTTCCGCCTGCGCGCAGTGTCCCCGCTCAGCCTTACGGCTTGGCAGATGCTGGCCGGTGGCTTGGCGCTAGGCATCGTGGCGCTGGTGGTGCCGCAACGGCACATCGCATGGAGCGGGGCTTTCATCGCCGGCCTGGCGTACAGCGTGCTGATGGCCTCCAGCCTCGCGTGGTGGCTGTGGTCGATCGTGTTGCGTCAGCTGCCCACCACGCTGGCCAGCGTGGGCAGCCTCGGCGTGCCCATCGTGGGCGTGCTTCTAGCGTGGGTGATCCTGCACGAGCGGCCCAGCCCGATGGAATGGGTCGGCATCGGCTTCGTGCTGCTCGGCCTGTGTGCGGTGAGCGGCGTGCGACTGCGGCGCTAACCGCGCGCAATTTCGCGCGACGACATTCAGCACGACGCCGAAACCGCGGCGGTATCATGCTCGCTGCCGTTGCCGCGGATCTGCCTGATGTTCTCGCTACCCGAATTGTGGTCACACCTGGTCGACTGGCTGAGCAGCCATGCCGTGGCGCCGACACTCGGCTTGCTGCACCTGGGCAAGCTGTCCGGCGATCCACGCGATATTGCCGCCTCGCTGCTGATCGCCGTGTTGCAGATCTCCATTATCGGCTTGCTGTTCCGGCCGCTGGAGACCTTCTTCCCCGCCGAGAAATGGACCGACCGCAAGCTCACCTTGGTGGACCGCAACTACACGGTGATGATGCTGGTGGGCATCTTCCCGCTGTTTACCTACCTGGTCCTGATGCCCTTCAGCAACCTGCTGGGCGGCGCCGATGCCGCGGCTTCCACGTCCAGCACCGGCTCGCCGCTGGCGCTGACCACGCTGGTGCCCTGGTTCAACGGCCATCACTACGCACTGTTCGGCGTGTACTACGTGGTTTACGACTTCGTGTACTACTGGATGCATCGCACCCAGCATGCGCTTCCGTGGTGGTGGTCGCTGCACAGCATGCACCACAGCACGCGGCAGATGAGCTGCTGGACCAACGACCGCGGCAACCTGATCGATGGTTTCATCCAGTCGATGATCCTCGCCGTGGTGGGCCTGGTGATGGGCGTGGATCCCGACGAATTCGCCTGGCTGATGCTGCTGGGCGAACTGGTACAAAACCTGTCGCACACCAACACCCGGCTTGGCTTCGGGCGGCTGTTCGAGAAGCTGTTCGTGGATCCGAAGTTCCACCGCCTGCACCACATGCTGGTCGACCCAGAGCGCCCTGGGCTGCACAACTGCAACTACGGCCAGGTGTTCTCGATCTGGGACGTGGTCTTTGGCACCGCGCTGTATGGCGAACCGGTGCGCCCCACCGGCGTGGGCGACCCGGTGGTGGACGCGGATAACAACTACGGCCTGCTCGGCCTGCACTGGGCCTCGACCAAGCGCTTCCTCGCCGTGGTCCGCCGGCTGGACGGCTGGAAGCCCGGCGAGGTGGCGTTCGATCCGGTGAGCTACCGCCCGATCCCGGTCAGCCAGCTCGACCTGCACGCACTGGCGCACCACCAGCCCGGCGCGCCCGCTGCGGCTCCGGTCGACCTGGTGGCGGCAACGCTCGAGGAAGAAACCGCCACCGCGTGATGCCGGCACTCACCACGGCAAAGCGTCGAGATCGACGTTGCCGCCGGTGAGCACCACGCCAACGCGCCGGCCGGCGAAACGTAGCGGCTGTTTCAGGATCGCCGCCAGCACGGTGGCGCTGGACACCTCCACCACCTGTTTCAGCTCGCTCCACAGCAGGCGCATCGCAGCGACCGTTTCCATGTCGCTCACCGTGATCACGTCCACGCGGTGCGCACGCAACGCGTCGAAATTCGGTACGCCCACCAAGGCACGCAGGCCATCGCACACGGTGTCCGGCGACAGGCTCGCGACACGCACGCCAGCCGCGAGCGAGCGCGCCGCATCGTCGGCGCCGGCGGGCTCGGCGCCGAACAGTGCGAACGCCGGCTTGAGTGCATGCGCGGCAATCGCCACGCCCGCGGCCAGGCCACCGCCGCCGATCGGCGTGATCAGCGCATCGAGTTGCGGCGCCTGCCGCAGCAGTTCCAGCACGAGGGTGCCCTGGCCCGCCATCACCCGTGCATCGGTGTAGGGATGCACCAGCGCGGCGCCGGTCTGCGTCTGCAGTTCTGCGCACATCGCCTCCCGCGCGGCCTGCGTGGGCGCGCAGCGGTGCAGGGTGCCGCCGGCGCGGGCGATCGCCTCGAGCTTGGCCTGCACCGCGCCTTCGGGCACCACCACGTGTGCGGCGATACCGCGCGTGGCGGCCGCCATCGCCAGCGCGTTGCCGTGGTTGCCGGAAGAGTGCGTCACCACGCCGCGCGTGGCTTCTCCATCCGCCAGCGACCACACCGCGTTGCAGGCGCCGCGGAACTTAAACGCGCCACCGCGCTGCAGGTTCTCGCACTTGAAGTACAGCTCCGCCCCGGCAAGCGCATCCAGCGCCGCGCTGCGCAGCACCGGCGTAACCAACGCGTGTGGCGCGATGCGGGCGGCGGCGTCGCGGATGGCGTCGATATCGGGCAGCGCGTTCATGGCACGACGATCTCCACGCCGCAGCGATAGCGCCGCTCCGCGCCCGGCTCCAATCGAATCGCCTCCGCGCACTCGGGCCGGTTGAACGCGTTCGCCATGCACTCCATCGGTTCCAGCGCCACCGCGCGACGGCGGTCGCGGCTGATCGTGTCGGCGGTGAAGGCATGTATCAGGCCACGCTCCTGCCAAACCGCCAGCGCACGCCCGCTGGCCGGATCGCGCAGGCGCGTGCGGAGGCGCCCGTCGGTGTCCGGCTGCAAGACGTCGTAGCTCTGGTCGATGATCAGGTCGGCGATCGCGCGCGGTTCGCGGAAGTCCATCGCGGGCGCGTCGTCCAGCGCCACGTAGGCCGCCGCGCCGAGGAGGGCGATCAGGTCGGCGTCGGTGCGGATCAGCCTTTCGGCGGGAATCTGCAGCTCCCAGCCGTCCACCAGCGCGTCAGCCAGGCGGAAATATGGATGCCAGCCGAAGAAGCATGGCGCCGCGCTATCGCCCACGTTGCGCATCGCGACGTCCAGCGTCAGACCGGTGGCGTCGAGCGTGAAAGTCACGGCCAGGTCGATGGCATGCGGATAGCCCGGCTGCGGGCGAATCGCGTCGGTGGTCAGCGTGACCCGCGCCCGCTCCGCGTCAGCGGCGAGCGCGGCGAGCTCGAACGTGGCCCCACGCACGAAGCCATGGCGGCTGGCGCGCGCGCCACCCACCACGCCGGGTTGCAGGTCCTGCGGCTGGCCGCCGAAGCTGTAGCGCGCATCGGCGATGCGACCGCCGAACGGCACCATGATCGCGAAGCGCGAGCCGGAACGCGTGACGATCTCCGCATCGTCGCGGTAGCCGTCGGCATAGTCGAACCAGGCGCCGCCCTCGTCTGCCTCGAAATTCAGCAGTACCGCGCCAAGCCGCGCGATGCGCGCCCGGCGACCGCCCTCCGCGTCCTCCAGCTGAACCACGGGCTGGGTGCCCAGCATGGCCTCGGCGGCAAGAAATCGCGGCATCGATGAACTCCATTGAAGGTGAGGAGCAGGATGCCGCATGTTAGCCTGATCCATCCCCGCCCCGATTGTCCTCGCATGAACGCTCGACCCGACGCCGCCAATCTGCCGATCCGCCTTGCCGACTACCGCGCACCCGCGTGGCGGGTGGAGCGGGTGGAGCTGGATTTCGAGCTGGACATCGATGCCGCCGAAGTCAGTGCAAAGCTGCTTTTGCGCCGCGATCCCGCGCAAAACGAGCCACTGCGACTCGACGGCGAAAACCTCGAGCTACTTTCTATCGCGCTGGACGGCCAGACGCTGGCGGCTGACGCCTACCGCGTCACCGCAGGCGGCATCGAAGTGGATGGCGTCCGCGACGGCAGCGTGCTGGAAACGCGCGTGCGCGTGCACCCCGCCGCGAACACTGCGCTGGAAGGCCTGTACCTGTCCGGCCTGCGCGAGACCGGCTTCCTACTAACCCAATGCGAGGCGCAGGGTTTTCGCCACATCACGTATTTCGCGGACCGCCCCGACGTGCAGTCCATCTATACCGTGACGCTGCGCGCCAATCGCACGCGCTTCCCGGTACTGCTGGCCGGCGGCAATCCCGACGGCGCAGGCGAACTGCCCGATGGCCGACACTGGGCGCGCTTCGTCGATCCGCATCCCAAGCCCGCCTACCTGTTCGCCCTAGTCGCCGGCCGCCTGGAAAAGATCGAACGCGACTACCACACAGCCGATGGCCGCGACGTGCAGCTGAAGATCTGGGCCGAGGCCGACGCCATCGCCCGCTGCCACTACGCGATGGACGCACTGGTGCGTTCGATGCGCTGGGATGAGCAGACCTACGGCCGCAACTACGACCTTGGCGTGTTCCACGTCGTCGCCACCCACGACTTCAACATGGGCGCGATGGAGAACAAGGGCCTCAACATCTTCAACACGAAGTGCCTGCTGGCCGACGCCGACTCCAGCACCGACGACGAATACCGCCGCGTGGAGGCGGTGGTCGCGCATGAGTACTTCCACAACTGGAGCGGCAACCGTGTCACCTGCCGCGACTGGTTCCAGCTGAGCCTCAAGGAAGGCTTCACCGTCTATCGCGAACAATGCTTCTCGGCTGACATGAACTCGGCGCCGCTGAAGCGCATCGAAGACGTGTCGCTGCTGCGCCGCGCGCAGTTTCCCGAGGACGCTGGCCCGCTGGCGCATCCGGTGCGGCCTGCTGAGTACCGCGAGATCAACAATTTCTACACCGCCACGGTGTACGAAAAGGGCGCGGAGCTGGTGCGCATGCTGGCCGGGGCGCTGGGCGCGGAGGGTTTTCGGCGCGGCAGCGACCTCTACTTTGCCCGCAACGACGGCCGCGCCGCCACCCTCGAGGATTTTCTCGCCGCGCTGGGCGATGCCAATGGCATAGACCTTTCGCCCTACCTCGCTTGGTACGGCCAGTCCGGCACGCCGCGGTTGAAAGCACATGGCGCCTACGACGCCACGCTCCGCGAGTACACGCTCACCTTGTCGCAGCACACGCCGCCCAGCCCGCAGCAACCGCACAAGCAGCCCTTGCCGATCCCGGTGAAGCTGGCGCTGTTCGGTGCCGACGGGCGCATACAGCCCCTGCATCTGGACGGGAGCCGCCGGGCGGGCGATACCGAGATCGTGGTGGTGCTGGCCGACGCCGAGCAGCGCTTCGTGTTCCGCAACGTGGAGCACCGCCCAATACCCTCGCTGCTGCGCGGCTTCTCCGCGCCAGCGATCCTGGAGTGCGATTACGCGCCGGCCGAGCTGGCGCTGCTGCTGACCCACGACCCGGACGGCTTCAACCGGTGGGAAGCCGGCCAGCAACTCGCGCAGCGCGCCTGCGATGCCTTACGCGACGGCGCCAAGACCGATGCCGCCGATGCGTGGTGCGGCGCGTTGGCCGCCCTGTTTGACGATCCGCGGCTCGATCCTGCTTTGCTCGCCGGCCTGCTCAATCCGCCTGGCGAAGTTGAGCTGGCGGAACGCGAGTCGGTGGTCGATCCGGTGCGCATTCACGCCTTGCGCCAGCAATTGCAGCAGCGCCTGGCCGCACGCATCGGCACCGACAAGCTGGACGCACGTTATCGCGCGCTCTCAACCCAGGCCACGGCGGCCATCGACGCCGCCAGCCAGGCCAATCGCAGCCTCAAGCAACGCGTGCTGCAACTGCTGGCCCTGCTGGCCCCCACCACCGCCTGCGATCACGCCGCCGCGCAGTATCGTGGCGCACCCAGCATGACCGACCGGCTTGCCGCGCTCGCCCTGCTGGCGCGCCACGACGCGACCCGCAGCGCCGAACCGCTGGCGCACTATCGGGAACGCTACGCAAGCGATCCGCTGGCGCTGGACAAGTGGTTCGCGCTGCAGGCGCAGTTGCCGGGCGACGGTGCGCTCGCCCGTGTGCAGTCGCTGGAAGCCGATCCCGCCTTCACCCTGAAGAACCCGAATCGAGCCCGCGCCTTGCTGGGTACCTGGGCCAATGGCAATCCCACCGGCTTCCACCGGGCCGACGGTGCCGGTTACCGGCTGTACGCGCAGCGACTGCTCACGCTGGACACGCTCAACCCGCAGATCGCCGCCCGCCTCGCTACCGCGTTCAACGGCTGGCAGCGACTGGAGCCACGGCGTCGCGAAGCGGCCTATGCCACGCTGGCGTCTTTGGCGGCCCACGACAAGCTGTCGCGCAACCTCGCCGAAATCGCGGGCAACATGCTGAAGGGCTGAAAAGCGAAGCGGCGACCAGGGGCCGCCGCTTAGTCGTGCTATGGCGCGCCTTGTGCGCGATGGCTCTGGCGTCTTGACCAAGTCAAAGCCATCGAGCCCAGGGTGCGCCTCAGATATCGCCGCTCATACCGGCAGGCTCTTCAGCGCGGAACGCAGGCGCACCATGCGCGATTCCAAGCGCGGCTGCAGCATGGCTCGCTCGTTCTCGGCGCGCTCATGCAGGGTTTCCATCGCCATCTCGATACGGCCAATTTCGATCAGCAGATCGTGATGCGGAAAGAACTTCTCGAAATCGATGTTCATGCCCATGACGGCTCTCCGGTGATTTGTTGTCGGAGATAATGCATCGGCCATGCCAAAGTGTGATGCTGATCACGCAGTGATTTTGCGCGTCCATTTGAAACTGACGTGGTACGTCAACACCTGCCATGCTTCGGCAGAAATTTGCATTCCAGTCACCGCGGGTTCACTAGTTCGCGGCCAAGATCGAAGCATGCTGTGGCAGGGATAAAGCGGATAGGCAACATTAAAGTTTCAAGGTTTCTGGCGCCCGGCAACACGGTCATCCCGGATTCCCCCTGTTCCTGAGACCACCGGGCGCCAGATCTCTAAGGTGAAACCCCGCATCCCTGCGGGGTTTCGCTTTTCAATACCTTGGGGATGCTCGGGCCACGCGGCCGATGCGATGTCCAGGATTCTCCGTCACGCAAAAAACGACGGCGCCCCGAAGGGCGCCGTCCCGCTTCCTTCCGTGACGCGCGATCAAGCCCCTGTCCGCCCGATCCCGGCGCGCGTTGTCGCGCAGCCGGTGCCCATGAAAGTGCGAGTTAATTCAAGCAGCTTGCGTGCCAAACTTCATGAAGGTTAGCGCGCTACCATACGCATCCCGATTCGGCACCATGGCAACAATGCTTCATCCCTCCCGCTACGACGTCATCGTGATCGGTGGCGGCCATGCTGGCACCGAGGCCGCACTGGCATCCGCGCGTACCGGCGCGCGCACCCTGCTGCTCACCCACAGCATAGAAACCGTGGGTGCGATGAGCTGCAACCCGGCCATCGGCGGCATCGGCAAGGGCCACCTAGTAAAGGAAATCGACGCGCTGGGTGGCGCCATGGCGCACGCGGCGGACCTCGCCGGTATCCAGTGGCGGACACTCAACGGCTCCAAAGGGCCCGCGGTGCGCGCCACGCGCTGCCAGGCCGACCGCGCGCTCTATCGTGCCGCGATACGTCACATTGTGGAAAACCAGGTCAATCTCGAACTGTTCCAGCAGGCGGTGGACGACCTGATCGTGGAAGGCGGTCGCGCGGTGGGCGTGGTGACGCAAATGGGCTTTTCCTTCCGCGCCAGGTCGATTGTGCTCACGGCGGGCACTTTCCTCGCCGGCAAGATCCATGTCGGGCCCGCCCAGTACGCCGGCGGTCGCGCCGGCGACCCGCCGGCCAGCGCGCTGGCGGCGCGGCTGCGGGAGCTGGCGCTGGCGGCGGACCGGCTCAAGACCGGCACCCCGCCACGCATCGACCGGCGCAGCATCGACTTCACCGGGCTGGAAGAACAGCGCGGCGACGACCCGGCGCCGGTGTTCTCCTACCTTGGCGCGCGCGACGAACACCCGCGCCAGGTCAGTTGCTGGATCACCCACACCACCGAACGCACGCACGAGCTGATCCGTGGCGCGCTCGACCGCTCGCCGCTCTACACCGGCCAGATCGAGGGGGTGGGCCCGCGCTATTGCCCGTCCATCGAGGACAAGGTGGTGCGCTTCGCGGAGAAGACCTCGCACCAGATCTTCATCGAACCCGAAGGACTGGACACCTTCGAGATCTACCCGAACGGCATCTCAACCTCGCTGCCGTTCGACGTGCAGTTGGCGCTGGTGCATTCGATAAGGGGTTTCGAACGGGCGCACATCACCCGGCCCGGCTACGCTATCGAATACGACTACTTCGACCCACGCGGGCTCAACCCGTGGCTGGAGACCAGGGCAATCGGCGGCCTGTACTTCGCCGGCCAGATCAATGGCACCACCGGTTACGAAGAGGCCGGCGCGCAGGGCCTGGTGGCCGGCCTCAACGCGGCGCTGTGCGCACAGGGCAAGGCGCCGTGGTACCCGCGCCGCGACGAGGCCTACATCGGCGTGCTGATCGACGACCTCACCAGCAACGGCACCATCGAGCCGTATCGCATGTTTACCTCCCGCGCCGAATACCGACTGCACCTGCGCGAGGACAACGCCGACCTACGCCTTACCGAACACGGTCACGCACTGGGCGTGGTGCCGCGGGCGCGCTTCGATGCGCTGCGCGAAAAGCGCGACGCGGTCGAGCGCGAGACGCAACGCCTCGGCGCGCTGTGGGCCACGCCGACCAATGCGTTGGGCGCGGCGATCGAGCGCCAGCTCGGTATCGCGGTAAGCCGCGAAACCAATGCGCTGGACCTTTTGCGTCGTCCGGAACTTGATTACGCGATGCTTGCCAGCGTCGCCGAACTCGGCCCCGCGGTGGATCGCGCGGACGTGGCCGCCCAGGTCGAGGTGCAAACCAAGTATGCCGGCTACTTGGAGCGCCAGCGCGAGGAGATCGAACGCCAGCGGCGTCACGAACGGACCGCGATCCCGTCCAGCTTCGACTACGACAAGGTGCGCGGCCTCTCCGCCGAGGTGCTGCTCAAGCTCAAGCGCTCACAGCCAGCCACGATCGGCCAGGCCGCGCGCATCAGCGGCGTCACCCCGGCGGCGATCTCACTGCTGCTAGTGCACCTCCGGCGCCACGCCGCCTGAGGTCCCTCCTTACCCTTTCCGGGCCCCCGGCAGCCCTGCTGCCATGGCATCATCGCCGCATTCACCACACGGGGAGTGCATGCAATGGAAATCTGGATCGGCCGCAACGGCGAACGCCATGGCCCATACAAGGAAGAGGATGTGCGGGCATGGCTGCGCAGCGGTCAGGTTAGTAGCAGCGACCTCGCGTGGCGCGAAGGCCTCGCTGACTGGCAACCGTTGTCGGTGCTGTTCCCCGACGTGACGCGTGATGCCCAGCCCGCCGCGGACAATTCCTACTCGGCACCCTCCGCGCCCATGCAGCCCCTGCCGCAGACCACCACCGCCGCACTGGAGGACTACGCGGGCTTCTGGAAGCGCGTGGCGGCTTACATCCTTGACATCATTGTGCTGTGGATTCCGACCATGCTGATCGAGTCAGCCTTCGGCCTCAGCGCGGCGAAAAAAATGCTGCAGCAGGCTTCGCTGAGCGCCGCAGGCGATCCCCACGCCATGCTGGCAGCGCAGGTCCAGTTCTACACCACGATATGGCCTGCCTTCCTTGCCGGCTTCGTAGTAGCTTGGTGGTATTACGCGCTGTGCGAAAGCTCTCCCTGGCAAGCCACGGTCGGCAAGCTGGCGCTGGGCATCCGAGTCACCGACATGCAAGGCCGACGGCTCACGCTGGCGCGCGCGCTCATCCGCTATCCAGCCATGCTGTTGAGTCAGATCATCCTTTGCATCGGCTACATCATGGTGGCTTTCACCCAGCGCAAGCAGGGGCTGCACGACCTGATCGCCGGTACCCTGGTGCTGAACGGCCGCGCCAGCGAATTCAGCACGCCTGCGAAGTCCGCCGGCGGCAGCGATTCGTTCAACGCCTGATTCGCCGCTCCGCAGGCACGGCGCCGGGTTCCGCCCCGGCGCCGTTTTCTTTGGCAACCGACAGTGCAGGCGCAGTGCGACTCCGTGCGATTTGCCGAGGCAAGCTGGCAGGGCCTGCTTGCTATTATCACCGGCTCGCTCCACACGAAGGATCTGCTTCATCCCATGCTGAGCATCGAACAACGCATTGCCCAGGACATCGCCGCCAAGCCCGAACAGGTCCGCGCGGCGGTCGAACTGCTCGACGGCGGCGCCACCGTGCCGTTCATCGCGCGCTACCGCAAGGAAGCCACCGGAGGCCTTGACGACACCCAGTTGCGCCTGCTCGAGGAGCGCCTGCGCTACCTGCGCGAACTGGAAGAGCGTCGCGCGGCGGTGCTGGCCAGCATCGAGGAACAGGGCAAGCTCACCGACGCGCTGAAGGGTGACATCCTCGCCGCCGACACCAAGGCGCGGCTGGAAGACCTCTATCTGCCGTACAAGCCCAAGCGGCGCACCAAGGCGCAGATCGCCCGCGAAGCTGGCCTGGAACCGCTGGCGCTGGGCCTGCGCGAGGATCCCACGCGCGACCCGGAAAGCTTCGCCGCCGATTTCGTCGACGCGGACAAGGGCGTGGCCGACGTGCGCGCCGCGCTCGATGGCGCGCGCGCGATCTTGACGGAAGCCATCGCTGAGGACGCCGCGCTGGTCGGCGAGCTGCGCGACTGGCTGTGGGACAAGGGCCAGATCCGCGCCAAGGTGATCGAGGGCAAGGAAAGCGAAGGCGCCAAGTTCCGCGACTACTTCGACCACGTCGAGCCGATCGGCAAGATCCCATCGCACCGCCTGCTGGCGCTGATGCGCGCGCGCAACGAAGGCGTGATCGAACTGGAGCTGTCGCCCGCGCTGGATCCCGAGCAGGGCCACACCGAAGGCGAAGGTCGCGTGGCTGCGCATGCCGGCATCGTCGACCGCGGCCGCGCCGCCGACGCGTGGCTGCGTGAAACGGTGCGCCTAACCTGGCGGGTAAAGCTACACCTGCACCTTACGCTGGACTTGTTCGGCCGCGTGCGCGAAGGCGCCGAAGACGAGGCGATCCGCGTGTTCGGCGACAACCTCAAGGACCTGATGCTGGCCGCGCCCGCCGGCGCGAAGACGGTGATGGGCCTTGACCCAGGCATTCGCACCGGCGTGAAGGTGGCGGTGGTCGACCCCACCGGCAAGCTGCTGGCCACCGACACCGTCTATCCGCACGAACCGCGCCGGCAGTGGAGCGAGTCGCTGGCCGCCCTCGCGCGCCTGTGCCAGAGGCATGGCGTGGATCTGATCGCCATCGGCAATGGCACCGCCTCGCGCGAGACCGACAGGCTAGCCGGCGAGCTGATCAAGGGGCTGGCCAAGAGTCATCCGGAACACAAGCTGTCGAAAGTGGTGGTGAGCGAGGCGGGTGCCTCGGTGTACTCGGCGTCCGAAACCGCAGCGCGCGAGTTCCCCGACCTCGACGTGAGCCTGCGCGGCGCCATCTCCATCGCGCGCCGCTTACAGGATCCGCTGGCCGAGCTGGTGAAGATCGAGCCCAAGGCGATCGGCGTTGGCCAGTACCAGCACGACGTGAACCAGGTAAAGCTGGCGCGGGCGCTGGACGCCCGCGTGGAGGACTGCGTGAACGCGGTCGGCGTGGACGTGAACACCGCTTCGGCCGCCCTGCTCTCGCGTGTGGCCGGCCTAACCGCATCGGTGGCCGAGAACGTGATCAAACACCGCGACGCGAACGGCCCGTTCGCCAACCGGAAGGCCCTGCTGAAGGTGCCGCGCCTCGGCGACAAGGCGTACGAGCAGTGTGCCGGCTTCCTGCGCGTGCCCAACGGCGACAACCCGCTGGACGCCAGCGCAGTGCACCCGGAAGCCTATCCCGTCGTCGAACGGATCATCGCCCAATGCGGTCGCGAAGTACGCAATATCATCGGCGACACCGGCTTCCTTCGTGGCCTGAGAGCCGAGCAGTTCACCGACGAGCGGTTTGGCGTGCCGACCGTGCGCGACATCCTCAAGGAGCTGGAGAAGCCCGGCCGCGACCCCCGCCCCGAGTTCGTCGCGCCGAGTTTCGCCGAGGGTGTGGAAGACGTGAAGGACCTGCGCCCCGGCATGATCCTCGAAGGCCGCGTAACCAATGTCGCCGCGTTCGGCGCGTTCGTCGACATCGGCGTGCACCAGGACGGCCTGGTCCACGTCTCGGCGCTGTCACACACCTTCGTCAAGGACCCGCGCGACGCGGTGAAGGCCGGCGACATTGTCAAGGTCAAGGTGATGGAGGTGGACCTGCCGCGCCAGCGCATCGGCCTCTCCATGCGGCTGGACGACGAGCCAGGCCAGACACGCGGCAAGCCGAGTGGCGGCGATGCTCGCCCCAGCGGCGCGCGGGACCAGCGTGGCCAGCGCCCCCGCCCAGCTCCCAAGCATGCCTCCGCCCCAGCCAACAGCGCCTTCGCCGACGCACTGACCCGAGCGATCAAGCGCTGACGGGGCTCGCTGCCGAACCAAAGCTGCAGCGGTGCGCTGCAGCATGCGGTTCCGTATGGGATGCCGTACCGTAACGCCAAGCTAACAAGGCCATCCCGGCCCAGGAGTGTTCGCATGCTTCGTACCCGTCATCTGGCCGGCGCCATCGTCGCCGCCCTGTTGCTCAGCACGGCCGCCAGCGCAACCGATTTCAGCAAGGTCGTCGTGTTCGGCGACAGCTTGAGCGATGCCGGCAACCTTTCGCTTTCGCTAGGCTCGCCGACGCCGATGCGCTTTACCACCAACCCAGGCCAGACCGCGGCGGAACTAGTCGCCGCCGGCTTGGGCGACCCGATCCAGGCTTCGCTGCTCGGCGGCACCGACTATGCGTTCGGTGGTGCTGGAGTGGTGCAGGGCGTCGCACCGGTGCCGACCCTGCCGCAGCAGTTCCAGATGTACCTGGCAGCAAACGGTGGCCATGCCGATGCGAATGCGCTCTACCAGGTGTGGGGCGGAGCCAACGACATCTTCTACCTGACTTCCACCACCACGGACACCAATGTTCTGGCTGCCGGGACGGTCAACGCCGCCAAGACCGAGCTGGGTCTGATGGGCCAGATGCAGGGCAGTGGCGCACGCTACGTGGTGGTCTACAACCTGCCCAACATCGGTGCGACGCCGGAAGCCAGAGCCGGTGGCGCGGCCGCCTCGGCCGGTGCCACCCAGCTCTCGGTGCTGTTCAACAGCACGCTCAGCTCCGGCCTCGCGCAGCTCAGTAATGGCGGCCTCAACGTCATTCCGGTAAATACCTACGGACTGATCAACGAAGTGATCGCCAATCCCTCGGCCTACGGCTTCACTAACGTGACCGCGCCCGCCTGTACGGGTGGCAGCGGCAGTTCGGTGCAGTGCGGACCGCAGGGTTCCGGCGCACCGGTGACTTACGCGCCGGGCACCGACCAGACCTATCTGTTCGCCGATGGGGTGCATCCGACCACGGCAGCGCACCGGATGTTGGCCGGTGTGGTGCTGGCCGAAATCGCCGCTCCTGGCCAGATTTCGCTACTGGGCGAGGCGCCGCTGGCGGCCAGCGCCGCGCAGACCCGCGCGATCCGCAACGAAATGCTTGCCGATGGCAACGGCAGTAGCACCCGTACCTTCGTCAACGTCGACTATGCGCACCAGCGCTTCGACGCACAGAGCAACTCGCCCGAGGCCAGCAGCAACGACGTCAACCTAACGCTGGGCGTGGACGTTCGCGCCAGCGACAACATCTCCGCCGGCATCGCGCTGGGCGTGGGACAGAGCAATGCCGATACCGTCGGCGGTGGCGGCTACAAACTGCAGGACATCAGCGGCCTGGGATACGTCACCTACCACCAGGGGGGTGGCTACGTGGGTGGCTACGCAGACTTTGGCCAGTCCAACTTCAGCGACATCAATCGCCGTATCCAGATCGGTGCCGCCTCGCGCAATGAAAGCGGCAAGGCTGATGGTTCGCACCTCGGGGGTGGCCTGACCGGTGGATGGTGGTTCGACGCGGGTAGCCTGCGCACTGGTCCGTTTGCCAACCTGGAATGGCAAACCGTCAAGATCAACGGCTATAGCGAAGACGGCAACGACAGCACCGCGATGTGGTTCGGCCGCCAGCAGCGCAATGCGCTGATCGGTACCTTGGGCTGGCGCGTGCAAGGGCATTGGCAGGCGGGAAATACCATGCTGTCGCCTTACGCCGAGATCGCCTGGAACCATGACAGCAAGGCCCAGGCGCGCAGTGTGACTGCCGGCCTCAACAGCATGAACGGCAGCTTCGCGCTGCCCGGCTACGTGCCAGACAAGACCTGGGGCAGCGCCAACCTGGGCGTGTCCGCGCAGTTCAATCCGCGCTTCAGCGGCTGGTTTGGCTACAGTGGTCGCTTCGGCGATAGCAGCCAGAAGTACAACAGCGTCAACCTAGGCCTGAAGTACGCCTTCTGAACGAGGGTGGCCAGGGATGGCCATTCAGTAACGACCGGAGCGATTGCAAGCCGGGTCAACGCGCACAAAAAGGCCGGCAGTGCCGGCCTTTTTGTGGGTCACATCAATACCTCCGGGACTTACTTTTTCTTGTTGCCACCGGCGAGGTTGAAAATGGTCAGGGCCTGCTGACGCAGGCTGCCCGCTTCGTCCGAGCTGAGATCGCTGGTGTTGTGGCCGGACTGCTGCTCGTGCAGCACCAACATGCCGTTCTCGGTCCAGCTGGCACGCAGCACGGTGCTGGGTGCCGCATCCTTGTTGGCCTTTTTTTGCTGCACGGCCACCCACGGCGAACCGTTCTTGTAGGCGAAATCAGTACTGGTGAACCCCTTGTCACCGTAATCCACGAGTTCGCGGATCACCTTTATCTCACCGTTCTGGCGGAACACCTGCCAGCCGCGCGAGGCTTTGGGATCCAGCTTGGTGCCGCTGCTGACCTTCATACCGCCGATCTGCTTGATCAGCGCATTGAAGTCGGCCAGATCTTTCTCCGCCGGAGTCTGCTCGGCCACCAGCTCGATATTGGCTTGGTTCTTGTTGCCGCCGGTGAGCACCGGCGCCTGGATCGGCATGCTGTAATGGCGCGCGCCGTCCGTGAGGATGGCTTTGACCACGTACAAGTCGGCTGGCTTGATCTCGTCGGGCTTGAAATTAAGCTGGAACGAATAGGGGAAGGTCGCGCCCGAGGTCACGGTCTTGCTGGCCACCGGCGCCGAACCAGCCGCGGACGGCGACACGTCGACCAGGTTGATGACCAGTTGCGCGTTCGGCGACGGCTGGATTGCGCCGCGCACGGTGATGGTGCCGCTGACCGAGCTTGGAGTGGTGGCGGCCGCCGAGCTGGCGCTGGCGGTGCCATCCTGCGACGGCGCCGACGAGCTACAACCGGCCAGGGTGGCCAGTACGGCCAATGACATCACCGACAGAACCATCTTGCGCATGGATTAAGCCTCGTCAACTTGAGTTTGGGGTAGAACACGGAAACCGATGGCGATGCGCCCAAGGTTTCGTCGCGGGGGAAACGGCGAGCATAGCTGAATTGACCAGTTCCGGGAAAGTCAAGCCGTTTCGTCACGCTAATTGCGTGAACGAATGCCAAATACCAGCAAGCCCATGTCGGCTTAAAATTTTTTGCGCCGTTTACCCTAGCCACGCAAGCTTTCCCGCAACGACCTCATGGACTACTTGGCGCCGCACTCGACCGATCCAGCAGAAGGCGGCTCTAGACATCCCTCCCCACAGTGCGGACGTCCGCGGCACCTTACTTTGAGGCGCGGTACCGTATAATCTTGCGATTCATCCCCCCTTGTCCTGCAGACGGCCCCCCGTATGAGCACGCACAAACAGCCCCACGACCCGTTCCAGTCGAGCTTCGCCGACCGCATCAAGCTGCTGATCCAACGCGTCGGTAGCGCCACCGAGATTGCTCGCATGTGCGGCTTCTCCGAGGGCGTGGTGCGCAGTTGGCGCGATGGCAACACTGATCCTTCGCGTGCGCGCTGCGTCACCATGGCGCGTACGCTGGGCATCTCCCTAGTGTGGCTGGTCGCAGGCGAAGGAGCCTTGCAGGTCGACGGGAACGTCACCGGCGGGGACGACGCGCAACACAGCGCCGAAACCATGGCGCACCGACCGCGCAGCCGTCTCTCCAACCCCCAGCAGTCAGCCATCCAGAATGAAGCTGCTGCCGTCGATCCCAATCGTCTGAACACTGCAATGCAGATCCTGCAATCGGAGCTGGAACTGGCCGGCAGCCCCATGACGCTGGCCGACAATTCCGACATGCTCAGCCACCTCTACGAGATCCTGGGCAAGGACGGTACGAGTGTGGATGCCGCTGCGATGCTCAAGTTCAACCGCCAGCTTTCCGAGCGCATCCGCCAGTCCAAGACGCGGATTGCCTGAATCTGCCCAGCGCGGGATTCAAACAAGACGCGGCGCCCCGGGCTCCGCATCTTGTTTGAGCGGCTCAGCCATGAGCTCCGGCTGGCCGTCCGATTTTTCCGGCGAGGCTGATCGCAAGGATCAGTCGCGCAGCAGCGCGATGTCAGCCACCGCACCGAACGCAGCCTTGAGCTGCTCCAGCAAGGCGAGACGGTTGCGGCGCACCACCGGATCCTCGGCGTTTACCAGCACCCGCTCGAAAAACGCGTCCACCGGTTCCTGCAACTGGGCAAGCCGCTTCAATACGGTGGTGTAGTCGCCGTGCCGCAACGGCACGAAGGTCTCCCTGCCAACTGCAACTAGCGCGTCGGCCAGTGCATGTTCGGCATCACTCTCGAAATGCGCAGGGTCGACCGGATGGGCCGACACCGGCTCCCCGCTTTCCTCAGCCTGCTTGCGCAGGATGTTCGCCACACGTTTGTTTGCGGCGGCGAGACTGGCCGCCTCAGGTAACCGGCCGAATTCGACCACGGCAAGCAGGCGGCGGCCGAAGTCGGGCAAGTTAGCCGGCTGCACCGCGAGCACGGCCTCGTAGGCCTCGGTCGGGCAGCCCTGTTCCGCGTAATAGCCGCGCAGGCGGTCCAGCACGAAATCGACCAGTTCGCCGACCAGCGCCCTGCGCCTGTCGCCCGCTTCGATCGCTGCCGGCTTGCCATCCTTGCCAGGCTTGGCGCCAGCTGCGAGGGCGGCTTCGGGCAGCAGATCCAATGCCTCGGCGAACGCGGCACGCAAATCAATTTCCAACCCGCCTTCGATCAGGGTGCGTGCCAGGCCTAGCGCGGCGCGGCGCAGAGCGAACGGATCCTTGTTGCCGCTGGGCTTCATGCCCACGGCGAAGATGCCTGCAAGCGTATCGAGGCGTTCGGCCACCGCTAGCACCTGGCCCACCTTGTCGGCGGCAATGCCGTCGCGGGCAAAGCGTGGCTGGTAGTAGCTGTCCAGCGCTGCCGCCACCTCGGCAGGCTCACCATCGTGGCCGGCGTAGTAGCGGCCCATCACGCCCTGCAGCTCGGGAAACTCGCCAACCATGCGGGTGAGAAGATCGCACTTACTCAAGCTCGCCGCGCGTGTGGCAGCGCCAGCATCGACGCCGACGCGCGCGGCGATCACCCGTGCCAGTTCGGCCACGCGCACGCTTTTGTCCCAGAGGCTGCCAAGCGCCTGCTGGTAGGTGACGCTCTTGAGCTGCTCCTGATAGCTGGCCAGCGGCGTCTTCAGATCCTCATCCCAGAAGAACTTGGCATCGGCGAAGCGAGGGCGGATCACGCGCTCGTAGCCCTTGCGGATCTCGGCGGGTTGCTTCGACTCGATGTTGGCCAGGCCGATGAAGTGCTCGGTGAGCTTGCCATCGGCGTCGAACACCGGCACAAACTTCTGGTTGGTCTCCATGGTGGTGACCAACGCCTCCTGCGGCACGGCGAGGAAACTGCGCTCGAAGCCGCAGGCGATCGCCACCGGCCACTCGCTGAGGTTGGCGATCTCGTCGAGCAGCGCATCGTCGAGGCGGGGCGTACCGCCGGTTTCCTTGGCCACGCGTGCGACTTCTTCCTGCACGCGCTGGCGGCGCTCTGCGGGATCGGCCAGCACCTTGGCGCCGCGCATGGCATCGAGCCAGCCGTCGGCATCGGACACGTGCACCGGATGCGGATGCATGAATCGATGCCCGCGCGATTTGCGCCCGGCGGCCAGGCCGAGTGCCGTGCCGTCGATGATCTCCGCGCCATGCAACATCACCAACCAGTGCGCTGGCCGCACGAAGGCATAGTCGTGGTCGGACCAGCGCATCGGACGCGGGATCGGCAGGGACTTGAGCGCATCCTCCACGATCTCGGGCAGCAGCGACACAAGCGACTGGCCCGGCTTCACCGCGCGGAAGACGAACCAGGCGCCCTTGTCCGTTTCGAGCTTCTCCAGCTGCTCCACAGCCACGCCGCAGGACTGCGCAAAACCCGTGAGGGCCTTAGATGGCCGCCCCTGCGCGTCGAGCGCGGCATTGACGGCCGGCCCGCGGCGCTCGACTACCTGTTCCGGCTGCATCGGGCTCACATGCGGAATATGGACGGCCAAACGCCGCGGCGAGCAATAGGCCTTGGCCTTATCCAGCGCAGCCTCGATGCCGCGCTTGGCCAGCCCGTCGCAGATGCCGCGGGCGAAGGCGGTGGACAATTCGTCCAGCGCCTTGGGCGGCAATTCCTCGGTGCCCAGTTCGATCAGCAGCGACTTGGAAGTGCTCATGCGGCCTGCTCCCTTGTGCTCTTCTTCAGGCCCGGGAAGCCGAGTTTTTCGCGCTGCGCCACGTAGGTTTCGGCAACGCTCCGCGCCAGCGTACGCACGCGCAAGATGTAGCGCTGTCGCTCCGTCACGCTGATCGCTCGGCGCGCGTCGAGCAGGTTGAAGGTGTGGCTGGCCTTCATCACCTGGTCGTACGCCGGCAGCGGCAGGTTCGCGGCGACCAGCTGGTTGGCGGTGGCCTCGCACACGTCGAACCAGCGGAACAGCTCAGGCACGTTGGCGTACTCGAAGTTATAGGTGCTTTGCTCCACTTCGTTCTGATGGAACACGTCGCCGTAGGTCACCTTGCCGTGCGGGCCTTCGGTCCACACCAAGTCGTACACGTTGTCAACATTCTGCAGGTACATCGCCAGGCGCTCGAGGCCGTAGGTGATTTCACCGGTCACGGGGCGGCATTCCAGCCCGCCGGCCTGCTGGAAATAGGTGAATTGGGTGACCTCCATGCCGTTGAGCCAGACTTCCCAGCCCAGACCCCAGGCGCCAAGCGTGGGCGATTCCCAGTTGTCCTCGACGAATCGCAGGTCGTGCACCAGCGGATCGAGACCGAGCTCCTTCAGCGAGCCGATGTACAGATCGAGGATGTTCTCCGGGTTCGGCTTCATTACCACTTGGTACTGGTAGTAATGCTGTAGCCGGTTCGGATTCTCGCCATAACGGCCATCGGTGGGCCGTCGCGAAGGCTGCACGTAAGCCGCTGACCATGGCTCGGGACCCAGCGAACGCAGGAAGGTGGCCGGGTGGAATGTGCCGGCGCCGACCTCGATGTCGAGTGGCTGCAACAAGACGCAACCCTGCGCCGCCCAGTAGCGGTTGAGGGTCTGGATCACATCTTGGAAGGTGCGCGCGGACATGGCTTTCCGTGGACTTCAGTAAAGCGCGTTAGTATAGCCGCAGCACGCTTGCGCACTGGTTTTCTGCCGTTGCGCCATGCCACGGGGGAGTTGTCCGGATGGCCGCATCACCGCAAATCGCTACCCTGCTTGGCCGGCGCGGTCGGCTGGAGCTGGACGAACTGCTCGCCGCCTTGGTCGTGGACGGCTACGTAAGCGCCGAGGACGCCAAGCAGGTGCGCATGGGTTCGCGCTCCGGTCGCAGCACGGTGGAGTTGCATCCCTTGGTGCTGATCGCCAATGCCAAGCTGCCGAACCAGCGCGAGCCTGGGCGGCCTCTGAGCCTTGAGAGCCTCGTTGAATGGCTGGCAGGGCATGCCGGCCTGGCATATCTCAAGATCGATCCGATGAAGGTCAACGTCGCCGCCGTGACCCAAGTGGTGAGCCACGCCTACGCACAGCGCCATCGTATCCTGCCAGTGGCGATGGCGCTAGGTGAAGTAACCTTCGCCACCGCCGAGCCGTTCGATGAAGCCTGGGCCAAAGACCTCTCGCAGATGCTGCGCCGGGATGTGCATCGCGTCGTGTCCAGCCCGCTCGACATCAACCGCTACCTGCAGGAGTTCTACGGCGTACAGCGCTCGATCCAGTTGGCGCAGGACGCGAAGGCGAACGGCGGTTACGACGCCTCGGCCATCCTCAACTTCGAGCAACTCGTCGAACTGGGCAAGAGCGGCGAGGTTGGCGCTGATGACCGCCACGTGGTGCACATCGTCGACTGGCTGCTGCAATACGCCTTCGAACAGCGTGCTTCCGACATACACCTGGAACCGCGACGAGAGGCAGGCCAGATGCGCTTCCGCATCGACGGCGTGATGCACAAGGTATTCGAGTTGCCGCCGCCGGTGATGACGGCGGTGACCGCGCGCATCAAGATCCTTGCTCGGATGGATGTGGCCGAGAAACGTCGTCCGCAGGACGGCCGCGTCAAGACCCGCTCGTCAACCGGCCGCGAGGTGGAACTGCGCGTTTCAAGCATGCCAACCGCCTTTGGCGAGAAGATGGTCCTGCGCATCTTCGATCCCGACCTTGTGGTCAAGGACTTCGCACAGCTCGGCTTCTCCCCAGGTGAAACGTCGCAGTGGCGGCATATGGTCGAGCGGCCGCATGGCATCGTGCTGGTCACCGGCCCCACCGGCTCGGGCAAGACCACTACGCTGTATTCCACACTCAAGCACCTCGCGACCCCGGCGATGAACGTGTGCACAGTGGAAGACCCCATTGAAATGGTCTCTCCCGAATTCAACCAGATGCAGGTGCAGCCCTCGATCGACCTGGATTTCGCCGCCGGCGTACGTACCCTGCTGCGGCAGGACCCGGACATCATCATGGTCGGCGAGATCCGCGACCTGGAAACTGCGCAAATGGCGGTACAGGCGTCGCTGACCGGCCACCTGGTACTGTCTACGCTGCACACAAACGACGCGCCTAGCGCGGTGACCCGGCTGCTGGATCTCGGCGTGCCCCATTACCTGATCCAGTCGACGCTTACCGGCGTCGTGGCGCAACGCCTCGTGCGTACTCTCTGCCCTTACTGCAAGCGCGAGGCCTCGCAGGATCCGCACGAATGGGGTGCCCTGACCCACGGCTGGGCCTTGCCTGTGCCTGAAAAGGTGTTCGCACCGGTCGGCTGTCTCGAATGTCGCAACACCGGCTTCATGGGCCGCACAGGTATCTACGAGATGATGCCGATTTCGCCTCGCCTTCGCGCGCTGGTTTCCGCCCAGCTGGAACTGGGGAATTTCGGCCAGACCGCACTTGTCGAAGGCATGCGCCCGTTGCGCATCTCCGCTGCCGAGCAGGTAGCTCGTGGACTTACGACCGTGCAAGAAGTACTGGCCGTCCTGCCGCCGATCGAGCTGCCCGACAATCCCCTGCCCCCGAACCCTGCATGAAGCCTGTCCTGATCATCCGTACCGGCCGCGCGCCGGACTCCATACGCGCGCGCCACGGCGACTTTCCGCATTGGTTCCGGCTTGGCGCCTCGCTTCCGCTGCAACGCCTGCATGTGGTCGATGTCCAATCCGGCGACGCACTGCCCGCACCGGCCGCAGTGGCAGGCGCTTTGATCACTGGTTCTGCAGCCATGGTCACCGAGCGGGCCCCGTGGAGCGAGCGCACGGCGGGCTGGATCCGCGATGCGATGGACATCGAACTGCCACTTTTTGGCGTCTGCTTTGGTCACCAATTGATGTCGCATGCCCTGGGCGGGCGAGTCGACTATCTGCCGGGCGGTCGCGAAATTGGCACGCAGGCCATCGAGGTCCTGGATACGGCGGCGCGTGATTCGCTGGCTCGCGCCCTGCCGGCAAGCTTCCGCGCCCACACCACGCACGAACAGAGCGTATTGGAGGCTCCGGCCGGAGCGACCGTGCTTGCCCGCTCGGCACGCGACCCGCATCAGCTGTTGCGCTACGCATCGAATGCGCTGAGCTCGCAATTCCACCCCGAGTTCAGCGCCGATGTCATGCGCGCCTACATCCGCCGCAAGCGCGCGGACATGTGCCGCGAAGGCTCTGATCCCCGACTTTGCTTCCGCCAGGTCGGCGCCACACCGGTCGCTCGCAGCTTGCTGCAGCGGTTCGCCCGGCATCACGGGCTTTCCCTCTCACGCTAGTGGCGCAAGCGCCGTGTGATCGCGTCACGTGACAGCATCGCGAATACCAGGCCGAACAGGAATCCGCCGATGTGGGCCCACCAGACATAGGCGCCGTAGCTGGGTCCCGCATAACTGAACAGCAGTTGCAGGAGCACCCAGATGCCGATTAGCAGAAAGGCCGGTACGCGCACGAATTCCAGGTAGAGGCCCAGTGGAAGCACCAGCCCGAGGCGCACTCGAGGAAACAGCGCCACGTAAGTGCCGACCACCGCCGACACCGCGCCACTGCAACCGATGATCGGCAATCGCACGCCGGCCAATGACAAGGCGCCAATCAGGTTCGCAACGATTCCGCCAAACACGAACAACGACAAAAAACGCAGCGATCCCAAGGCGCGCTCACCGGGCAGCCCGAAGATCATCAGGAACAGCAGATTGCTCAGCAGGTGCAGCCAGGTCACGTGGATGAACAACGCAGTGAAGAGGCGCAGCAACGAGGGATCGGTCAGCTGTGGCCATAATGGTTGATGCGCGTCGAAAATATTCGCCGGCACGGTCCCCCACTCCAGCAGCACTCGAAGGCGCTGCGGCGGCGGCATGAGGGTAAGCCAGACAAAGCACAGGGCACACATGCTGACGATCAGCAAGGTCGCCCACTGCCATTGCCGGCGTCGGCGTGTCTCGACATGCACGAACAAGGGCGTACTCCGCGTCGAATGAAAGCGCTGGTTTGGGGATGATAATCGCCAGCAAGGCGTGCCAGAGCGCAAGCCGGCCCGTGATTTGGGCTTGCGTAAAAGCAAACACCCCCACCGCGGGCGGTGAGGGTGTTTGGGGATAAAGCCCCTGGCGGTGACCTACTCTTGCATGCAAGTGCAC
Source organism: Rhodanobacter sp. (assembly GCA_027450005.1). Classification (GTDB taxonomy): domain Bacteria; phylum Pseudomonadota; class Gammaproteobacteria; order Xanthomonadales; family Rhodanobacteraceae; genus Rhodanobacter_A. The sequence continues at coordinate 19 of DAIDKO010000121.1, read as the reverse complement.
ACTACCATCGGCGCGGCTG
>DAIDKO010000120.1 GCA_027450005.1 Rhodanobacter sp. | reverse complement strand
CAGCGCCCGCCTGCGCGAACTGGAATCGCGCGGCCTGGTCAGCCGCCGCCTGCTGGCCACCTCACCACCGTCCGCCGAATACGCGCTCACCGAACTCGGCCGCGAACTGCTGCCGGCGATCAATGCGCTGGCGCGGGTGGGGCAGAAGCTGATCGCGGAATGGGATTCGCGGGCCTCGCTGGCAAAGAAGGTACGCGTGGTGGGTTGAATGCGCCCGGTCAGCTCCCGGCCAGCTCGTCGTAGGGCGGCAGGTTGAGGACGGTCTTGGCCGCTTCGTCGTAGGCCCGCTCCAGATCCTCGGCAGCGCAGATGCGGTCCTGCAGGAGCTGGTACTCCTCCAGCTCGGCACCGCCTTCCGCCAACGCTGCACGCAGGCTGCGGATCTCGGCGGCCACGGCCTGGATCGCGACGACCAGGGTCTGAGGGCTGATTTCAGGCATAGGGCCGCGTGCTCGTCGTCGTGATTGCCGCCGGACCATCGCGCGCTCAGGCACGACAGTCTTCCACGGCATCGTCGTGCCATTCATCCTGACCGATTTCTGGCACCCCAACGTGCGTCACTCCACCTCATCCGACCCTTCGTTGACGCCTTCGAACAGGAAGGTCGACAGGTAGCGCTCACCGGTATCCGGCAGCATCGCCAGCAGCACCGAACCCGCGGGCGCGGTCTGGGCCACCTGCAAGGCAGCGGCCAGGGTGGCGCCGGAGGAAATGCCGGTGAAGATGCCCTCCTTCTGCGCCAGCGCGCGCGAGGTGTCGCGGGCCACGATGTCGTCCACCGGCACCAGCTGGTCGACCACCTGGCGGTTGAGCACGGCGGGTACGAAGTCGGGAGTCCAGCCCTGGATCTTGTGCGGCTGCCACTCCTTGCCGGCGAGCAGCGAGGCGCCGGTGGGTTCGGTGGCGACCACTTTCACGTCCGGCCGCGCGACCTTGAGCACCTCACCCACGCCGGTGAGCGTGCCGCCGGTGCCCCAGCCGCTGACGAAGTAGTCGAGGCGGCGGCCAGCGAAGTCGCGCAGGATCTCCGGCGCAGTGGTCTGGCGGTGGTAGGCCGGGTTGGCCGGATTCTCGAACTGGCTGGCCCAGAACCAGCCGTGCTTTTCGGCCAGCTCGCGCGCCTTCTCCACCATGCCGGTGCCGCGCGCGGCGGCGGGCGTGAGCAGCACCTTGCCGCCGTAGGCGCGGATCAGCTTGCGTCGCTCGATCGAGAAGGTTTCGCTCATCACTGCAACGAAGGGGTAGCCGCGCGCCGCGCACACCGCCGCCAGCGCCACGCCGGTGTTGCCCGAGGTGGCCTCGATCACCGTCTGCCCGGGCTTGAGCGCGCCGCGCTGCTCTGCATCGAGGATGATGGCGAGCGCCAGGCGATCCTTCACCGAACCGGCCGGGTTGAACGCCTCCACCTTCACATACAGCTCCACATGCTTCGGCGCCAAGCGATGCAGGCGCACGATGGGAGTGTTGCCGATAGTGTCGAGGATGTTGTCGTAGATCATGGTGGGGGCTCCGGGTGATGGCAGCACGCGATCATGCGCGCGGTGATGCAATGGTTTCGTCAAGCGCGGCGGCGGACGGGTTGGGCGGTTATCGGGGCGGCACGCACGGTTCGCAAGCGCGGCGGCGCACCCGGCGCTTCGCCCACGGGCGGTGCGCCGAACCAGGCCAGCCGGCTGGCCAGCGCCGCGACCTCGCCCAGTATCAGCAAGGCGGGCGAACGCACCGCGTGCGCCTCGGCGCGTTCGGACAGGTGGGCCAGCGTGCCCGTAACCACGCGCTGGTTGGTTCGCGAGCCATTCTCGACCAGCGCGAACGGCGTCGTCGCGGCGCGGCCGTGCGCCAGCAGTTGCTGCTGCAGGTCGGCCAGACCGGCCACGCCCATGTACACCGCGAGCGTCTGCCGTTCCTGCGCCAGCGCGCGCCAATCCAGCACGTCCAGCGACTCGCGGCAATGCGCGGTGACGAGGCGCACCGATTGCGCGTGGTCGCGATGCGTGAGGGGCACGCCGGCATGCGCTGCGCAGGCCAGCGCGGCGGTAATACCCGGCACCACTTCGTAGGGGATGCCGTGGTCGCGCAGGAATTCCAGCTCTTCGCCGCCGCGGCCGAACACAAAGGGATCGCCGCCCTTCAAGCGCACCACGCGACGCCCGGCCTGCGCGTGTTCGAGCAGCAGCGCGTGGATCTCGTCCTGCGTGGCGTGGTGGTTGCCGGCCTGCTTGCCGACCTCGATGCGTTCGGCATCGCGGCGCGCAAGTTCCAGCACCCCGGCGCTCACCAGTCGGTCGTGCAGGATCACGTCGGCCTCGTTCAGCGCGCGCAAGCCGCGCAACGTCAGCAGCCCGGGATCGCCGGGCCCGGCACCCACCAGCACCACCGAACCCGCGGGCTCGACGACCGCGGCGCGCAGCGCCTGTTCGGCGGCAGCGGCGGCTTGCGCGGCCTGCCCCTTGCGCAGCAGCACAGCCACCGGCCCGGTCAACAGTTGCGTGTAGAAGCGTCGTCGCGCGGCGAGATCCGGATGGCGGCGGCGGATGCGCTTGCGCAGGCGCGCGGCCAGTTGCGCCAGCGGTCCCAGGGAGTGGTCCAGCAGGGTCTCCAGTTGTTCGCGCACCAGCCGCGCCAGCATCGGCGCCGCACCACCGCTGGAAATCGCCACCACCAGCGGCGCGCGGTCGATCATCGCCGGCACCTGGAAGCTGGATAGCTCGGCATCGTCCACCACATTGACGAATACGCGCCGTAGCGCGGCCAGCTCGGCGACGCGGGCATTGAGTGCATGGTCGTCGGTGGCGGCGATCACCAGCCATGCGTAGTCCAGCCATGCCGGCGAGAACTCGCCGGCGCGATGGGCGAGGCGACCCTGCCGAACCAGACGCTGCAGGCCCGGCGTCACCGTCGGCGCGCCGACGGTGACCTGCGCCCCCGCCGCCAGCAGGGCAGTCGCCTTGCGTTCCGCCACGGCGCCGCCGCCCACCACCAGCACGGCGCGGCGGGCGAGGTCGGCGAAGATCGGATACAGCTTCATGCGTGGGTTCGGCGCCAGGGTCGTGGAGCCGACGACGCTACGCACCGCACCGCTCGGACGGAAATGACTTTGGCCGCGGCACATATGCCGACACGGCATGAAATCCACAGGCTCGCCACAACCCGGCGCGACCGTCTTGCGACCAGGCCTCCCCGCACGCCTCGGCGAACCGCCGAAAGCCCAAGCGTCGCTACACGCATACCCAACGCTGCGACCACATTCCAATCGCAAGATTATTTGAACGTCTATACGTATAGACGTCCGAACAAAAAAGCATATAGACTCGATGCATGGCCATTGCCCATCCCGGATCAGCAACCGACCGACGACCACGCGCGCAGGCCGTGCGATGTATGCGCACCACCCGCGCCTGAACCGCCCCCCTGCCACCCGGACCACTGGATCGCCATGACCCTAACCCAGCTCCGCTACCTCGTCGCCATCGCCGACTGCCGCCTCAACATCACCGCCGCCGCCGAGCGCGTACACGCCACCCAGCCCGGCGTAAGCAAGCAGCTCAAGCAGTTGGAGGATGAGCTCGGCCTGTTGCTGTTCATCCGCAAGGGCAAGAGCCTGGACTCGATCACCGACGCCGGCGTGCGCGTGATCGAGCGCGCACGCATCATCCTCGCCGAGGCGCTGAACATCCGTTCCATCGCGGCCAACCTGCGCAACGAGGCGAACGGCGAGCTGCGCATCGCCACTACGCACACGCAGGCGCGCTTCGCCCTGCCAGCCTCCATCGCTGCGTTGAACCGCCGCTACCCGCAGGTGAGCGTGCACCTGCAGCCCAGCGGCGACGCCGAAGTACTGGACCTACTGGAGAGCGGCCGCGTCGACCTAGCCGTGGTGAGTACCTCGGGCGCCGCGCCGACTGGCGGCGTCGCCTTCCCCGCCTACCGTTGGAGCCGCGTGGTGCTGGCGCCACAGGACCATCCGCTGGCCAAGCCCGGCCGCACGCCCAGCCTGGCCGAACTGGCCGCGCAGCCGCTGGTGAGCTACGACTCCTCCAAGCGACCGGAGTCCTCGCTTCGCCGCGCCTTCGCCGCCGCCGGGCTGGCGCCGCAGATCGCGATGACCGCCGCCGACGCCGACCTGATCAAGACCTATGTGCGTGCAGGCATGGGCATCGGCGTGCTGGCCGAAATGGCACTCCAGCCAGGCGAGGACACCGACCTGCGCGTGATCGAGGCCGATGCGCTGCTGCCGCTGTGCACCACCTGGATCGTGCTGCGCAAGGACAGCGTGCTGCGCGATTACACGCTGGAATGGATCGCGCAGTTCGCGCCGCACCTCGACCGCAACGACGTACGCCGCCAGCTCACGCTGGGCATCTCGCCGGAGAAGCCGCCGCGCGTGCCGCACTGGCGCGAGCGCCTGGCGGTCACGCCGATCACGGCGTCTCGTGCAGCCCGCATTCGCGCTTGAGTCCGAAGAAACGGGTTTCCTCGGCCTCCATGCCCGGCTGCCAGCGCTGCGTGGTGTGGATGTCGCCGATGGAGACATAGCCCTGCTCCCATAGCGGGTGGTAGGGAAGACCGTGCCTCTGCAGGTAGCGACCCACGTCGCGGTCGCTCCAGTCGGCGATGGGATGCAGCTTCCAGCGGCCCTGCCGCCACTCCACGAAGTCGATGGCGCGACGGCTGCGCGACTGGTCGCGGCGCAGGCCGGCGAACCAACCCTGCACACCCAGCTCGGCCAGCGCGCGCTGCATCGGCTCGATCTTGCGGATGCGGTTGTAGCGGTCCAACCCATCGATGCCCTGCTCCCATTGCTTGCCGTAGCGCGCCTCGGCCCAGGCACGGCCGATCAGCGGGCGATAGACCTTGAGGTTGAGCGACAGCCGCTCAGTCAGGGCGTCGACGAACTGGTAGGTCTCCGGGAACAGGTAGCCGGTGTCGATCAGGATCACCGGGATGTCCGGCCGCTGGCTGCTTAGCAGGTGCAGCGACACCGCCGCCTGCGCACCGAAGCTGGACGACAGGGCGTGCGGGCCCGGCACGTGTTGCAGCATCCAGCGCACGCGCGCCTCGGCGTCGTGGCAGGCCAGCCAGTGGTTGAGCGCGAGCAGCGCCTCGATGTCGTCGCCGTCGACGGGAAGTCCGGGCGTGTTCATGCCAACACCTCCGCGGCGATCTTCCGGTGCTTCAGCACACCGCCGCGCAGCAGGAAGTCGCCGAAATGCTCGGATGGCTCGCGCTCGGCGGCATAGCGGGCGAACAAGCGATCCAGTGCATCGAGCAGGGCCGCCTCGTCCACATTCTCGCGGTAAACCTGGTTCAGACGCTGGCCGCTGAAGTCCGCAGCCAAGCGCAGGTCGTAGCGGCCAGGGGCGCGCCCCACCAGCGCGATCTCGCCGAGATACGGCCGCGAGCAGCCGTTCGGGCAACCCGACAGGCGCAGCAGGATGGGCGCGGACAGCAGGCCGTGGCGATCCAGCGAGGCCTCCAGTTTCGGCAGCAGCTGTGGCAGGTAGCGCTCGCTCTCGGCCATCGCCAGGCCGCAGGTGGGCAATGCAACACAGGCGACAGCGTGCTGGCGAATGCCGCTGTGGCGGCGGTAGCCGTCCATGCCGTGCGCTGCGACGATGGCGTCGATGCGCGCGCGATCCGCGGCGGCCACGTTGGCGATGATGAGGTTCTGGTTGCAGGTGAGCCGGATGTCGCCGGTGTGCACGCGCGCGATCTCGCGCATGCCGGTGAGCCAGCGCACCTGCCCGCCATCGACCAGCCGACCGGACTCCACCTGCAGCGTCAGGTGCCAACGGCCCTCGTGGCCTTCCACCCAGCCATAACGGTCGCCGTTGTGCTCGAAGCGGAACGGCCGCTCCGCCTCCAGCGCGAAGCCTGCGCGCTTTTCGATCTCGGCCTTCACCGCGGCGAGGCCGCGCTTGTCGATGGTGTACTTGAAGCGCGCATGCTTGCGTTCCTCGCGGTCGCCCCAGTCACGCTGTACGGCGATGATCGCCTCGGCCAGCACCAACAAACGATCGGGCTCAACGAAGCCGATCGCGCTGGCGAGGCGCGGATAGGTGCTCGGGTCGCCATGGGCGGCACCCATGCCGCCGCCGATGGCCACGTTGAAGCCGCGCAGCTCGCCATCGTCGACGATGGCGACGAGGCCGAGGTCCTGCGCGAACACATCGACGTCGTTGAGCGGCGGGATCGCCAGCCCGATCTTGAACTTGCGTGGCAGGTAGGTCGGCCCGTACAGCGGTTCGCGCTCCGCCTCGGCAGCCTCGCCCACCAGCTTTTCGCCGTCCAGCCAGATCTCGTGGTACGCGCGCGTCTGCGGCAGCAGATGCTCGGACAGCTTCGCCGCCCACGCGTACGCGGCCGCGTGTGCGCGCGACTCCACCGGATTGGCGTTGCACACCACGTTGCGGTTGACATCGCCGCAGGCGGCGATGGTGCTGGCCAGCGCGGCGTCGATCGCGGCGATGGTCGGCTTCAGGTCACGCTTGATAATGCCGTGCCACTGGAAGGTCTGCCGCGTGGTGATACGCAGGCCACTGGAGGCGTAGTCGCTGGCGATCCGATCGAAAGCCAGCCACTGCGCCGTCGTCATCACTCCGCCGGCGAGGCGTGCGCGCACCATGAAGGCGTACGCCGGCTCCAGCTTCTGCCGGCGGCGCTCGTCTCGCAGGTCGCGATCGTCCTGCTGGTAGCTGCCGTGGAATTTCAGCAGCTTGTTGTCGTCCTCGCTGATCGCGCCGGTAACCGGATCGGCCAGCCCTTCGGCGATGGTGCCGCGCAGGAAGCGACTGACGGTCTTGATATCTTCGAGATGCGAAGGCATGGGATAGCTGGCTTCTTTTGAAAGTGCGGCCATGGATGGCCGTTTTTTGATTCACGCGTTCGCGGACGAACGCACTAGTACACGTCTCTTGCGTAGCGCCCTTCCTGCAGCAATTCGGCCAACCAGGCGCGGGCGTCCTCGGCGGAGAGCCCGCCGTGGGCGATGGCCACGTCCACCAGCGCCTCGTGCACATCCCTGGCCATGCGCGTGGCGTCGCCGCAGACGTAGAGGTGGGCGCCATCGCGCAGCCACGCGTACAGTTCGCGGCCGTGTTCCCTGATCCGGTGCTGCACGTAGACCTTGTGCGAGTCTCGCGCAAATTCCCGCACATCCATGTGCGGGCCACTGGAAACGGCAACGTCACGCGAGAACGCGAGGTCGAGACGATGCAGCGCGCGATCCTTCAGCGCCTGCTGCCACTCGGCCTGGTAGAGGAAGTCCTGCGCGAAATGGCGATTGCCGAAGAACAGCCAGTTGCGCCCCGTGGCACCTACCGCCTGGCGCTCCTGCACGAAGGCGCGGAACGGCGCCACACCGGTGCCGGGGCCGATCATCACGATGTCGCGCCCGTGATCCGCCGGCAGGCGGAAGCGTTCGTTGGGTTCCACGAACACCGGCACCCGCACGTCGTCGCCCGCCGCAGCGAGGAAGGACGACGCCGCACCGAGATGCCCGCTGCCATGGGCGTGGTAGCCCACCACCGCGACGGTGAGATGCACCTCGTCCTCGCCCACTGCCTTCGTGCTGGAGGCGATGGAATACAGCCGCGGCGTGAGCGGGCGCAGCGCGGCCACCAGTTGCTCAGCGTTCCAGTCCACCGGGTGGCGGCGCAGCAGGTCGATCGGCTGGTGCGTGTCGAGCAGGCGGGCCAGCGCCTCGCGTTGCTCCGGCTCCAGCACACGCGCCAGTTCCGCGTCGCCGCTGGCGGCGGCGTGCGCGGCCAGCAGCGGACGGCTGAGCCGGGTCAGCTCGCGCTCCTGCGCAAGCCAGCGCGACAGCGGCAGGCGGCGACCGTCGTGCGCCACCTCCTGTTCGCCGTCCAGGCGCAGCAGGCGCAGGTAATCGTCCACCAGCGCGGGCGGATTGCGCGGCCACACACCCAGTGCGTCGCCGGGTTCGTAGCGCAGGCCCGAGCCCTGCAGCGAAAGCTCGAGGTGACGCACTTCGCGGGTGCTGTCGCGCGACACGATGCGCTGGTTGTCCAGCACCTCCGCCGCAAAGGGTTTCTCGCGGCTGTGCAGCACGCTGCCCACGGCATGCAGGGCCACCGCGCGCAGGTTCGTCGCGGGCGCCGGAGACGCGCCCAGCGTCTCGCGTACCTTTTCCAGCACACCGTCGCTCCAGCTTGTGCAGGGCGCCTCGAAATCCACGTCGGCTTCGCCCAGCGCGGCGAAGCGCTGTGCGCCCAGCTCGGCGAAACGCGCATCCAGCCGGCGACTCACCGCGCAGTACTTCGGATAGCTGGAGTCACCCAGCCCCATCACCGAGAACTTGAGTTGCGGCAACCTGGGTGCGCGCTTGCCGGTGAGGAATTCGACAAAGCCGATGGCGTCGTCCGGCGGGTCACCGTCACCCTGGCTACTGATCACCAGCGCGAGGTGCCGCTCCTGGACCAATTCGCGCAGCGGATAGACGCCGGTGCGCAGCAGCCGAACGTCGAGACCCGCCGCCATGGCCCGCTCGGCCAGCCGTTCGGCCACGCGGCGCGAGTTGCCGGTCTGGCTACCGTAGAGCACGGTGAGGCGCTCGCCCGTAGCCGCGTTGACGGCTTCGGTCGACGCCGAAGCGGGCAAGACGACGCGCGTGGCCTGCGCCGCCAACGCAGCCGTCCACGCCGAGATCCAGTACAGGTCGGCCGGAGGCAGGCCATCGGTCAGCCGGCTAAGCAATGCCAGGCGTTCGGAGGCCAGCGCCGGCGTCGGCAGTATCGGTCGGGGGGCAGCGCTCACGTCATTTTCCTTTTGGACGTCCAGACGTCTGTTGACCATGCTAGGCAGCGCGGCGCCACGCTAGAAAACACTTGTGGGCATGTGCATATGCGGGCGGCTCATTTCCGGCATGCTGGAGCGCGTGCTGACATGCCGCAGACGACCTGCTGCGAGCACCGATGAGCCCCCTTCCGGAATTCCTCGTGTTCGCCCTCGTCGGTGCCGCGGCGCAGCTGGTGGATGGCGCGCTGGGGATGGCCTACGGGGTGACCTCGGCAGGGCTGCTGCTGGGGCTGGGCATGCCACCGGCGATGGCCAGCGCCAGCGTGCATTACGCGGAAAGCTTCACCTGCGGTGCCTCGGGCCTGAGCCATCTGCTGGCGGGCAATGTGAGTCGGCGGCTATTCCTCGCGCTGGCGATACCCGGCATGTTCGGCGCCCTGCTCGGCGTGTGGTTGGCCGTGCATCTGCCTGCGCCGTGGCTGCGCATCGCCCTGACACCCTACCTGCTGGGCATGGGCCTGTTCCTGCTGGTGCGCGGCGCGAGGCGTGCCGACGGGCGCACCGAAGCGCCGCGCGGCGCCCCGCTGCTGGGCGCGGTCGCCGGTTTCGTGGACACCATCGGCGGCGGCGGCTGGAGCGCGCTCACCGCCACCACCCTGCTCGCCAGCGGCATGCAGCCACGCGTGGTGATCGGCAGCGTGCATCTGGCGAAATGCGCGGTGAGCATCATCGCCAGCACCGCCTTCCTGTTCGGCATCGGTATCGGCCACTCGATGGCGGTGCCGGGGCTGATCGCCGGCGGCATCCTTGCCGCGCCGTTCGGCGCGCTCTTCGTCCGGCGCATCCCGGCGAGGGCCACCACGTTGCTGGCTGGGTTGGCGGTGTTGGCGTTGGGAGTCAGCAACGCGGTGCGCTTGTTGTATTGAGGGCGTGCTTCCGCGTGGGGGTGAGTTTTGCGGCCGGGGCTGGGCTGCTTTGGCCCTTGCTTCTGCGCGTTGGGAGCGCGCTGCTCTTCGGGGCCCCTGGGCGGCGGTGCGGCGGGGGCGCCCTTTTTCTTTGGTTTCTGTCTCTTTGGGCACGCAAAGAGAAAGGAATTCGGCCGCCGCCTGGCGGACGAACCCGCTTCTCCGCCTGGCGGCAGCCGAACGACCCCGCCCCGCGGCAAGCAGAAGAAACCGTCCCCACCTTGCGATGGATCAACAGTCCCCTCGCCCGCCATCTACAATGCGCGCATGAACCGCGCCCCCACTCCCCGCAAGACCACGCCGCCCATCGAAGTCCGCGGCTCCGCCCGCCAACCACTGGGCATGCCACCCGCGCAGTTCCTGCGCGACTACTGGCAGAAGCGCCCGCTACTGGTGCGCAACGCCTTTCCGGGCTTCGTGCCGCCGATCCAGCCTGAGGACCTCGCCGGCCTGGCCTGCGAGGAAGGCGCGCTGTCGCGGCTGATCCGCCACGACGAGGCGCGCGAACGCTGGCAGGTGAAGACCGGCCCGCTGACCGAGGCCGACTTCGCCAAGACCGGCGACGCCAACTGGACCCTGCTGGTGCAGGACGTCGACAAGTGGGACGCCGACGTCGCCGCCCTGCTCGAACCCTTCGCCTTCCTGCCGAGCTGGCGGCTGGACGACATCATGATTTCCTACGCCGAACCCGGCGGCGGCGTGGGCGCGCACGTCGACCAGTACGACGTGTTCCTGCTGCAGGGGCTGGGCCAACGGCACTGGGCGATCAGCACCGACCCAGAGGCCCCGAGGGACTTTCGCCCCGATATCGAGCTGAAGCAGCTGCGCGAGTTCGAACCCACCCACGAATGGTTACTCGATCCGGGCGATATGCTCTACCTGCCGCCCGGCATGCCGCACGATGGCGTGGCTTTCGGCGGCCCCTGCATGACGATCTCGGTGGGCATGCGCGCGCCTTCGCAGGCGGAACTGACCGGCGACCTCGCCGACTACCTCGCCGAGCGGCTGCACGATGACCAGCGCTACGCCGATCCCGACCTCGCCCCGGCCAAGGCACCCGGCGAGATCGACGCGGCGGCGCTGGCCCGGTTGCGCAAGGCGCTGCCGTTTGCCGCCGCGCTGGACGAGGAAACCCTGCGCGACTGGTTCGGCCGCTTCATCACCCGCTATCGCAACGCGCAGCTCCCGGCCGTGCCCGACCGCATGCTGGACGAAGCCGGCTTGCGCAAGCGGCTCGCCGCCGGCGCGCGCCTGCTGCGTCATCCGTGGTCGCGCATGGCATGGAGCCGCGGCAAGTCCGGCTGCACCCTGTATGCGAACGGCCAGGCCTGGCCTGCGCCGCTTGCGCTGGCCAGGCAGCTTTGCGCGCAACGCGAGATCGCGCCGGATGCCGCATCAACGGCTCCCGCAATCGCGACGCTGCTGGCACTGGTCAACGATGGCCACCTGGTACTGCGCAAGGTGCGCCGGCGGTGAACACCCCGGCCGACACGATGCCACCGGACGGGCCACGTGCGATCAACGGCCGCGAAGCCCTGGCCGCGGCGCGCCTGCAATTGCTGGCTGCCACCCGCCACCGGCTGGTGCTGCACCTGCCGCTGCTGGGCCGCGACGACTACGGCAATGACGCCGAACTGGCGGAACTCAAGCGCATCGCCACCTCCGGCCGGCGCGCGGAGATCCGCATCCTGCTGCACGACCCGGCGGCCGCGTTGCGCGACGGCCACCGGCTGGTCCTGCTGTTCCAGCGCCTCTCCAGCAGCATGGCGATCCGTACGCCGGTGGACGAGGTGGACAGCCAGAACACCGCCGCCTGGCTGGTCAACGATACCGGTGGCTACATCTACCTGCCCGAGGCCAGCCAACCGCAGGGGCGCATGGCGCTGGCCGACCGCCCCGGGCAGGTGCCGCTGCAGCAGCAGTTCGACGCGGTCTGGGAACGCTCGGCCCGCGCAAGCGAGCTGTCGACGCTGGATCTGTAGCGTTCGCTGAACGCTTGCCCTGCCGCGCTCGCCCAAGGGCCGCCTGGCCGCAAATCGGGCCACTGGCGGGTTGCCGCTGTGCAGCAGCCCAAGGCTATAATTAACGGGATTTTTCGCCGACGATTCCTGCCAGGGATCGTCGCAAGCCTCCCTTCCCCAGCCGGTGGTGACGTGAGTACAAACCTGATCCGCGAGTTCTTCGAATCTTCCCAACTCGCTGGCGGCAACGCCGATTACGTCGAATCCCTGTATGACGCCTGGCTCACCGATCCCGCATCGGTGCCCGCCGAGTGGAGCAAGTATTTCGAGACGTTCAGGGGCCGCGAGGCCGGCGACGTCCCGCACGGCAACGCCATCGCGCGCATCGAGGCGGCCCAGAAGCAGCGCCATGTCGCGGCCGCCGCGCCGCTCAGCGACGAGCACGCGCGCAAGCAGGCCGGCGTGCTGCGCCTGCTGACCGCCTACCGCTCGCGCGGCCACCTAGCCGCCAACCTCGACCCGCTGGGCCTCGCCCACAAGATGGAGGCGCCCGACCTTGGGCTCGCCTTCCACGGCCTTTCCGACGCCGACCTCGATACCGAGTTCGACTGCGGCACCTATGCCGGTGGTGGCCAGCGTCTGAAGCTGCGCGACATGCTGGCGCGGCTCAAGAAGGTGTACACCGGCACGATCGGCGCCGAGTTCATGTACATCAGCGACCACGCCCAGCGGAACTGGATCTACAGCCGGCTGGAGCAGGCCAACGGCAGCGCCGGACTCGACAAGGGCGGCAAGCAGCGCATCCTCGACGGCCTGACCGCCGCCGAGGGCCTGGAGCGCTACCTGCACACCAAGTACGTCGGCCAGAAGCGCTTCTCGCTGGAGGGCGGCGACAGCCTGATCCCGATGATCGACGACGTGGTGCGCGCCGCCGGCGACAACGGCATCAAGGACGTGGTGATCGGCATGGCCCACCGCGGCCGCCTCAACGTGCTGGTGAACATCCTCGGCAAGCCGCCGAAGACCCTGTTCAACGAGTTCGAGGGCAAGTTCGAACACAGCAACCACGACGATGGCGCCCATTCCGGCGACGTGAAATACCACATGGGCTTCTCCGCCGACGTGCGCACGCCACAGGGCGGCACCCACGTGGCGCTGGCGTTCAATCCCTCGCACCTGGAGATCGTCAACCCGGTGGTGGCCGGTTCCGTGCATGCGCGCCAGGTGCGCCGCAAGGACGGCAACCGCACCTCGGCCTTCGCCGTGCTGATCCACGGCGATGCGGCGATGGCCGGCCAGGGCGTGAACATGGAGCTGTTCAACATGTCGCAGGCGCGCGGCTTCAAGATCGGCGGCACGCTGCACATCGTGGTCAACAACCAGGTGGGTTTCACCACCTCCAATCCGCAGGACGCGCGCTCCACGCTGTATTGCACCGACTTGGCCAAGATGGTCAACGCCCCGGTGTTCCACGTGAACGGCGACGATCCCGAAGCGGTGGTCCAGGTCACCCGCCTCGCCTACGAGTTCCGCAAGCAGTTCCGCAAGGACGTGGTGATCGACCTGGTGTGCTACCGCCGCCACGGCCACAACGAGGCGGACGAACCTTCCGCCACGCAGCCGGTGATGTACCAGGTCATCAAGAAGCGCCCCACTACCCGCGAGCTGTACGCAAAGGAGCTGATGCAGCAGGGCGTGCTGGCCGATGGCGACGCGCAGAAACAGTTCGAAGCCTACCGCGACCGCCTCGAAGCCGGTTCGGCGATGACCGAGCTGCACCCGTCGCTGACCAAGGACGTGGAGGTGGACTGGAGCCGCTTCCTCGGCAACAAGCTGTCCACCCCGGCCGACACCAGCGTACCGAAGGCGAAGCTGGTCGAACTGGCCCAGCGCATCCTGGACCTGCCCAAGGACATCACGCTGCAGTCGCGCGTGGCCAAGATCTACGACGACCGCCGCAAGATGGCCGCCGGCGAGCTGCCGGGCGACTGGGGTTTCGCCGAGAACCTGGCCTACGCCACCCTGATCGATGAAGGCCACAACCTGCGTCTGGTCGGCCAGGACGCCGGCCGCGGCACGTTCTTCCACCGCCATGCCGTGCTGCATGACCAGAAGGACGGTCACACCTTCATGCCGCTGGCCACGCTGCGCCCCGATGCCGATGTCGAAGTGATCGACTCGCTGCTGAGCGAGGAAGCGGTGATGGCTTTCGAATACGGCCACGCCACCACCGACCCGCACACGCTCAACATCTGGGAGGCGCAGTTCGGCGACTTCGCCAACGGCGCGCAGGTTGTGATCGACCAGTTCATCAGCTCGGGCGAGGCCAAGTGGGACCGCTTGTGCGGCCTGGCGCTGTACCTGCCGCACGGCTACGAAGGCCAGGGTCCGGAACATTCCTCCGCCCGCCTGGAACGCTTCCTGCAACTGTGCGCGATGGAGAACATGCAGGTCTGCGTGCCCACCACGCCGGCGCAGGATTTCCACATGATCCGCCGCCAGATGCTGCGCCCGGTGCGCAAGCCGCTGGTGGTGATGACGCCGAAGTCGCTGCTGCGCCACAAGCTGGCCGTGTCCACGCTAGACGAGCTGGCCAGCGGCAGCTTCCAGCTGGTGATCGGCGAACACCGCGAACTGGCCGCGAAGAAGGTCAAGCGCGTGGTGCTGTGCGCCGGCAAGGTCTACTACGACCTGCTGGAAGAGGCCGAAAAGCGCGGTACCAACGATGTCGCCATCGTGCGCGTGGAGCAGCTCTATCCGTTCCCGCGCGCCGAAGTCGTGGCCGAACTGGAGAAGTACCCTTCCGCCAAGGAAGTGGTGTGGTGCCAGGAGGAGCCGATGAACCAGGGCGCCTGGTTCCAGATCCGCCACCACCTGCAGGCCTGCGTGGGCGCCAAGCAGAGTCTCTCCTACGCGGGTCGCGCCCGCTCGGCCGCGCCGGCCGCGGGGCACCTCAACGACCACGTGGCCGAACAGGCGGCGCTGGTCGAACAGGCGCTGGTCGCACCGGTCGGCACCGATCACTCGGCAGAATAAAATCACCCAGTTCGACTTTCGCGTCCTAGCCGGGCGCAAAACCACAGGATCAACCCATGTCCACTGAAGTCAAAGTCCCCGTTCTGCCCGAGTCGGTCTCCGACGCCACCATCGCCACCTGGCACAAGAAGGCCGGCGACGCGGTGAAGCGCGACGAGAACCTGGTCGACCTGGAAACCGACAAGGTGGTGCTGGAGGTTCCGGCGCCGGTCGACGGCGTGCTCAAGGAAATCAGGTTCCAGAGCGGCGACACGGTGAACAGCCAGCAGGTGATCGCGGTGATCGAGGAAGGCGCCGTGGCCGCCGCCCCGGCACCGGCCGCTGCCGCACCGGCGCCCGCCGCCGGGGCTCCCGCCCCGGCCGCGCCGAAGGCCGCCGCCGAGCTTTCGCCCGCCGCGCAGCGCGTCGTCACCGAGAACAAGGTCGACACCTCCGCCATCACCGGCACCGGCCGCGACGGCCGTATCATCAAGGAAGACGTGGTCAATGCCGGCTCGCGGCCGGCCGCTGCGCCGACCGCTCCGGCCGCCTCCACGCCGGGCGCGCGTCCGGAAGAGCGCGTGCCCATGACCCGCATGCGCGCGAAGATCGCCGAGCGCCTGATGCAGTCGAAGAACTCGATCGCCATGCTCACCTCGTTCAACGAAGTGAACCTCGCCGCGGTCAGCAAGATGCGCAAGGACCTCGGCGAGCAGTTCCAGAAGGAGCACGGCGTCAAGCTCGGCTTCATGAGCTTCTTCGTCAAGGCCACCGTCGAGGCGCTGAAGCGCCACCCGATCATCAATGCCTCGGTGGACGGCAACGACATCATCTACCACGGCTACCAGGACGTCTCGATCGCCGTCTCCACCGACAAGGGCCTGGTCACCCCGGTGCTTCGCAATGCCGAGAACATGAGCTTCGCGGACATCGAGAAGGGCATCGCCGACTACGCCAAGAAGGCGCGCGACGGCAAGCTCACGCTCGAGGACCTGCAGGGCGGCACGTTCACCATCACCAACGGCGGCACCTTCGGCTCGCTGCTCTCCACGCCCATCGTGAACCCGCCGCAGAGCGCCATCCTCGGCATGCACACGATCAAGGAGCGCGCCATCGTCGAGAACGGCCAGGTGATCGCCGCGCCGATGATGTACCTCGCGATCAGCTACGACCACCGCATCATCGACGGCAAGGACGCGGTGCTGTTCCTGGTCGACATCAAGAACCAGCTCGAGAACCCGCACAAGATGTTGTTGGGCATCTGAGTCCTCGAGCGCCTCTCCCTCCGGACGCGAAGGGGGCCATGGATGGCCCTGCTTTGACGAGCGAGGAAGAGGGGTTGGGGGGTGAGGGTCCGGCACCGCCGCAACACCTCGCTCCGCCCGTACCCTCACCCGGCCTTCGGCCACCTTCTCCCGACGGGAGAGGGAAAAAGCGAGAAACGACATGAGCGATAAATTCGACGTCATCTTCATCGGCGCCGGCCCCGCCGGCTACGTCGGCGCGATCCGCGCCGCGCAGCTTGGCCTGAAGGTGGCCTGCATCGACGCCTTCACCGGGAAGGACGGCAAGCAGGCCCTCGGCGGCACCTGCCTCAACGTCGGCTGCATCCCGTCCAAGGCGCTGCTGGACTCGTCCAAGCAGTTCTACAACATCGCGCACAACCTGCCGGTGCACGGCATCACCGTCGATGGCGCCAAGGTCGACATGGCCACCTTCATCGGCCGCAAGGACAAGATCGTCAAGCAGTTCACCGGCGGCATCGGCCAGCTGTTCAAGGCGAACAAGGTCACCGCGTTCTACGGTAAGGGCAAGCTGCTCAAGGGCAACCAGGTCGAGATCACCGCCAACGACGGCGGCAAGCAGACGATCAGCGCCACCAACGTCGTGCTGGCCTCCGGCTCGGTGCCGATCGAGCTGCCGTTCGCGAAGTTCGACGGCAAGCACATCGTCGACAACGCCGGCGCGCTCGACTTCACCGACGTGCCGAAGCGTCTGGGCGTGATCGGCGCTGGCGTGATCGGCCTGGAGCTTGGCAGCGTGTGGCGTCGCCTGGGCGCGGAAGTGACCGTGCTCGAGGCCATGCCGGACTTCCTCGGCGCCGCCGATGCGGACATCGCCAAGATCGCCTTCAAGGAATTCACCAAGCTGGGCCTGAACATCAAGATGGGCGCCAAGCTGTCCAAGGCCGAGGTGAAGAAGGACGGCGTGCACCTGGTCTACGCCGACAAGGACGGCGAGCAGAGCCTGGTGGTCGACAAGCTGCTGGTGGCCGTGGGCCGCCGTGCCTACACCGACGGCCTGCTGGCCGACGACACCGGCGTGAAGCTGGACGAGCGCGGCCGCATCGTGGTCGACGAGCACAACCACACCGGCGTTGATGGCGTGTGGGCGATCGGCGACGCGGTGCGTGGCCCGATGCTCGCGCACAAGGGCTCCGAGGAAGGCGTGGCGGTGGCCGAGTGGATCGCCGGCAAGGCCGGCCACGTCAACTTCGACACCATCCCGTGGGTGATCTACACCGAGCCGGAAATCGCCTGGGCCGGCAAGACCGAGAAGGAACTGAAGGACGCCGGCATCCCGTACAAGGTCGGCACCTTCCCGTTCGCCGCCATCGGCCGTGCCGTGGCGATGAACGAGGCGATTGGCCAGGTGAAGATGCTCGCCCACGCCGACACCGATCGCATCCTCGGCGTGCACATGGTCGGCCCGGGCGTGTCCGAGCTGATCGCCGAGTGCGTGGTGGCGATGGAGTTCAAGGGTTCGTCCGAAGACCTCGCCCGCATCGTCCACGCCCACCCGACGCTGTCGGAAGCCGTGCATGAGGCCGCGTTGTCGGTGGACAAGCGCGCCATCCACAAGGGCAACTGAAGTCAGGATGACTTCATCCCGGACAGCACATGGATGTGCGGCGATCCGGGATCCATACGGCCCGCTCATGGCGACATGGGCGGGCCGTTTGCCTTCCTCGCCGTCATTCCAGCGAAAGCCGGAATGACGAGCAAAAAGCGAACTCTTCGACATGCCCCAGCCCACCTCCCTCTGCGTCTACTGCGGCTCCAGCGCCGGCAAGCATCCCGAGTACGCCGAGCAGGCACGCGCTTTCGGTGCCGCGATGGCGAAGCGCGGCATCGCACTGGTGTACGGCGGTGGCAACGTGGGCCTGATGGGCATCGTCGCCGACGCGGTGCTGGCCGGCGGCGGCAAGGTGGTCGGCGTGATCCCGCGCCAACTGGTCGAACGCGAGGTGGCGCACAAGGGCCTCACCGAGCTGGTGGTGGTCGACACCATGCACCAGCGCAAGACGCGCATGTTCGAGCTGTCCGACGCCTTCGTCGCCCTGCCCGGCGGCTTCGGCACCATGGACGAAATGTTCGAGATGCTGACCTGGGCGCAGCTCGGCCTGCATCGCTACCCTTGCGCCTTCCTCGACGTACGCGGCTATTACCGCGACCTTCGCACGATGATGGACCACATGGTCGGCGAGCGCTTCGTGCGTACCGAGCAGCGCGACAGCATCTGGTTCGGCGAGGACATCGGCGCGCTGTTCGACTGGATGCAGGGTTATCAAGGCAGCTACCAGCCGAAATGGATCGACCGCGCCAGCGTCGACGCCTGAGCCGCCTTCGACGAGGAGTATCCGATGACGACGTTCCGTGCCTTCCGCATCCACAACGACGACCAAGGCTATCGCGCCGGCATCCAGGTCATGGATACCGAGTCGCTGACGCCGGGCGAGGTGCTGGTCAAGGTCGCGTACTCCTCGGTGAACTACAAGGACGCACTGGCCGGCTCCGGCAAGGGCCGCATCCTGCGTCGCTACCCGTTGAACGGCGGTATCGACGTGGCCGGCCGCGTGGTCGCCTCGACGGATCCGAAGTTCAAGGAGGGCGACGCGGTGCTGTGCACCGGCAGCGGCCTTTCCGAGACGCGCGACGGCGGCTACGCCGAATACGCGCGACTGGACGCGCGCTGGACCATCCCGCTACCCGACGGCCTTGACCTGCGCGAGAGCATGATCCTCGGCACCGCCGGCTTCACCGCCGCGCTGGCACTGCTGCACATGCAGGACAACGGCCAGACGCCCGCGCTCGGCCCGATCGCCGTCACCGGCGCCAGCGGCGGCGTGGGCCAGCTCGCCATCGACATCTTCAGTCGCGCCGGTTACGAGGTGCATGCGATCAGCGGCAAGGCCGACCACTTCGACCACCTGAAATCGCTGGGCGCCGCCGAATGCATCGACCGCCATGCGCTCGCCTTCAGCGGCAAGCCGATGGACTCGGCCCGCTTCGGCGGCGCGCTGGACAACGTGGGCGGGGCGATGCTGGCCGGCCTGCTGCCGCTGATCGCGCCCTACGGCAACCTGGCGCTCTGCGGCAATGCCGGCGGCATCGCCTTCGACAGCACCGTGATGCCCTTCATCATCCGCGGCGTGAACCTGCTGGGCGTGGCCTCGGCGGGCACCGCACGTCCGATGCGCGAACGCGTGTGGCGGCATCTGGCCACCGACTGTAAGCCGCGCCACTTGGCACGCATCGCCACCCGCGAGGCTGCGCTGGACGAACTCCCCGGCGTTTTCGAACGCATGCTGGCCGGCGACTCCTTCGGCCGCACCCTGGTCCGGGTCGGCGGCGATTGACGCCTGGCGACTTGGAAGCGCCGCAGCACAAGCATAGAATCCACCGAACCGCTAACAAGGGGACAACAGGCATATGGCACGCATCCTGATCGTCGACGACTCGCCTTCGCAATTGCTGGGACTGAAGCGCATCGTCGAAAAGCTCGGTCACGAAACCCTCACCGCCGAGGACGGCGCCGCGGGCGTCGAGGTGGCCAAGCGCGAGATCCCCGACCTGATCCTGATGGACGTGGTGATGCCCAACCTCAACGGCTTCCAGGCCACCCGCACGATCAGCAAGGACGCCGCCACCGCGCACATCCCGGTGGTACTGGTCACCACCAAGGACCAGGAAACCGACCGCGTATGGGGCATGCGCCAGGGCGCCAAGGCCTACGTCACCAAGCCGATCAAGGAAGAAGAGCTGGTGGCCACGCTGAAGGACCTGCTGCCGGCCTGAACCGGGCTCGGCACGATCCACGAAAAACGGCGCCTTGCGGCGCCGTTCTTGTTTTTGCGGGGACGCCTGTTCGCACAACGCGCCCAGGGACACCCGCATCGGCGAAGCGTCAGCGGCGCGGGTCGTAGTCCGCGTATTGCTTGCGCAACGCCTCCCAGGCCGAGCGCTGCTTGTCGGTGTCCGCCGCCGGGGCGCGGATCGACAGTTCCACCAGCTGGTCGCCCGGGTGCGCACCCGGCAGGCCACGCCCTTTCAGGCGCAGCTTGCGACCCGACTGCGAGCCCGCCGGAACGCGCAGTTCCACCGTGCCGGCCAGGGTCGGCACCGGCACCGTGGCACCCAACGCCGCCTCCCAGGGACTGAGCGGCAACACGTGCAGCACGTCGCGGCCATCCAGCTTGAAGCGTGCGTCGTCGCGGATACCCACTTCCAGCAGCAGGTCGCCCTTCGGGCCTCCACCACTGCCAGCCTGTCCCTGCCCGGCCAGACGGATCACCTGCCCCGGCTGGATGCCAGCGGGGATCTTTACTTCCAGCACGCGCTCCTCGCCACGGCCATCGTGCAGGGAGACCCGCGTGCGACCGCCGTCGAACGCGGTTTGCAGGTCGATCTCCACCCGCGCCTGCACGTCCTGCCCGCGCCGGGCGCGGGGCTGGCCGCGCTGGCCGCCGCGACCGCCGAACAGGCTCTCGAAGAAATCGCTGAAGTCGCCATCACCGCCGAAGTCGAACGGCTGCCCCTGTCCCTGGCCCCAGCCCGGCGGCGGCCGGAACTGCTCGCCGCCGCGGTAGCCGC
The DNA here is from genome assembly GCA_027450005.1 of Rhodanobacter sp. Lineage (GTDB taxonomy): Bacteria > Pseudomonadota > Gammaproteobacteria > Xanthomonadales > Rhodanobacteraceae > Rhodanobacter_A. The sequence goes on along the minus strand of DAIDKO010000120.1, from coordinate 13,254 downwards.
CGGCGCGCAGCTGGTCGTAGGCACGACGCTTCTCGGCATCCAGCAGTACCTCCTGCGCCTCGTTCGCCGCCTTGAATTTCTCCTCGGCCCCGGCTTCCTTGTTCTTGTCCGGGTGATACTTGCGTGCCAGCTTGCGGTAGGCGGTCTTGATCTCCGCCTCGCTCGCCTCGGGCTTCACGCCCAGGATCTCGTAATAGTCTTTGAATTCCACCGCCAGCTCCAGGCCATTCGGGTCGTCGATCATGCAACGGCCCACGACGGATCATCTCCGCCGCGGGCCGTTACCGCAATCGCCGGAGAGTGCTCAGTGGCCCGTTTCGATGTTGATGCGCCGGGGCGTAGTCTCTGGCTTCTTCGGGATGGAGACCTCCAGCACGCCATGGCGGCCGGCGGCGGTGATGCCGTCCGCGTCGGCGCTGTCCGGCAGGCCGAAGCGGCGATGGAACAGACCGTGTGCCCGCTCCTGGCGAGTGAACTGGCCGGGCTGCTCGCCGCCTTCCACGCTGCGCTCGCCCTTGATGGTGAGAATGCCCTTGTCCATGCTCACCTCGATGGTGGCCGGGTCGACGCCGGGGATATCGGCATAGATCACGAAGCGCTTCTCTTCTTCCTTGATGTCCACCTGCGGCGCCCACTGGCTGGTCACCACGTTGGACTGGTCGTTTTCCTCCTGGCCGAGGAACCGCTCGAAAGCCTGGCGGAAAGCCTGCACATCACGGGGCATGCCCCACGCCACATGACGGGTGATGTTCATCTCGATTCTCCTCTGAATGGACCGCGGCACCATCGCCGCATCGCCAGCAGATGGGTTCGGCCTAGCATGATTCAAGCCCTTGTGGAAGGCGGACGGCTCCGGCTCGGGCTACGTTGACCCGGGCGCCGACGCGCACCTCGCCCGGCACCGGCACTGGCGCTAGGATGGGGGATTCCCAGGGCCAGACCACACGCCATGAGCATCCAGACCGGCCAGCCGCTGCCCGACATCGAGATCAAGTCCATCGACGAAGGCCGCATCGAACCGGCCCGTACCGGCGCGCTGTTTGCCGGTCGCAAGGCAGTGCTGTTCGCCGTGCCGGGCGCCTTCACGCCGACCTGTTCGGAAAAGCACCTGCCAGGCTACGTGCAGCACTATGAGGCATTTCGCACGCGCGGCATCGCGGTCTATTGCCTGGCCGTCAACGATGCCTACGTGATGCAGGCCTGGGCCTCGGCGCAGCAAGTGCCGGCCGGCCTGCTCCTGCTCGCCGACGGCAACGCCGGCTTCACCCGTGCGCTGGGCCTCGAAAGGGACGGCAGCGCCTACGGCATGGGCCTGCGTGCGCGCCGCTTCGCGCTGTATGCGGAGGATGGCGTGGTGCGCCAGTTGCACGTGGAGGCGCCGGGCGAATTCCGTGTTTCGGCTGCCGAGGCGATGCTGGCGGCGCTTGCCGGCTGAGCCCATCGGCGGGTGCGCAGACAGCGCCTGGCCGCCGCTGCCCTGATCCGGCCGTGCAACGCCGGGCGGCGCCGCTCAGAAGTCTCGGGTACCGCTCAGCAACACGCTGCGCCCGCAATGCACCGGCACGAAGTTTTCGTTGAACTCGGCATCGAGCAGCTTGCGGTCGAACAGGTTGCGCACGCCCAGCGCGATACCCCAGTGCGCGCCCTGCCACGACACGTTCGCGTCGATGCGGGCCTGCCCGGGTATGGTGAAGTAGGTCGAGCCGTCCGACAGTTCGCCGCGGCTGGCGCTGCGCGCCAGCACGCCGCCTGCCACGCCCCAGCCCCGCCATGCGCCATGCTGGATGCGATAGCCTGCCCACAGGTTGAAGCGCTGGCGCGGCGTGCCGGTTGGCAGCGTGCCGTCGTCGTTGTGCTCGGTCGCGTTGCTGTATGCGGCGCTCAGGTCCAGGCCCGGCAAAGGCCTGCCGTTGAACTCCAGCTCGATGCCGCGGTTGGTCTGGCCGGGACCGGGAATGCCGTAATACGGCGGCCTGGGCGAGGCCAGGTTGGTGCTGTGATTCAGTTCGGTGCGGTAGGCCGCCATGGTGAGCATGGCGCGCTGGCCGAACAGCATCAGCTTCGCCCCCAGCTCCTCCTGGCGCGAATGCGAGGGCGGCAGTGGCTGGCCGCTCTTGCCCAGCACCGCATCCGCCTGGAAGCCGCTGGTGACGCTGGCGTACACCGACAGCAGCGGGGTGAGCTTGTACAGCAGGCCGACGTTGGGCACCCATTGCGACTTGTGCGAGGTCAGCAGGTGGGTGCCGCTGGTATCCAGCGTGACCAGCTCATAGGTGGCGCGGCGGAGCGCCAGCAAGGCGTTCCAATGCTCGCCCAGGGTCAACTGGTCCTGCAGGAACAGGGCATGGTCGGTGATCCAGGGATCGCCCAGGGCGTGTATGGATGCGCTGTTTGACGGCGTGATCGTCGCCGTCACGGACGGCAGCGGCGCGCTGCTGTACAGGTTGTAGCCGGACATCTGCGGAAAGCCGAACACGTCGTCCGCGCTGGCGGACAAGGCGCGCGAGTAATCGAGGCCGGCGACCAGCACGTGGCTGACCGGACCGCTGTCGAAGCGGCCGAGGACATCGTTCTGCACGGTCCAGAATGCATCGTGGTAACGGTAGCTCTCGGCCGCCATCAGGCCCACGTCGCCGTTCAGCGAGAAGTTGACCAGATCCCATTGCTGCACGCGCGAATCCTGGCGTACGTACTGGCCGCGACTGCGGAAGGTCCAGGTGTCGTCGAAGCGGTGCTCGAACGCATACGACAGGCGCGCCGTGCGGAACAGCGAGTGGTCGTCCACATTGCCGATCAGCAGGCCCGGCGGGGTCATGCTGCGCAAGCTGCCGGCCAGCAATACCGCGTAGTCCGGTACCGGCTCGCGCCGCACGATGCGCTCGGCGGAAACCACCAGACGGTTCGCGTCGTCGTGCCACCCGATGGATGGCGCGAAATAGACATTGCGCTGGCCGTGATGGCCCTGCCGGGTGCGGTTGGCGTACTCGCCCGAGGCGACCAGACGGTAGGTCCACCGCCCCTGCTTGTCCAGCGGACCGCCAGCATCGACGCCGAGCTGGCCGTCGCCGTACTGGCCCAGCGTGAATTCCAGCTTGCGTACCGGCGTGGCGGTCGGCTGCTTCATCACCAGGTTGATCAGGCCGCCGAAATTGTTGCTGACCGAGGTGTCGCCGATGATCGCCTGCGGCCCCTTCAGCACCTCGACGCGATCGATGCCGATCAGCGGCGGGTAGTCGCCGTAAGATGCGATGCTGTTGGGCAGGCCATCGATCATGCCATTGCCGACCTGGAAACTGCGCACCAGGAACACCGGCAAGGCATCCGCACCGTCCAGAAACTCCACGCCGGCCACGTTGCGCACGGCATCGGCCACGGTGCGTGCCTGCTGCGAATCGAGCAGGTCATGCGGCACTTCGCTCACCGCGGCGGGCAGTTCGAGCAGATCGCTGTCCACGCGGGTGGCGCCGCTGCCGACATCCACCAGGTAGCCGCCCGCATCGACCTCGCCAGTGGTGACCACCGGCTCGAGCTGACGTACGTCGGCCTTCGCGCCCGACGCCGCATCGCGGCGTGCCGTCGCCTCCGGCGTCACCACCACCGTGCCGGCATCGACGAAGCGATAGGCAAGACCGGTGCCTTGCAGCAGGCGGCCCAGCGCCGTGGCGGGCGTGCCGGTACCGGCAAAACCGCGCGAGCGCACCGCAGCCACGCTGCCGCCTGCCGTAAGCACCTGCACGTTCGCCTGCCGCCCGAAGGCGATCAGGGCGGTCGGAAGCGACTGCGGAGGTATGGCGAAATGCAGCGTGACTGCAGCAGCCGCCACCTGCAACGGCGCGACCATGGCGGCGAACGCAGCCATCGCTGGCAACAGGCCGAACCGACTCATCTCCCCTACTTGCCCCTGCTGAAAGCGGCAAGTTTGGCATGGATCAACGACGCTGCGCAGGCACCTTGTCGGCAGAGAGGGTCACCCCGTGTTCATCCTCCCGCACCTGCAGCGGGAACACCTGCGGCAGCGCGTGCAGCCAGCTGCCGATCTCGTCGGTATGCACCGTGCCGGTGAAGCCCAGGCGGGCCACCTGGGAATCCAGCCGGACCGGCCTGGCGCTGTAGCGGTTGATGCTGGCGATCACCACCGACAGCGATTCATCGACGAACTCAAGCCGGTGCTGGCGCCAGCCGATGGCCTGTTCCGGCGTGGTGGTGCCTAGGCGCAGCGTGCGCGTGGTCGCATCCCAGGCCACGCGCTGCTCGGCGCCGGCATCCAGCGAACGCGTGGCATCGCCCGCGACGGCGACCCGTACCTGGCCCTCGGTCACCGCCACGGTCACGTTGCTGCCGTCGCGCCGTACGTCGAAGGCAGTGCCGATGTCGCGCGTCACGACACCTCCCGCGGTCACTTCGAACGGGCGCCGGGTGTCATGCTTCACCTGGAAATACGCCTCGCCCGCCTCCAGCGTCGCGCTGCGCTCGTTGCCGGCGAAGCGCACGCTCAGGCGACTGGCGCCGCCCAGGGTCACCTTGCTGCCATCCGGCAGCACGATGTCGCGGTTCTGCCCGGTGGTGCTGGCATAGGTCGCCACCGTCACGGCATCGCCGCCCACGCCCCCCCACAGCAGCACCCCGCCGCCGATGCCCAACGCCAGCACAGCCGCCGCGGCCGCCGTCAGCCACCAGCGCCGGCGCGGCGCGATGGCCGGCGCGGCCACCGGCGCGGGGGCGAATTCGGCCAGCAGGCGTCGGCGGGTGACGGCATCCAGCAAGCCCAGCCCTTCGCCGAACGCGGCGACGTGTTCGAACGCGGCGAGATGGCGCTCGTCCTGGGCGGTCCAGTCCAGCCATTGCTCCACGCAGGCTTCGGCACCCTGCGGATCGCGCAGGCGCGTCCACCAGTCGGCGGCAGCCAGCAACAGGTGCTCGTCGAATTGTTGGTTGGGGTTGTCCATCACGGCATCTCCCGTTCATCCGCTCGTGCGCGGCAATGCGCCAACGCGCGGGTAACGTGGTAGCGCACCATGCGTGCACTGAGTCTCATGGTTTGTGCGATCGCCTCGAAGTCGCGTCCCTCGATCGCATGCAGCACGAACGCCTGGCTGGTCTTGGGTGGCAGCTCGCGCAGCGCCTCCCCTAGGTTGCGCCATTGCGCGGACGCCGCTGCGTGGCGCTCCGGCACCGGCGCCAGATGCAACTCCGGCGTCGGCTCCGGCGCCTCGTCGAGCGGCACCGCGTCGCGCAGCTTACGCATGCGCTGCCGGTCGACCGCAAGATTCGCTGCGATGCGGAACAGGAAGGCGCGCGGCGAATCGATCTGTTCGGGGCGCTCCAGCGCCAGCATTCGCAGCCAGGTTTCCTGCGCCAGCTCCTGCGCGTCGGCCAGCGAGCCGAGCCGGCACTGCAGGAACGCGACCAGCGCACGCCCGTGCTCGCGGAACAGCGCCTCCACGCCGGCCGCGTGCGGCGCAACAGTACCGGCGATGGTTTGCGGCTGGCTCATGGCGCTTCCACTCGGACTCCGTCGAACGGGGGCTGGCCCGCGGATGCGGGGAGGTGCGCATCGCGCCGTCGCCGACATCCCTGCCGCCGGCGACGATCCATGCACATGGTAATCCGCCCGGATACGGCGGCTCTTCACCTGCAAGACGTTTGCGCCGCGAAAAATGGAAACGACGGCGCCCATCCCGCGTGCACATCATGCGAAAGGCCCCGGCAAGGCCGGGGCCTGCTTCGCACCGCCGGGCGGATCAGCCTTCGTCAGCCCCCGTTTCCGGCGCCACGCCGCCCTCCGGGAGCGACTCCTCTCCAGCGTCATCCACGGCATCCAGCCGTACTACGCTGACCAGCGACTCCTCCGCCGGCAGGCGGATCAGGGTGACGCCCTGCGTGATGCGGCCGACCTTGGCGATTTCCGCGGCGCGCGTGCGTACCAGGGTACCCCGGTCGGAGATCAGCATGATCTCGTGCGTTTCGTCCAGTGGCACGGCACCCACCAGGTTGCCGTTGCGCTCGGAGCACTGGATGCCGATGACGCCCTGGATGCCGCGTCCCTTGCGCGGGTATTTCGACAATGGCGTGCGCTTGCCGTAGCCGCGCTCGGTCGCGGTAAGCACGTAGATCTCCGATGGCGAAGCCGCATCGTCGGCCGCATCATCGACCTCATCCGCCTCGTCGTCGCCGGCCTGTTCCGCGGCGTGCTCCACCACCAGCAACGACACGACATGCGCCCCTTCGGCCAGGCGAATGCCGCGCACGCCGGCGGCGGTACGGCCCATCACGCGCACCTCGTCCTCGGCGAAACGCACGGCACGACCGTTGGAGGCGAACAGCATCACGTCGCTGTTGCCGTCGGTGAGCTCCACGTTGACCAGCGCATCGCCCTCGTCGAGATTGATCGCGATCTTGCCCTTCTGCAGCTGGAACGCGAATTCGCTGAGCGGGGTCTTCTTCACCGTGCCCTGCCGGGTGGCGAAGAACACGTAGCGGTTTTCCGGGTACTCACGCACCGGCAGCACCGCCTGCACCTTCTCGCCCGTGCCCAGCGGCAGCAGGTTGATGATCGGCTTGCCGCGCGCGCCGGGGCCTGCTTCCGGTATCTGGTAGACCTTGAGCCAGTACACGCGGCCGGTACTGGTGAAGGCGAGCAGGGTGTCGTGGGTGTTCACCACCCACAGCTGCTCGACCACGTCCTCGTCCTTCAGCGCCGAGGCCGAGCGTCCCTTGCCGCCGCGGCGCTGCGCACGGTAGGCGCTGGCCGGCTGGCGCTTGATGTAGCCGGTATGCGACAGCGTCACCACCATGTCTTCGGGCGCGATCAGGTCGAGGACGTTGAGGTCCTCCTGCGAATGCTGGATCTCGGTGCGGCGGGCGTCGCCGAATTCGCTCTTGATCGTCTCGAGCTCTTCGCGGATCACCGCCAGCAGGCGCTCGGGGTTTTCCAGGATCTCGATCAGGCCGCGGATGGTTTCGAGGATCTCACGGTACTCGTCGGAGAGCTTCTCCTGCTCCAGGCCGGTGAGGCGGTGCAGGCGCATCGCGAGGATTTCCTGCGCCTGCACCTCGGAGAGCTGGTAGCCCCCGGGCTTGAGGCCGTCGCGCGGGTCCATGTCCTCCGGCCGCGAGGCCTCGGCACCGGCGGCGGCGAGCAGCGCGCCCACCATGCCGGGCTGCCACTTGCGTGCCAGCATGCGCTCGCGCGCCTCGGCCGGCGAGGCCGAGGTCTTGATCAGCTCGATCATCTCGTCGATGTTGGCGAGCGCGACGGTGAGGCCTTCCAGGATGTGGGCGCGGGCGCGAGCCTTGCGCAGCTCGAAGATGGTGCGGCGGGTCACCACCTCGCGGCGGTGGCGGATGAAGGCCTCGAGGATGTCCTTGAGGTTGAGCAGCTTCGGCTGGCCATCCAGCAGCGCCACCATGTTGATGCCGAAGGTGACCTGCAGCTGGGTCTGCTGGAACAGGTTGTTCAGCACCACGTCGGCCATCGCGTCCTTGCGGACCTCGATGACGATGCGCATACCGTCCTTGTCGGACTCGTCGCGCAGCTCGCTGATGCCCTCGATCCTCTTTTCCTTGACCAGCTCGGCGATCTTCTCGATCAACCGTGCCTTGTTCACCTGGTAGGGCAGCTCGTGGACGAGGATGGTCTCGCGGCCGTTGCTCTCGGTTTCGATCTCGGTCTTGGCGCGCACAAGGATGCGGCCGCGGCCGGTGCGGTAGGCCTCGACGATGCCGGACGAGCCGTTGATGATGCCGGCGGTCGGGAAGTCCGGACCCGGCACGTAGTGCATCAGCTCGTCGACCGACAGCGACGGCTCGTCGATCAGCGCGATGGTCGCGGCGATGACCTCGTTCAAATTGTGCGGCGGCACGTTGGTGGCCATGCCCACCGCGATGCCCGCCGAGCCGTTCACCAGCAGGTTCGGTACCCGGGTGGGCAGCACCAGCGGCTCGTGTTCGCTCTCGTCGTAGTTCGGGCCGAAGTCGACCGTTTCCTTGTCGATGTCGGCCAGCAGCTCGTGGGTGAGGCGCGACATGCGCACCTCGGTGTAGCGCATCGCCGCCGCGTTATCGCCGTCGACCGAACCGAAGTTGCCCTGGCCGTCCACCAGCATGTAGCGCAGCGAGAACGGCTGCGCCATGCGCACGATCGCGTCGTAGACCGAGGCGTCGCCGTGCGGGTGGTATTTACCGATCACGTCGCCGACCACGCGGGCCGACTTCTTGTAGGGCTTGTTCCAGGCGTTGCCCAGCTCGTTCATCGCGAACAGCACGCGGCGATGCACCGGCTTCAGGCCGTCGCGCACGTCCGGCAGCGCGCGGCCCACGATCACGCTCATCGCGTAGTCGAGATAGCTCTGGCGCATCTCGTCTTCGATATTGACGCGGATGACTTCTTTGGCGAGTTCTGCCATCAATCGGCTTCCCTGATGAACGAGGAGGAGCGTGCCGCGCGCATGCCCGCGGACGCGTGAAAATCAATCGGTCGAGTGTAGCACGCCCGCACCTTTTCCGCCCACCGAAGGGCGAAAACTAAGCCTTATTTATCAATATCTTGCACAGGAATTGCAGACGCCTTTCGGGACCTCGCGAAGGGCGACGCCGCACACGCGCCGCAACGGCTGCGTTCAAGCGCCGAACAGCGCGCGCATCGCTGTCACGGTCGGCCGCTCGATCACCCCGCGCTCGGTGACGATGGCGTCGATCAGGCTGGCCGGCGTGACGTCAAACACCGGGTTCCAGGCTTCGGCACCCTCCACCACCACCCGCCGGCCGCCGATGGCCAGCAGTTCCGCCGGATCGCGCAATTCGATCTCGATGTGCTCGCCCGAGGCGGTAGCCATGTCCACCGTGGAGGACGGCGCGACCACCATGAACTTCACGCCGTGGTGCCTCGCGGCAATCGCCAGCTGGTAGGTACCGATCTTGTTCGCGGTATCGCCGTTCGCGGCGATGCGGTCGGCGCCGACGATCACCCACTGCACCGCACCGGACTTCATCAGGTGCGCCGCCGCGGAATCGGCGATCAGTTTTGCCGGGATGCCGTCGCGCACCAGCTCGTACATGGTCAATCGCGCACCCTGCTGCCACGGCCGCGTCTCACCCGCGAACACGCGCGCGATGCGTCCCTGCGCCACGCCGGCACGGATCACGCCCAGTGCGGTACCGAAACCCGCGGTAGCCAGCGAACCGGTGTTGCAATGGGTGAGCACGCCGGACCCCGGCGCGATGAGCGCGGCGCCCAGCTCGCCCATGTGACGGTTGGCGGCCAGGTCCTCGTCCTGGATCGCCTGCGCCTCACGCTCCAGCGCCTGTGCATCGACGCCCCCGGCCATGCACGCCTTCATGCGGTCCAGCGCCCACATCAGGTTGACCGCGGTGGGCCGCGCCGCGCGAAGCATTGCCAGCGCCCCGTCCAGTGCCGCTCCCTGTTGTGCCGCCAGCACCACGCCCCAGGCCGCGGCGATGCCGATGGCCGGGGCGCCGCGCACGGCGAGGTCCCTGATCGCCCGGGTCACCGCGGAGGCATCGCGGCAATCGATCCATTGCTCGTCCTGCGGCAGCAGGCGCTGATCGAGCAGACGAAGGTGGTCGCCGCGCCATTGCACGGCACGGACGCGGTCGTAACGGTCGTAATCCATGGAAAATTTCGCGTGTCGAGACGGAAAATCAGGGCGATTCTGGCATCACCAGCCACATGATCAGGTAGATCAGGATGCCCGAACCACCCAGCAGGGTAAGGATGATCCACGCCACCCGCACCAGGGTCGGATCCCAGCCCAGGTATTCGGCGATACCGCCACAGACGCCGGCTAGCGTGCGGTTCTGGCGGGAACGGCAGAGACGTTTTTCCATGGGTGGCTCCTGCAGGTTCAGTCGCGCGCGCGCAACCATTGGTGGATCGCCGGCGGCACCTCGCGCTGCGCGCGACCGGACACGTAGATGCCGATGTGGCCGCCCTTGAACGCAAGCTCGGTGTAATCGGTGGTTCCCACGCGACGCTTCAGCGCACGGGATGCGTCGGGGGGCACCAGGTGGTCCTGCTCGGCGTAGATGTTCAGCACCGGCTGGGACACCAGGCCGAGGTCCACCTCGCGACCACCGATGACTAGGCCGCCCTTCACCAGCTTGTTGCCCTGGTAGAAATCCTTGATGAACTGGCGGAAGGCCTCGCCCGCCTGGTCGGGCGAATCGAAGATCCAGCGCTCCATGCGCAGGAAGTTCTCCAGCTCCGCGGGCTTGTCGAGGATGTCCACCAGCGCCACGTACTTCTGCTGGTTCAGCCGCACCGGCTTCAGCGTCAGGTAGACCCAGTTCATCAGCATCGCCGGTACGTTGCCCAGCGTGTCGACGAACAGGTCCGCGTCCAGCTCGCGGCACCAGTGCGAAAGCATGTTGTCCGGCGTCTGGAAGTCCACCGGCGTAACCATGGTGACGAGGTTCTTCACCTTGTCCGGATGCATCGCGCTGTAGCACAGCGAGAACGCGCCGCCCTGGCAGATGCCCAGCAGGTTGATCGCGTCCAGCCCGTGGCGTTCGCGCACCGCATCCACACAGCGGTCGAGGTAGCCGTTGAGATAGTCGTCGAGCGTCAGCCAGCGGTCGGCGCCGTCGGGGTAACCCCAATCGATCAGGTAGACGTCCTCGCCTTGCGCCAGCAGGTTGCGTACCAGCGAGCGGTCGGCCTGCAGGTCGGTCATCCACACCGTGTTGACCAGGGCATAGACGATCAGCGTGGGTGTCTTTGCGGTTGGCGCGCGGTCGCCCTGCATGTGCCACAGCTTCAGCTTGTCCTCGGCGTACACCAGCTCGCGCGGCGTGTTGGCGTAACCGGGTTCGCTCATGCCGCGCAGGTGACCCATGCCGGCGCTGAGCTTGCGCTGGAATGCGCCGATTTCCTGCATCAAGCGGGAGGGATCGAGATGAAGCGGGGTATCCATGCAAGCCCTCCCGGTCAACGCTTGCGCGAACGGCTGGTGGAAACGGCGACCGTGGTACGCACGGGCGCCTTCTTCTTGGCCACGGCACGGCCATGCGTGGAGGCGGACTTGGCCGGGGCGGCCTTCGCACGCGCGGGCCCGTCTGCGCTTCCCGCACCCTTCGCGGACTTGCCTGCGGCCGCCTGCGCATGCGCCACCGCCGAGGATCGCTGAGCAAACTCGCGGCGCAGAGCCGCCACCTCGCGGCGCAACTCGAGGATTTCGTCCGCGGCGTCGTTGCCGCCCGACTGTGTGCGCAGGTCGCGGCGCAACTGTTGCAGGCGCTCGCCCAGCGATGAGACCTCCTCGCGCGTAGGGATGCCCAGCTCGCGGCACAGCCGGCTGGTCTGCTTCTGTTGCAGCTGGCGCACGCGCATCTGGCTGTTGACCATCGCGCCGTAGGCCGTACGGAATTCGTCGGACAGCGCGATCTCGGCGTAGGCGTCCTCGACGGCATCCACCCACAGGTCGTACAGCACCTTCAGCGATTCGATCGGCGGACTGGCCGCATCGCGCTGCGCCAGCTTCGCCTGCAGGCGCTCGAGACCCTGCGTGTTTGCGCGCTGGATCAGCTCCTGGTAGCGCGCATTCGCTTCCAGCGCCGCCTGGATCGCCGCCGCCAGCTCCTGCTGCTCGAGCACCTGCTCGCGGTGCAGGCCGAAGCCGGGCATCGATCCGTCGCCTGCATGCGGCATGACGAAAGCGTGCGACTGCACCGACTGCAGCCAAGCCTGCCATTGCTGCATGAAGCCCTGCGCTGCGGCGTTGTCGATCCCGTTGAAGGCCTGGGTGAAGGGTTGGTTGCCGGAGCCGGCCCAGGCCTGCAGCAGGGTCTTCCAGTCCGCGTTCGGCTGGCTGGCACCGGCCGCAGCCACGCCCTGCATCCAGTCGAAGCACCCCTTGAGGCCGGCCATCGTGCGCTCGAATGCTTCATTGCCGGGTGGCGGAGGCGCAACCACCGGGGAAGGCTGCAGCTGGCGCAGCCAGGCATCCCAGGATTGCTGTGCCAGCACCTGCCAATCCTTGATGAAATCGCCTGCCTGTCTGCTCATCGCGCATCCTCGTTCGCCAACCCATGCATCGTAGCAAAAGCCCGTTGCGTTAGACGCCCGGTATCTTTGCGATCCCCCTGATCGCGAAAGTCAAACGCGCGGCCATTCATGGCCGCACTCCAAAAACGAACGAGGCCCGGCAATGGCCGGGCCTCGTTCGCGTTGCGTGCAACGGAGGCTCAGGCTGCTCAGCCCTCACCCTCGTCGACCGCCTTCATGGACAGGCGGATACGGCCCTGCTTGTCTACTTCGAGCACCTTGACCTTAACGATGTCGCCTTCCTTGAGCTTGTCGGAGACCTTCTCGACGCGCTCGTTGGAGATCTGCGACACGTGCACCAGGCCGTCCTTGCCCGGCATGATGGTGACGAAAGCGCCAAAGTCCATCAGCTTGGCGACCTTGCCCTCGTAGATTCGGCCCGGCTCGACGTCGGAGACGATCTGCTCGATGCGCTTCTTCGCCGCCTCGCCCGCGTCGCGGTTGACCGAGGCGATGATCACGGTGCCGTCGTCATTGATGTCGATGGTGGCGCCGGTCTCCTCGGTGATCGAGCGGATGGTCGCACCGCCCTTGCCGATGACCTCGCGGATCTTGTCCGGGTGGATCTTGATGGTGATCAGGCGCGGCGCGTACTCGCTCATCTCGGTGCGCGCGGTGCTGAGCGCCTTGGCCATTTCGCCGAGGATGTGCAGGCGGCCGCGCTTGGCCTGGGCCAGCGCCACCTTCATGATCTCCTCGGTGATGCCGTCGATCTTGATGTCCATCTGCAGGGCGCTGATGCCCTCGGACGAACCGGCCACCTTGAAGTCCATGTCGCCGAGGTGATCCTCGTCGCCCAGGATGTCGGACAGCACGGCAAAGCCCTTATCCTCCTTGATGAGGCCCATGGCGATGCCCGCGACCGGGTGCTTCAGCGGCACGCCCGCATCCATCAGCGCCAGAGAAGTGCCGCAGACCGTGGCCATGGAAGAGGAGCCGTTGGACTCGGTGATCTCGGAGACCACGCGCAGCGTGTAGGGGAACTGTTCCTTGGTGGGCAGCAGCGGATGCACCGCGCGCCAGGCCAGCTTGCCATGGCCGATCTCGCGGCGGCCGGGCGAGCCCATGCGGCCGGTCTCACCAACCGAGAACGGAGGGAAGTTGTAATGGAGCATGAAATGCTCCTTGAACTCGCCCTCGATGGCATCCACCACCTGCTCGTCCTGAGCGGTGCCAAGTGTGGCCACGACCAG
>DAIDKO010000119.1 GCA_027450005.1 Rhodanobacter sp. | reverse complement strand
CGCCTGGGCGAGAGCCTGTCGGGGCTGCCGCAGCCTTTCGTGATCCACGTGTTCGGCCAGCGGGTGGCCGAGTTGCGCGCCATCGCTGAACGGATCACGGCTCGCCTGCGCCGCGTTCCGGCGCTGGCCGATGTGTTCGACAACGACGCCTATCCGGTGACCCAGCTGAGCATCGAGCCCCGCGCGGCGTCGCTGGCGGTGCACGGGCTGACTCCGGACTCCCTGTACGGACAGCTCGACGCGCTGATCGGCGGCAAGGTGATCAGCCGCGTGCCCGACGGCAATGTGCCGCTGCCGCTGTACATACGCCTGGCCGACGCGCCGCAGCGCACGCTTGGCCAGCTGGCGGCGCTGCCCATTCGCAGCGGTGACGGCGCGTGGACTCCGCTGGGCCAGCTGGCGCGACTGCGCCTGTTGCCCACGCCCAACCAGATCCGCCACATCGCGGGTGCGCGCGCGCTCGACATCCTGGCCACGCCCACGGCGCCGCTGGGCAGCACCGAGGCGCAGGCGCGGCGGGCGTTGCGCGGCCTGAAGCTGCCGGCCGGCTACCGCATCGCCTTCGGCGGGCTGGTCGCCGAGCTCGAGCAGGCCGCACTCGCCCTGCTGGTGGCGACCCTGGCGGCCTTCGCCATCATGGTGGGCATCCTGTTGCTGCAGTTCGACGGGCTGCTGATTCCCGGCATCCTGCTGCTCGAGATCCCGCTGGCGCTGACCGGCGGCACGCTGGCGCTGGTGCTCAGCGGAGTCGGGCTCAACGCCACCGGGATGATCGGCTTCCTGACCCTGGTGGGTATCGGCCTGCGTCACTCCATCGTGCTGCTCGACCGTGCGCGCGCCAACGAGAACTCCGGCATGCCGCTGGAGCAGGCGGTGCGCGAGGCCATCCAGGTTCGCTTCCGGCCCATCGTGCTGACCGCGGCCACCGCGATGCTCGGCATGCTTCCGACCGCGCTCGGCCTGGGCGAGGGCGCGGCACCCGAGCAGGGCCTGGCGGTGGTGATCCTCGGCGGCCTGCTGTGGAGCGCGCTGCGCTCGACCAACCTGATCCCGGCGCTGTACCTGCACTGGCGCCGCAGGCAGCTGGCGCGGCAGGCAGCTTGACAGCTCGAATCCTGCGGCGGGCGCTGCAACTGCTGACCGGAAGCGGTGGGTTCCGACCCGCGACGCCGCGCTGAGTGCAGGGCCCGGCATGTCCTTCAGCTGCGTAGGGACATGCCAGCTGGTTCGCAATTCCCCGGGAAAACGCGAATAGCGCAATCGGCAAGCTAAACGAAGAATTGTTTGCAAGAAAGCGCTTTCAAACTGAAGTTTCATTGGCCTTTGACGTCGTCCCGCATCCTGGGGTCGACCTGATGCGAAGGCCCGCGGCGGCGCGGCAATGGGAAGTCTCGAGGAGATTCGAAAATGATGCGGGAGCAGTGGGCGAGGGGAGTTCGTTGGTCATGCGCGGCGGCCTGTGCGGCGGCGGTGTTTTCGCTGTCGGGTTGCGGGGGCGGCGGCCCGACGGTGGCGCTCGGCGCCCTGTCCACGCCGACGACGCCCACCTCGGGCGGAGGTACGTCGCTGGCGCAGTCGCCCTATCTGTTGCTCGCCAACGACTACATCGCCTACGGTGTGCAGACCAACGGCGCCTACCTGCATTCGATTCAGGGCGGCGACGTGTACGCGGGCGCCGGCGGCAACTACGGGTACGGCGGCTACTCGTCGCCGCAGGCGGCCATGAACAGCACCGGCTATTACACCTTCCAGGTGCAGGCCGGCACGACCGCGCCGACCACGGCGGCCGACTATGCCTATGTCGCGGTGCTGGCTCCGCAGGACGCGACCTTCGACATCAGCCAGTCCAACACCCTGCTGATCACGATGGGCAACACCTATTACCCGCCCTACAACCAGAACAAGCCCGGCGGCAACGTCAAGGTGCTGACGGTGGACATCAACAACGGCGCGGGGTCCACGCCGGCGACCGACGACTGCAGCTACGACCAGACCGTCCCCACGTATTCAACGGCCGCCCCGACCACCGTGCCCGGAGTTCGCAACTACGCCATTCCCCTGAGTTCCTTCACCTGCTCGACCGGCACCATGGCCGGCTTGCTCGCCAACGGGATCACCACGGTGGCGGTGGACATCAAGGGCAACAAGAACCCGGGCGTGCAGACCGGCGAGTACGACGATATCTCGGTCGGTTCCATCGGCTTCACGAGCTGGAACGCGTCCGCGTCGGACATCGCTGCGCTGGCGCAATAACCATGGCTGAACTGCCGCAGCGCCGGCAGTTCTTTTTTGGCCGTTCCTGAAAGCGCTTTCTTTCAAGTTCGCGGCATCGGCCCGCAACGGCTGGCCGCGATGTCCTCAACCGTCCGGACGCGATGCAGGCGCGTGGCCGGCTCGGCAAAAGCAGGCCTGTGTTCACTAGGAGAGATCATGAAGCAGCCAAACCTTGCCGTGTTCAAGTTCAGTGCGCTTGCGGCGGCGATTGCCTTGGGGCTGTCCGCCTGTGGCGGCGGCTCGTCGAGCACGACGGCGAGCACGACCCCGTCGACCAGCACGACGCCGAGCACCTCGACGACCCCGAGCACCAGCACGACCCCGACCACCACGACGACCACCAGCTACACCATCGGCGGCACGGTGAGCGGGCTCACCGGCAGCGGCCTGGTGCTGGCCAACGGCACCGACACCGTTTCGGTTCCGTCCGGCGCAACGACGTTCACCTTTACCAACCCGGTGGCCAGCGGTGGTGCCTACGCGGTGGTGGTGCAAACCCAGCCCAGCGGCGAAAGCTGCACGGTGAGCAACGGCAGCGGCACGGCGAACTCCACGGTCAGCAACGTCACGATCAGCTGCGGAGTGACGGCGTCGCCGGTGGTCTTCTCCCAGGGGTTCACCGGGAGCGGAACGACCATCGATGGCGGTGCCGTCAACGGTTACGGTGGGAGCAACGAGGATGGCTACAACTGCAACGGCACGCCGCAATGGTGCGGGGGAGGCTCCTCCGCGGGAACTTCGGCGGCTACCAGCAGCGACTACTTCTACTACCAGACGCCGACTCCGGCTACCGGCGAGTACGTCGGATTGGGCGTGTTCGCACCGAACGTGACGGGCTACAACAAGACGGGTAACACCTCTGGTGTGACCTTGAGCGGCCAGACGACCATCAGCTTCGAGTTCAACAGCAACCCGGAATGGGCAACCCAGGGAACGCCAAACGTTTTTGTTGAACTCACCATGGGCAATTACTACACCCTGGGCGGGGGCTGTCGCATCCAGTTGCAAGATGTCTTCGCTGCCACTGGTGGGGCCACCCCGACGACCTATACGGTTCCGCTGTCGGACTTTACGGTGAATCAAAACTGCGGCGATACGACGATGACAGTTGCGAAGGCACTTTCCACTCAGCCGATCGCCAGCGTCGACTTCCAGGGGGACGCCGGCGTCTCGGCCATCACTGCGGGTACGAACAAGCTGACGACCAACGCCAACACAACCGTGGCAACGGGTGGTGTCTATCCGACCACCCTTGCGCTGACTGGGCCGATCACCTTCAAGTAAGGTTGATCGGCAGGGGCGTGGGGTGCTGCGGCACACCATCCCCTGTGTGCTTCTTCGCTACGCGGTATGAGCCCGAAAGCGGTTCGGTCCCGGGTCTTGCTTCGCAGCCGTTTCGCTGCTCGGCAAGGCCCGGCCGATGCTCGAGCCTCCTGGCTTTTGCTGGTGGCCGAACATCGATCCCGGAGTGTCTTGACAGTCCGGGGTCTATCGCTCTCCTTATGCCTGCTGGCACATTCCGGTGCGGCTGCCGCGGTTGCGCCCGCTGCGTTTTCTGCGCAGCAGCGTCACCTGACGGTTCCTGTTCGCGTGCGCGATGCGGCAAGCCTGTCAGTTCGGCAGACCGTGCGGGTTACCCTGAGTTGGAGCTCGGGGGTACCCGAGGCAGGCTTCGTGCTGTTATTGCACGGCCGTCCCATTGGGGTCTCGGCGCGCAGGCGCATGGGCCTGGTCGAGTTCCCCGCGGCGCAGGCGTATTTCGCCAGCCTGGGCTACGTGGTGGTGGTGCCCACGCGAATCGGCTATGGCATGACCGGTGGCCCCGACGTCGAGGACACCGGGCCCTGCGGGCACAAGGACTACTCCCGCGGC
>DAIDKO010000118.1 GCA_027450005.1 Rhodanobacter sp. | reverse complement strand
GACGTGACGCTGATGATCGGCGTCTGCCGGCAGAAGATCGCTGAGGCGTTGTTGCCGTTGCGTGTCTCGGTGTACGTGGCCTGCTCGAAGATGCGCCCACAGAACCGCTCAATAAACGCCGAGGCGTTGCTGATCAGGGTGGTGATCAGCGCGTCCTGCGTCGTACTGGTGATGCCGAGGTACGTCTTGACATCCGCGAGCTGGCAGAGCGCGCTCATTACGCAGCGGCCCCGTCTTCAGCCGCCGACTTCGCTTCGGCATCGTTGACCGGCTTGAAGCCGTGCGCACTCAGCTCGGCCAGCGCCTCGAAAGGCACGTCCACCACGCCACGCGCGGCGTCGTACCACTTGCCGTCGAACGAGACGCCCGAGGCGTCCTTCGGACCTTTCAGTTTCATGGGGATGCTCCCTCAAGGCCGGAGCGGCGCGAAGCCGCCCCGGCCGGTGGTGGTGGCTTAGGCCAGCGGGGCGATGTTGGAGATCATGCCCATCGACGCCGGGAAGTAGTGCTGCAGCATCCCGTCGAAGTACACGCCGTACTCGTGCTTGCGGCTGCGCAGCGGCCACAGGATCGAGTAGTAGTCGCGGCGCAGATTCATCTTCATGATCTGGCGCACGTTCGACAGCGGGTACGGCACCTGCTTGGTGGTGAACAGCACAGTGCCCTGCGGCAGGAACGGATGGACGTGCAGGTCCAGGTCCGTGTTGCCGTAGCCTATCGGGTTGGAGTAGGTACGCACACGCGCGCCGGCCCGGACGTTGCCCTGACCGTCCTGGAAGAACGGCTGCAGGTTGGTGTTGCCCTGCAGGATCAGGTTCTTGATGCCGCGCTGGTCGGCGCCACTGATCCAGATGTCGGTCGGGATCAGGCGGTAGTTGTTGAAGAACGACTCGATCGCCGCGTCGAACTCCGCGATGCCGCCCGTGCCCGAGCCGGTGCTGGTCAGCGTGGTGCCGGTGCCTAGCGTGCCGGTGGCCAGCGAGTTGAGGTAGCTGCCCGAGCCCGAGGCGACCATCTGCGCCACGAGGCCGTCGAACACCAGGCTGTCGGCCGAGGTGTCAGTGGTCGGGAGCGCCGACAGGTTCTGCGTGCCACTGGGCGCGGCCGTGATGACCACGGAGTTGATCGAGGTGATCGCGGCCAGCAGCTGCGAGCCCGAGACGCCGTAGTACCAGGCGTAGGCGAAAGCACCCGGAACCGGGGTGACGCTACCGCTCACCGTGGAGGTGCTGCCAGTGGTGGTCGCCGCAGCGCCGGTCGAAGGCTTGGCACTGAAGCCGTTTACCGTGTCGGTGCTGCCGTCCGCATTGGTGCGGGTGTACGGCACCTTCACGCCGTTGGCGACGCTGGACTGCAGCGTGCCGCGGTGGGTCAGGGCCACGCAGGTCAG
Source organism: Rhodanobacter sp. (assembly GCA_027450005.1). Classification (GTDB taxonomy): domain Bacteria; phylum Pseudomonadota; class Gammaproteobacteria; order Xanthomonadales; family Rhodanobacteraceae; genus Rhodanobacter_A. The sequence goes on along the minus strand of DAIDKO010000118.1, from coordinate 3,741 downwards.
CAAGCCCGACTGCGCCGGCAGCGTGCCGCCGGTGCTGGCAACGCTCACGGTCGGGGTCGGGGTGGTGCCCAGCGAGACCGAGCCGAAGCCGCCGAGGATGATCTTCTCCTCGGCTTCCATGGTGGCCTGCAGCAGCATCTGCACGGCCAGCTCGTCCAGGTTCTGGAAGTTGCCGGCAGCGCGCTCAGCCTTCCAGGTCACGTAGTCTTCCAAGCCCAGCTCGACGAACTTGGCGTACCGGTCGACTTCGGTGTAGCTGTTGTAGCCGCCGCGATTGCCTTCGGACACGCCGATGTTCTCGCCGTTCGGGTTGACGGCGGTGATCGCGCGCCAGTTGGCCTGCACGCCGGCCTGCCCCACTTCGCGCGGAATCATGTTGCGCAGCTCGGTGGTGACCGGGTACAGCAGGCGAGCGCCCTGTTCCAGGTTGTATTCCGCGAGACCCGAAGTCGGGCTGCTCGGCGAGGTGAAGGCCTTGGTGATCGCCTCCGGCAGAGGCGCTTCGAGCGCCTTGGCGATGGCCGCAAGCGCGTTGGTTTCGTTACCCATGTCTTTTCTCCAGGCAATAAAAAAGGCCCGCTAGGGGCCTTGGGAAACTCAGGTTGTGGACGCGCTTACCGGACGATCACCGGGTTGGCGAGCGCCTTCTTCAGTTCCGTCGCCACCTTGTCTTCGGTGCCATCGGCCTTCAGAACGGGTTCGATCTCCTTGCCAGCGCCGACCGGGAGATCCTGGCCCTTGCTGACCACGCGAAGCGCGGCGCGCACGGGCTCGGGTTGCTTGTTGAGTTCGTCGATCATCGCCGCGTACTTGGCGATCAGCTCGCCCTGCTCGGTGATGCGCTGCGCCGCCTTGGTCAGCATGTCGTCACGCTCGGTGACGGCCTTCTGGAGCGCCTCGGCGTCGGGCGCACCCTTCTTCAGGGCCTCATGCTCGGCCTGCAGGGCGTCGAAGCGCTTGGCCAGCTCGGCGAGCTGTTCGGTATCGGTCTTGTTCATCTCGTTCCTCACTGCAAGCTCGATGCTCGCGTCGTCGTTGAGTTGGCCGTGGAGGGCCTCGTTGGTTTCTTCCTGCGCCATTTCCAGGAAGACGGCAGCCAACGGCTTCAGCGCCGCGGCCATGTGCTGCGGGAGCGGCGATCCATCGCCCTCGTTCTTTTCCTCGAACACGGTTCCGTCCGCGATCGCGCACAGCTGTTCCAGCAGGTTGGCGAAGACGCCTACCGTCCAGAGACCCTTTTCCATGGCCGGCTCGCCGAGCAGCGACTGGATGGCGTTGCCAACATCGGAGGCGTCGGCGCGCTTGGTCAGGCGCTCCGCTTCCGGCGTCCAGTCCTTCTCGGCCTTCGGCGGACCCTTGGCGTCAATCTTCTTCTTCCACGCCGCCACGATGCGCGACTTGATGGTCTTGAGGTCCGCCGCGTCGTACTTCTTGGCGTTCTTCGGCATGTGGATGTAGGACCACGCCGCGCGGATGTGCTCGGCGGTGTCGAGCGGGTACTTCTTGTTCTTCGGGTCGGCGAAGTCGGCGTCTTTGCCGTACTTGTCCTCGCCTTCCTTGGGGTCGACGTCCTTGCGCTGGGCGATCTTGGCGAGATGGTCGCGCTGGTCGTCGGTCAGCGTCTCGACCCACTTCGCCAGCGCCTCAGCATCGTCCACGCTGGTCTCGAACTTGCGCAGCTCCTCGGAACCATCCGCCTTGACCACAGTGAACTGCGCCTGCGGGTTGCACGGAAGATCCACCAGTGAGAATTCGGTCGGGTCGGCCTCGTAGCGCTTGACACCCTTCTGGACCGGATCGTCCCACTTGTCGACGTAGCGGCCACCGATCGAGAAACCGGTGTAGCAGCCCTTCTTGACCTTGTTCCACTCGTTGTCGTCGACGATCTCCGTCTTGACGGTGATCAGCTTGGACGCGTCGTCGAAGTTCAGCGCCTTGGTGATGCCGGCGACCTGCTTGCCGTGCATGACGCGCACGTTGCCCAGGCTCTTGCCGTCCGTGGCCTTGGCGATGCTCTCAGACCACTTGACGAAATTGGGCTTGGAGCGGTCGTAGTCGAACACCTCGCCGGACTTGTCCACCGCCTCGCTGGCGATGATGCCCTCGACGGTACGGTCCGCCTCGTTGACCTTGGTTAGTCGCGCAAACATCTGCATGTCAGTTCTCCGAAGCGCCGCGCCGGAAGGTGATCGAACAGCGGCAGTTGGGGTGCATCAGGGGCGCCTGCACGCCGCTGACGAAGTTTTTTCCGATGGCGATGAATCCCTGGTCCGCGTTCGCCTGGCAGAGCGGGCACGGCGTATCGGTGTTGGAAAGCAGCCAGCGCTTCTCCGTCTGCCCTGCTGCCTTCGCGCCGATCAGGTGGCCGTGGCCCTGCGCCATGCGGACCTCGGTGCGCGCGATCAACTCGGCACGCTCGGGGCTGAAGGCATACGCACGGGTCAGCTCGAACGCGATCTGCTTGCGCGTCAGGTCCTGCTCCATGGCCCGGACGATCGTGCGCCGGATCATGTTGCGGGTTGCCTCGGCCAGCTGGCCGCCGGTGCCGTCCTTGGTCAGCAGTTCGCCGGCATGCTCAGTCGCCCACTCCACGGCGCGCGGGTCTTGGCCGCCGAACAGGCTCCATGCGGATGCCTCGGTGCCTTCCGGCGCGGCCACTTCCACGCCCGGTTGCTCGGCCACGATCTGCGCGATCGTCGTCTTGCTGCCGTCGCTGGCGACTGCGGACAGCGTGTCGGTCAGGTCGTCGTACACGAGCGAGAGCGCGGACAGGTCGATGCGATCAACAAACGCCGCCGCTACATCCTCGGCATCCTGCTGCGTGCCACGGGTGCCGTCTGCCGCCTTGGCAAGCGGCATCTTGGCCACTTCCTCGCGCAGCATCCCGAACGCCGTCTCGAAGCTATCGCGCAGCTTCAGCATCGGGCCGGTCATCGGGCTTTCGTCCCGCTTGTGCAGGTGGCCGTGGTCGGCCTTGTAGGCCTGTCCAACCGGTAGCGCGGGATCGGGCGTCGGCTGCGCGCTGGGGTCGTTCTCGACGGGCTCCGGCAGCGGCTGCAGGCCAAGGTCCGAGCGCACCTCGTTCGGCACCAGCACCTTGGTTGCAAGGTAAATCTGGTCGATCTGCGCGCGCACCAGCGGGTCGGGCGATTCCTGATCCGCCCACACGAATTCAATGTCGCTGTAGCTGAAGTGCCGCCGAATGATGTAGTCGATCAGCGACTTGACCCACGCCATCAGCGGTTGCACGCCCTCGGTGTCCGCCTGCTCCTGCTGCTGCTCGGAGCTGGCCCGGTTCATCATCTTGACGAACGGCATCGGCGAGACACTGAAGCAGTAGCAGGCGATGCGCGCCAGCCACTCGTCGTAATCGGACTTGAACGCGGGCTCCTTCGTCTGCTCGAACTTCGAGCCAGGCGGCGTCATCTTGACCTTTCGGCGCTCGCCCAGCTGGCCCGACAGCTGAAGGTTGAAAAGCTCCTCGTACCGCTGGATATCCTGCGCCGTCCACTCGGCGGGCATCGATAGCACGCCGTCCGGGATCGAGCCCTCGTCGTAGTAGCTGAGGTTGGATGCCTGCCGACGCAGCCACGTCTGCGCCGTGACCACGATCTGCTCGACGTGGCTTAGGCCGTAGATGCGGTTGGTGCGCGGGTTGCGCGGGCGGTAGATCAGGTCATCCGTGGTGTAGTCGACCGCGGCCGTTCCCTGCAGGATCTGCTGGTAAGCCGGCAGCGGCGG
>DAIDKO010000117.1 GCA_027450005.1 Rhodanobacter sp. | reverse complement strand
CATCTTGCCGTCCTCGAACGTGCCTTCGTCGATGGCGTGCGCGGGGAAGGTGACGTGATGGTGCTTGCCGAGCATGTCGGCAAAACGGAAGTCGACGAACTCGACCTCGTGTTCAACGATCAGGTCGAGCACTTTCTTGGCAGTCATGGGGAACCTCGGCTGGGTGGACGTTGGGTGTTCCGAAAGCAAGCGCCATGCCATTGCTGGAAAGGCGCCTGCTACGGGCGATGCGTGGCTTTCGGACGTCCGCCGGGGACGCCGCGTGCACCACACTTGGCTGTCATTCCGGAATGATGCACCAAAAGAGCGCAAGCCGCCGTGTCGACGCGGGCCTGCGCTCCGGCTTCAGCCCTCGTAGGCACTCTCGCCATGCGAAGTAATGTCCAGGCCCTCGCGTTCCGCCTCGGCCGGCACCCGCAAACCGAACAGCAGCTTGACCACGAAGTAGGCCGCCACGGAAACCAGGCCGCTCCACACCAGGGTCACGCTGACGCCCAGCGCCTGCACGCCGACCTGCTGCAACATCGTGCTATTGCCGCTGCCGTAGCCGGTGCCACCCAGCACCGGCGCGCTGAACACGCCGGTGAGCAGGGCGCCAACGATGCCGCCCACGCCGTGCACGCCGAAGACGTCGAGTGCGTCGTCCGCACGCAGGATCTTCTTCAGGCCGGTCACGCCCCAGACGCAGGCGAGGCTAGCCGCGGCACCGATCGCGATCGATCCCAGCGGGCCGACCGTGCCGCAGGCCGGAGTGATCGCCACCAGGCCGGCCACCGCACCGGAGGCTCCGCCAACCATCGAGGGCTTGCCTCTCGTTACCGCCTCGATGCCCAGCCAAGCCAGCATGGCGGCGGCGGTCGCCACCAGGGTGTTGATGAAGGCCAGCGCCGCGCCGGAGTTGGCTTCCAGGTTAGAGCCGGCGTTGAAGCCGAACCAGCCGACCCACAGGATCGCCGCGCCGACCATCGTGAAGGTCACGTTGTGCGGCTTCATCGATTCGCGACCCAGGCCCAGGCGCGGACCCACCATGTAGGCGCCGACCAGGCCGGCGATACCGGCATTGATGTGCACCACCGTGCCACCGGCGAAGTCCAGCGCGCCCTTGGCGAACATGAAGCCGGTTGGCCCGAACCACACCATGTGGGCGATCGGCAAGTAGGCGAAGGTGAACCACAGCGCGACGAAGGCGAGCACGGCGCGGAAGCGCATGCGTTCGGCGAACGAGCCCACGATCAGCGCGCCGGTGATGCCGGCGAAGGTGGACTGGAACACCACGAACACGTATTCGGGCAAGTCCACCCCGGCAGTGAAGGTGGCCGCCAGGCTGTCCTTGGTCACGCCGTGCAGGAACAGCTTGTCCAAGTTGCCGATGAAGGCATTGCCGCCGTTGAAGGCAAGCGAATAGCCGTAAATCACCCACAATACCAGGATCATCGAGAACACCGTCATGACCTGCATCAGAATCGACAGCACGTTCTTCGAGCGCACCAGGCCACCGTAGAACAGTGCCAGACCCGGCACCGTCATCAACAACACCAGCAGGGTGGAGGTGAGCATCCAGGCGACGTCGCCCTTGTCGACCACCGGCGCCGGCGTCGCCGCGTGGGAAGCCGGCGACACCAGCAGCATGCCGAGTACCAGGAACAGCAGCGCCCACGCCGGCAGCGCGCGGATGGATCGGGAAAGCATGATCTCTCTCATGGGAACCTCGCAGTTGCGGATCAAAGGGCGTCGGCGTCGAGTTCGCCGGTGCGGATGCGGATGACCTGGTCGATCGGGCCGACGAAGATCTTTCCGTCGCCCACGTTGCCGGTCCTGGCCGACTGCTGAATCGCCTCGAGCGCGGCGTCCAGCAGCTCGTCGCTGACCACTACTTCCAGTTTCAGCTTGGGCAGGAAGTCGACGACGTATTCCGCGCCGCGATAAAGTTCGGTGTGCCCCTTCTGGCGGCCGAAGCCGCGTACTTCGCTGACGGTGATGCCGCTCACGCCCCCGGCGGTGAGCGCATCGCGCACCTCCTCGAGCTTGTGCGGCCGGATGATGCAGCTGATCAGTTTCATGCGAGCCTCCCCGTGTGGGGCGGTGGCGCCACGGCCACCGCCGTGAATCCGTATCAGAACGATTTGCTGAGCGAGAGCACGCCAGTGGCGCGCCCCAGGTAATGCCCGTAAGCATTGGTGTAGACGCTGCGCGAGGCATTGGTGTCGTAATACCCCAGCGACACCGAGTAGCCGTGGGCGAAGGCGCGGGTTACCCCCACTTTCCAGTCGCTGTACGACGCGCCGACGACGTGCCGCACGTTCTGGTGGCCGGCGTGCAGGTTGAGCGTCCAGCCTGGGTTGAATTCGTAGTTCCAGGACAGATCGACATAGCCGGAGCTCTTGCTGTCCTTGAAGCCGAACAGGTTGGTGAACGCATGCGAGTACTTCAGCGTCACGCCCGCGTAGCCCAGCGAGCCATAGGCCTCGGCGGTATAGGGCCGGGTGAAGCCTGCAGGGTATGAGCCCGGGTAGTAGTACTCGTACAGGCCGATGTCGTAGCTCCAGTCCCCGCTGAAGCTGCCGCGAAAGCCGGTGTAGAGATCCACTTCCAGACTGCTGGAAACCGGCGCGGCGTCGGTCGACGCGTCCGACAGCCAGCTGATGTTGCTGGCCCACGTGCCGACATACCAGCCGCTGGCATCGTCATATTCGATGCCCGGCTGCACCGCTGGTTTCCAGTTAGTCTGCGAAAGGCCGCGGAACAGGTAGTCGTTGACCACCGCCACGCTGCCCGCCACCGAACTCTGCGGCGCCCCGTCTGCCATCGCCAAGGGTGGCAGGACGGCCGCCATCAACACACCAAAACCGCACATCGCCCGCTTCGTTCGCCGCTTCATCGCTTGCCTCCCCTTGCCAGAGTGGGCGTCCTGAGGATGGACGTCTGGACGTCCATCCTCAGGGCGCTGGTGCAGGCGCGCGGCTCCTGGAAGGGAGGCCGCCTCGCCCCTTATGGCTGACAAAAAGCCGCTCTTGCCGTAGTCACGGTCGCGGGACGGGGTTGTCCTTGCACAACGCGAGGCAAGCCGACTCCGTCATCGCTGGCTCAGCGGCAGCGACGGAATCACGGGTGTCAAGCAAACGGCCGGTCGTACCCGACCGACAAACAAGGGGCGGATCGCGTTCTGCGGGCCGCGAGACCAAAGGTGTTGCGTAGGCCATCGCGCGGATGCCGCGCACGCCCTGCCCTCTCCTGATCCGCCGGTCCGCCGCCGCCGATGGCGCGTAGTCGCTGCCTTGGGACAGGGTGCTGGACCGGACTTGGCTTCGATCCTGCCTGACGCATTGCTGCATTGCAATACGGTGACATGCTTGTGTTTATAACGTTTTTTCACAAGGACCATGCGTCGCAGCAATTCCCGCAAGTGCGTGGGCAAGGCAGCGCCTGTCCTTAAGTTCCGCCGCTTTTTTTCCACCGCCGCAACGGCCCGCACGTATACTGTCGCCCTTTGCGGCGACCCTCATGGTCGCCTCCCAACCCCGAAGGCGCATCCACGTGACGGAACTGTTCCGGATCATCCTCCTCGGCATCATCGAAGGCATCACCGAGTTCCTGCCGGTCTCCTCAACCGGCCACCTGTTAATCGCCGAACACTGGCTGGGCGCGCGCTCGGACCTGTTCAACGTGGGCATCCAGTCTGGCGCGATCCTGGCCATCACCCTGGTGTACTGGAAGCGCATCTGGCAGCTGCTGACGCAGTGGGGCGATGCGGCCACGCGCGACTATCTGTTCAAGCTGGCAGTGGCCTTCCTGATCACCTGCGTGCTGGGCTTGGTCGTGACGCACTACGGCTTCAAGCTGCCGGAAACGGTGACACCAATCGCCTGGGCGCTGATCATCGGCGGCTTCTGGATGATGGGCGCGGAGGCGCTGGCCGCGCGCCAGCCGGACCGCTCCGAGGTGACCTGGAAAGTGGCGATCCTGGTGGGCATCGCGCAGATGGTGGCGGGCGTGTTCCCGGGCACCTCGCGCTCGGGCTCCACCATCTTCGCCGCGATGCTGTTCGGCACCAGCAACCGCGCCGCGGCCACCGAATTCACGTTCCTGGTTGGCATCCCCACCATGTACGCGGCCACCGGCTACGAGCTGCTGAAGGTGTGGAAGGGCGGCGGCGCGGCGCACGAGGACTGGACCGCACTAGCGGTAGGTTTCGTCGTCTCGCTGGTGGTGGCCTTTGCCGCGGTGAAATGGCTGCTGGGCTACATCCGTACGCACCGCTTCACGGCGTTCGCGGTCTACCGCATCGCGCTGGGCGCGGCCCTGCTGCTCCTGATGCCCGCCGGCGCCTGAGCCGCCCCGGCCGGCGCCAACATCAACTTGCATGCCAGTGGGTTGGTGCGCTCGAACAGCTCCGGGACCCACTTCAGGAAAGCCTGCACGCGGGCGGAAAGGAACTTGTTTTGCGGGTAAACCAGCCACCGCGGCGAACCGGTGGAAATGGTGTCCTCCATGATCGCCTCCAGCTTACCGCCGATCGCGCTGGCAGCCAGCCAGTGGGGCATCAGCGGCGCGGACCGCGGGGTGGGCTTTGAGATACTGCGGCAACTCGCCGCGCGTGGCTACAGCGTGCTGCCCGACGCGTGCGACCTCGCCAAGGGCCGGCCAGCCGCCGAGCGGATCGGCGACGACGTGGTTGGCGTACCGCCCGATGCCGTCCCGCCTCTTCGGCCGCGCCCCCAGGGCTGCGCCACCAGCACGCTCGTCAGCGGTGGCCGGCTACCGCTGCACCATGAGCGCGAACCACTGCCAGCCGCGAACGTGCTCGGCGATCAGCTTGACGCTGGTGAGCGTGGGCACCGCGAGCAGCGCGCCAGGAATGCCCCACAGCCAGCCCCACACCAGTAGCCAGATCAGGATGGCGATGGGGCTTAGCCGCATGCGGCGACCGAGGATCAAAGGCGTCACGACGTTGCCCTCGAACGCGGTGAGTGCGGCGAAGCAAAGCGCGGGCAGCAGGGCGTGGGTGAGGTCGTCAAAATGCGCTAGGCCCACCAATAGCAGCACCACGGTGGTAACGATGGCGCCCACATAGGGGATGAAGTTGGCGGACATCGCCACCGCGCCCCACAGCAACGGATCGGGCATGCGCAGCAGCCACAGCAGGCCGGCGGTGAGCGCGCCCAGCGAGAAATTGATCAGCAGCGTGGTGAGTATGAAGCGCGACACCTCTTGCTGGATGCCGCGCACTACCGACACCGCCTGCCGTTTTTGGCTGAAGCCGGGCGTGATCTCGACCAGCCGGCGCAGCAGCAGGTCGCCGTAGACCAGGAAAAAGAACACCAACAGGACCTCGGTGAGCACCGCCGCCAGCACCTTGGGCGCAGTGGACGCCACGTCCCATGCGCTCACCGCCACGTCGACCGGCTGCGGCCGTGTCCACACGGGATGACCGTTGACCAGGGTCAGGGTGGCACGGTTGGCAGCATCCAGCGGCCGGGTGATGTGCTCGAGCTTGGGCACGAAGCTGCGGATGGTGCGCGGCGCCTCGTGGAACCAGGCCAGCGCCGGCGGCGTGAGCAGGCCGATGCCGGTGCCGATACCGCCGACCAGCACCAGCATCAGCACGCTGGCGCCCAGCCAGCGCGGAAGGCCTTGGCGTGCCGCGCCGGCCACGATGGGGTTCAGTGCCAGGCCGATGAAGGCGGCCAGCACCAGCGGGATCAGCAGCGCCTTGCACAGCGTGACCGTGTACAGCAGCGCCAGCAGAAGGATGGTGTTGAGCAGCACGCGGATCGCGCGCAGGTGGCGCCGCATGCCGCGCACGTTGCGTCGCGCGAAGCCGCCCGGCGCCGTCGCGATCGCATCCGCTTCCCCGGGTGCGGATCCCGGCCCGCTCATGCGGATCCGTCGTCGGCGGCGCTGGCGTCCAGTCCGGCGAACAGGCGCACGCCCTGGGCCAGCAGGTCGGCCAGACCGCCGCGCAGCAGCCTGGCGAGCCCCGGCACGCGCAGCAGCGAGGCATCGACGCTGCCCAGCACGAATCCGGCGCCGCCCGCCGCGGCCAGCATCAGCCATGGATGCCGGCGCCCGCGCGCCAGCAGCGCCGCCGCCGGAGCGTTCAGCTCGGCGCGTTGCGCCGCCACCCGCGCCTGCGCCGCGCGCACCCTGTCGATTTGCCTGGGCAGGCTCATGGTTCGTCCCCGTCTGCGCCCTTGGGTTTCGCGCGCTGCAGCGTGCAGCGCATCATCGCACTCCATTCGTGACGCGTGGCGGGCAGGCTCATCCAGTGCATACAGCGGCGGAACAGCGCGATGGCGCCCGCCAGCAACAGCACCTGCATCAAGGCCAGCGCCAGCAGCGCCCAAATCCACGAGTGGAACCACGACGCCAGCAAAGCACCGACCAGCCCGAGTAGGGTCAGGCCCAGCGCAACGCCGGCCACGGTAGCGGCAAGCGCGGCCACCAGTAGCCACGACACTGCGCTGCGCGCCAGCCCCAATTCGGCGGCGAGCAGGTGCAACTGGGCGCCGAACAGCCGCCGTACCGCGTGCACGAGCCGGGTCAGTTCATCGAGCAGAGACGAGGACGGCGCCGGGGGCTCCGGCGCCGTCGCGCGATCCTGGCCGCGCCTCGATTCCTCCTGCATGCGCGGTCAGCGCCGCAGCAGGCGGCCGAGCAACCAGCCGGCGCCGATCGCGATTGCGACCGATTGCACCGGCTTCTCGCGCACGTAGTCGCGCACCTGGCCCAGCCACGCGTCGGCACGATCCATGGTGGCGTCGTAGGCAGCGCGGCCACGCTCGCCGGCATCGCTGAGCGTCTCGCTGGCATGGTGGGCGCCGGCGGCCACCTTGTCGGTGGCGTGGTGCAGGCCGGACTCGATGTGATCGGCGGCGCGGTTCAGCGTTTCCTTGGCGCCGGCTACCGCGTTGGAAGTGGCCTGCTTGACCCGCTCGGCGCCTTCATCGATACGGCTGGCGCCGTTGTTCTGGGCGGTTGACGGATGCTCGTTCATGCTGTCTCTCCAAGAGGGTGGAACGTCGTTTCACCGTGCGCGACGCAGAAACGACACGATCGTCAGGATCAGGAAGGCGACGAACAACGCCTTTGCGGTCAGCGCCGCCGCGCCGCCGATGAAGCCACCGAAGCCCAGCGCAGCGGCAACGATTGCCACTATCAGGAAAACCAGCGCATAGTGAAGCATGAGCTTACCCTCTTGAACGAATGCCGACCACGATCGACATTCATCCACAACGGCTGCCATTCCAGCGTGAAGGCGCCCGGCGCCTGCCCGGGTGAGGGTCGCATGCCTGCCCACCCGCTGGGCTTCCGTCAGCACGTGGCTATGCATCCCGTCCCGCCGCCCGGCCAGCGTAACGCCCTTGCGCAGCACCAAGCTGTGCCACGAAGTGTGCACGTGGAAGGGGGGCGTGCTGCACGAGGGCGTCGTCGCACGGCGGCACCGGCCGTCGCAGCCGAGTTAGTCGCCGCCCTTCCAGGCATCCTCCACGAACCAGCCGGTGTCGTCGATCAGGTCTTGCACGCTGGTCGGCGCGCCGGGCTTGCCGAAGGCGTCGCGGCGGGGATGCGCTATCCATGGGCGAAGCTGCCGCTGCATAGTTGCACGGGTAGCTGCTCAAATTTCGGTGCGGTTTGCGCCGGGAGCCATGTGCGAAAGGGCTTCCTTGGCTCCAGCGGGAGCTTCGTACGCTTCGCCTTTAATGTCTTCACCTGGGGACGACAAGCAAAAAGCAGCGCGAGGCGCTGCAAAGGAAGTCCAGTCCTCCGTTCCCAGATGCGGCGCGGAGTGGCCACGGTGAAGCTTGTAGCGAAGGCTTCTCCGGCGCCGATATCGAACAGGCCGTGATCAGCGCGCTGTACGACGTCGCCGGCGACGGAGCGCTGGACATGGCCGTGCTGTGCGCCGCACTGGTGCAGACCCGTGCTCTGTCTGTGTTGTGCTGGTGCGCGAGCACGTGAACGCGCTGCGGGCATGGGCGTTGCGTGGCGGCGGACTGATGGAGGCCGAGGACCTCAAGCGCGTGGCGGCGATGCGCACGCCGTTCGCCAAGTACAAGGGCCACCTGCTGGCCGACCTGCCCGGTGCCTAATTGGCGTGGTCCGCGCTTACGGTCTTTCCGCCTGGCGAGCTGGGTCGCCTGCTTGCGCTGATGCTCAGGATCGACCACAACGGCCTGAAGCGCCTGCTCGATCCCTTGCGGAAACGCTGATCGCCGTCGCTCAGCGCGGCCAGCGCGTCGGCCCCCAGTAGCCGATGCGGCGGCGGATCTTCAGCTTGCGCCAAAGGTTGGCGGGCTTGGCGCAGCGGTTGCGGCCGCCGCGGGCGACGAAGGTGTCGATGGCGTCCAGCACGCGTTCGCTGGAGCGGCCGTCGCGGTAGGGGTGGATCGCGTCGGCATACGCGCGGATGGCCTGCATCAGTTCGGGCGGCCGACTCAGCGCGCGTTCGATCGCCGGTTCGAAATCCTTCGCGTCGTGGATGTCGATCAGCTGCGGTCCAGGGCGGCGATTGTTGAACGTCACCACCGGCTTGCCGGTGAGCAGGAACTCGTTGAGCGCGGACGACGTGTCCGAGCACATCATGTCTACCTGGCCGAACAGCTCCAGGATGTTGTCGTTCTCGGCGAACGTCAGGTGCTCGTTCTGCAGCGCCTTGAACCTGGTCACCGTCTCCGGGTTCATTTTCGGATGGAAGCTGACGATCCAGCGCCAGCGGCCGTCGTGCGACAGTCGCTTCACTTCCTCGTACAGGGTTTCGGCCGCGCTCCACGAGGGCGAGAAGGTGGAGTGGTAGAGGATCACCGGCGGCGTGCGCACCGGTGGGATGGCGCCGCCGAGATCGCGCATGAAGGGGTCGATCTTCGGGAAGCCGGTCTCGATCACGCTGAAGTGGCCGACCTTGTCGGCGATGGCCTGGAACTGTGCCGTGTCGCGCGGGCCGGTGGTGCAGTAAAGGTCGAAGAAGCCGCGCACATAAATGTGCCGGGGCTTGCCCGCGTCGAAACCGTGGAAGGTTTCCACCGTCACGCCGGGGAAGAAGTGCGGCACTGCATTCGATGAGGTGATCACCGCCAGCGGTTTCCACGCACGCACTTCGGCCACCGTCAGCAGGCGCTCGTCGGCGTGCAGGTCCTCCGCACCGGGGCCGTCAAAGAACCACGCCGCCTCGTCGCCACGCGCGCGGATTGCCGCCTGAATCGGCCGAAGGATGGCCAGCGCGTAGCGCTCGGAACCGTAGAGGAGGTAGTGCTTGGGCATGAGAGTGGGTATTCGGGCCAGACGAGTAGCTTAGCTTTTATCCCTCGCTCCTTTTGAGGTACGCGGAGAGCCGCCATGGATAGCCGTGGCTCTGGGGAGCGAGGAAAGGGCTGGGGCGAGGGGCGGTTCTCGCGAACGTTCGCATCCGGGCGAAGCTCGCTTCGACAAGTCTGGGGCCAGCCTCGACCCTCACCTCAATCCTCGCCCCAAAGGGGAGGGGAGGCGAACCTGCCGAGCGGATTGGCAAGTTCGAGCCTTGCTGATGGCATGACTTTCAGCGCTCGATGTGGTGCTTGTTCAATGCGTCGGCCGCTTCCGCGACCGACGCGGGATTGTTCGCCATTTCGTAATATCGCATGCGCTTGTACAGCGCATAGCTGGCGGCGGTCTGGGCGATCAGGAAGCCGCGCCAGCCGTCGAGGCAGGCCAGCCGGAACACATAATCCTTGAGGAAGGCCAGCAGGTACACGAACGGTGCCTGCCACATCCGCACCGGCTTGCGCCGGTCCAGCCAGTCACGGCACTTCAGCTCCGAGTAGCGCAGCACCTTGAGCTGCTTGTGCACTAGCGTGGGGTTGTTGGCGTGCTCGAACGGGGCCTTGAACACCGGCGCACGGCCGTCCAGGCACAGCGACTCGTGCACGCGCGCGTCCGTCCAGCGCCCGCGGCCGCGGTGGTAGATGCGCGCCAGTTTTTCGCCCACGCTTGGCCGGTACCAGCGCAGCGGCCGGCCCATGTAGATCGTGCGCCGGCGCAGCACGGCGCCCGCTGCGTCGCCGGCCATCAGCGCGGGCAGCGCGCGCTCCAGCTCCGCAGCGAGTTCCGGCGACAGCCATTCGTCGGCGTCCAGCACGAGGATCCAGTCGTGGCTGCATTGGGTGGTCGCGAAGTTGCGCTGCGGTCCGAAGCCCAGCCAGTCCTGCCGCACTACGCGCGCGCCGTGCGCCTGCGCCACCGCCGCGGTGCCGTCGTCGCTGCCGGAGTCCACCACCAGCTTCTCAGCCGCGAACGGGACGCTGTCCAGGCAGCGCGCGATGGTCGCGGCCTCGTTGCGGGCGATGACGGCGAGTGTGATCGGCAGGGTGGGCATGGCGTCGGATTCTAGCCTAAGCGGTCATGCCGGCCGCTGCCCTGGGGCGGGCATGCAATGGCTTGGGCAGGCCCGGGTTCGGCTATCATCCGGGACGTCAATCTAGGGGGCGCGCCAGGTGGCGATGTCAGTTCGCGAAGGTGTCGGTGAAGTGCCGGCGCAGGCGGTGGCCGGCGTGCGTTTCGCCGTGGTCGTGACGAGCTACAACTATCGCGACTACGTGGTCGAGGCGGTAGAAAGCGTGCTGGCGCAAAGTCGCCTTCCGGATCAGCTGATCGTGGTGGACGACGGCTCTACCGACGGCTCGGATCGCTTGCTTCGCGAGCGCTACGCCAACGACCCGCGCGTCACCCTCGTTTGCACGGCCAACGGAGGGCAACTGGCGGCCTTCCAGACCGGCGTCGCGCTAGTAGTAGCAGCGGACGTCGTCTGCTTCCTCGATTCCGACGACCGCTGGCAGCCGGATTACCTCGAACGTATCGGGGCGTTCTACGACGCCCGGCCCGACGTCGATTTCGTGTTCACCGACATGCGCACGTTCGGCCAGCGCAACGACACGATCCGCTTCCACGAACGCGAGGTGGACCTTGGCTACACCGCCATCAGCACCTACGCGCTGACCGTCTGGTACGGCGTGCCGACCTCGGCGATCTCGATGCGCACGGCCTGGGCGCGCAAGACGGTGGATCTACCCGACGCCTTCCGTGCCTTCTGGCGCACCTCGCCGGACAACTGCCTCGTCTACGGCGCCAGCGTGCTGGGGGCGCACAAGTACTACCTGCCGACCGGCAGCGTCGACTACCGCATCCACGGCAACAACGCCTGGTCGGCCAACCGCAGCGCGCGGCAGGCGTACAAGAACCTGCTGCACACGCGCGCGCTGATCGCCCATTACGCCGCCGTCGCCGGCATCGACGACACCAGCTGCAGCATCGAGATGTGCAAGCTGGAATACCGCACCAAGCCGAATCCGCCCTGGTCCGAAACCTGGCGGTACGTGCGGCTGGTGATGGTGCGCCGGGTCTGGCCGCCGTGGCGCAAATGGGAGCGTGCGCTCAGCGTGTTCGCACGAGGCTGGAGGTCCCGCCGTGCCTGAGCATCCGATTCCGCGCCGGGGAAAGCCGCGCCACATGCGCATCAGCGTGGTGGTGCTCACCTACAACTGGCCGGAGGCCCTTGAGCTGGTGCTGCGGGCCCTAGCGAAACAGACCGAGTTGCCGTTCGAGGTGATCGTCACCGACGACGGCTCACGTCAGGACACCCGCGCCCTCCTCGAACGCCTGGCGGCGGACTACCCGGTGCGCCTGGTGCATGTGTGGCAGCCCGACGACGGTGCTCGCATGAGCCGTGCGCGCAATCGCGCGATTGCGGCGGCACAGGGCGATTACGTGATCCTGCTTGACGGCGACATGGTGGCGGAGCCGCATTTCGTCGCGGATCATCACCGTTTCGCTTGGCGCGGCTGCTTCGTGCAGGGCTCGCGCGTGCTCACCGACGCGGAAGCGACCAAGCGGGTGCTCGAACAGGGTGCGGAATTGCCGGGGTTTTTCGACCGCGGTATCGAGCGGCGGCGGCATACCCTGCGCCTGCCTTGGCTGGCGCACCTGTATGCGCGTCCAGGCACCAAGCGGCGTGGTATCAAGAGCTGCAACATGGCGTTCTGGCGGGACGACCTGCTGCGCCTGAACGGCTTCAACGAGACCATGACAGGCTGGGGCCGCGAGGACACCGAACTGGCGCTGCGCGCGTTCCATGCCGGCCTGCTGCGACGCGACCTACGCTTCAGTGCGCTGGCCACGCATCTCTACCACCGCACGCGCAAGCACGTGGTAGACAACCCCAACGACCGCGTGGTGAACGACACCCGGACGCGCCGGCTGGTGCGCTGCGAACTGGGCGTCGACGGGCATCTGGCGGAATTCGCGACGCCACCGGCGGATTTGCGG
>DAIDKO010000116.1 GCA_027450005.1 Rhodanobacter sp. | reverse complement strand
GGTCGATCTGGGCCTGGTGATCGGCGAAGGTGCGCAGCCCGGCGGCGCAGCTCGGGCACCAGGTCGTGACCTGCCACACGATGACGGGATGCCCCTTGTAAGCGTCCAGCTGGACGACCTTGCCGTTCACCGTCGTGAACGGCGCATCGGGTGCAAGCTGGCCGAGCGTAGCCACGGGTGACGCGGGGTGCGCGACCGTGGCGGCGACAGCCACGGCATGAGCTGCGCTGCCTGCCAGCAGGAGGGATGCGATCAGCCCGGCCTGGGCGATCACGCGCGGCGTGGAAACGGGGACCATGGGGAAGGACTCCTTGTCGGAACAGACAACGCCCTGCGGAAGCGGCGCGATGGCTGCTACCTTATTCCCGTAGTCAACTACGGAGTCAAGTCCCATGGAACAGGCGTCTGCAGCTTTGAGCATCGGGGCACTGGCGAAGGCAGCCGGTGTGCACGTGGAGACGATCCGCTTCTACCAACTCAAGGGTTTGCTGCGCGTGCCGGGTCGCCCCGCGCAGGGTATCCGGCGCTACGTTGCCGCCGACGTAGCACGGGTGCGCTTTATCAAGGCGGCGCAGCGCCTGGGGTTCAGCCTGGACGAGGCCGGGCAACTGCTCCGGCTGGACGACGGCACCCAGTGCGACGAAGCCGCCGCAGTGGCCGAGTCGCGCCTGGCCGATGTGCGCGAGCGCCTGCGGGACCTGCAGGGCATCGAGAGCGTCCTGTCGGAACTGGTGCACGCCTGCCATGGCGCTTCAGGCAGGGTTTCGTGCCCCCTCATCGCAACGCTCCAGCAGGACGATCGCCCATGACGCAGGTGTCCGAGGTAGAACAAACCGCTGTGTCAGCTTGGAGGGTCACGCTGCCGTGGCCCATCGCTTGATCCATGTTCATGGTCCCGGGCGTTTCCCGTCGATCCGGCAGTAGTGCCTGTCGACAACATTCTGGCCCCCGCGCTGCGCGCCGACTCCGCCGCGCGGAAGTACCCGATGAGCGAAGCGGCTGAGGTATGCCCGGTCAGCGCCATGGTCTCGCCCAGAGGCACGTTCTGGCGTGCGGCCTCGGTCACGAAGCCCGAGCGCAACGAGTGCGCCGCGAAGGTGTCGGGCAAGCCCGCCAGCGCCGCGCGCGCCCTGACGATGTCGCGCACGGCCGCCGGCGCAAGCGCCTCGCCGACCGAGTCGCCGCGCCGTATCCGCCGGAAGATCGCCCCTTGCGTCAGCCCACTGCGCCGAATCCACGCCTCCAGCGCATCGGCAGCCTCGTCGAGGATGGGCTTTTCGCTGTCGGGGCGCAGATCGCCCGCCTGGTTGGTCTTGGATCGCAGCAGCGTGAACGAATAAGCGCGAGGCCCAACCTTGCGCGTGTTCTCGAAAGTCGCGTCCGTGACCTCCGAGCGCCGGCGCCCGCCGCTGGCCCAGGCGAAGAGGAGGAGGGCGCGGTCGCGCACGCCGCGCAGCGATTCGTCGCAGGTGGCCAACATCGCCTGCAAGGGCTCCAGCGTGATCGCCGCCTTTTTGTCCGGCCGCATGCCTCGTTTGGCGTAGGCTCGACGGGCCCTGGCGACGAGTTCGCGCACGTGGGCGTGCTGCACCGGGTTGGAGCCTCCCTGGAGCTGGTGGGCCTTGGACAGTACGCTCAGGCGGTGCAGGACGGTGGCCAGTGCCGGCGCCCCCGGCTTGGCCTTGAAACCGCCTTCGACGAGCGCCTGGTCGAGCGCGGGCGGCATTTCGCAGGCCAGGCCGGCTGGCGTCTTGCGCTCCAGGTGGTCGACGAGGAACTGCTGCACGGCGGCGACCGGAACGGGCAGGGCGATGGCCTTCCGGTAGCGCATCCAGTACCAGGCAGCCCAATAGCGCAGCGCGGCCTGGTAGCTGCGCACGGTGTGGGCGGATTCGCCCTCGGCCAGCAGCGCCTCGACCGCGGCGGACGTGAAGGGCGCAAGCACACTGGGGTCCAGCGTACCGACCTCGACCAGCGGCAGCTCGACGGGGGCGATCAGGCGACGGGTAGCCATAAGTTTGAAATCGTATTGTGCATGTAAGATGTCTAACGCAATTAGCGCATAGATCGCGATAACTATCCATTATCGTG
>DAIDKO010000115.1 GCA_027450005.1 Rhodanobacter sp. | reverse complement strand
AGCCAATTTTGATCGTCTGGGTCTGGTGTCGCTGCTTGATACCGTGCGTCGACTCCAGTGTCTGTCATGAACCGCCGGATGCGGAACCGCACGTCCGGTGGTGTGGGAGGGCGGCCGGGGTGACCCGGCCCCCTACCCGATCGTATTATTCAACCAAAAGGTTGAATGAATATCGCCGTGTCGAACCTCGATCTAGCCTTCGCCGCGCTTGCCGACCCGACCCGCCGCCGCATCGTGGCGCGGCTGACCCGTGGCGAGCTGCGCGTGACCGACCTCGCGCTGCCGTTCGCGATGTCGCTGAACGCGGTGTCCAAGCACGTCAAGGTGCTGGAGGGCGCTGGCCTAGTGCGCCGCCGCCGCGAAGGCCGCGAGCACTACCTGCAACTGCGTGCCGCACCGTTGCGCGAGGTGGCGCGCTGGACCTCGCAGTACGAGCGCTTCTGGAACCAGCGCCTCGACGCGCTGGGCGCTTTCCTCGAACAGCAGCAGGAGAACGACGATGAAGGGTCGCAATGAATCGGCGATGGGCGGGTTCCGCCTCGAAATGCCGCGCAGCTACGACGCTTCGCCGGAGCGGGTGTTCCGCGCGTGGACCGATCCGGCCAGCCTGAAGGCCTGGCTGGCGGAAGGCGGCGACGTGGTGGCCGACCCACGTCCGGGCGGCCTGTTCTATCTCGGCATGCAGCATTCGGGCGCGATCCGTCCGCACTATGGCCGCTACCTGCGCGTGGAGAACCCGCGCCTGCTCGAGTTCACCTGGGTCAGCGAGCACACGCAGGGCAAGGAATCGGTTGTGACGCTGGAATTCACTCCGCGCGGCAGCCGCACTGAATTGCGCCTCACCCACTAAGGCCTGCCCGACGAGCGGATGGCGCTGGCGCATACCGAGGGCTGGAGCTTCTTCCTCGACACCCTGGTGGCACAGCTGCCGGAGGAGGGCTGAGCGATGTGCCCCGCCGACGTGAGCGTGGTGGCGGCCGCGAAGTCGTGGTGCCGCGGGAGGGGCGTCGTCCGCGCGACGCGAAAGCGGGCACTGGCAATCGACTTGCAGCAGGGGACAACGGGAGGCAATCCATGAACGGCGGATGGGCTGAAAGTGCGCGCGGGCACCGACTCGTCACACGCGAGGAATGGCTGCGGCAGCGCTTGGAACTGCTGGAGGCCGAAAAGGATCTGACCCGGCGCAGTGACGAACTGGCGCGCCGGCGGCAGGCGCTGCCGTGGGTGCGCGGGGACAAGGACTACCGCTTTGCCACCGACCAGGGCGAGGCCACGCTGGCGGAGCTTTTCAATGGGCGCTCGCAGCTGCTGGTCTATCACTTCATGTTCGGTCCCGACTACGCGGCCGGTTGCCCGTCCTGTTCGGCGATTGCGGACGGATTCAACGGCTTTGCCGTGCACCTGGCAAATCACGACGTGATGCTGATGGCGGTGTCGCGCGCGCCACTGGCCAAGTTGCAGGCCTACCAGCGCCGGTTGGGTTGGACCTTTCCCTGGGCATCCTCGTTCGGCAGCGACTTCAATCTCGATTTCGCGGTTGGCATCACCGAAGCGCAGCAGCGCGAAGGTGGTGCGGAATACAACTATCGACGCGAAGCCGCCGCGCGAAGCCCACAGACGCCGGAGGGGCCGAGCACGCAATTCGGTGGCGAGCATCCGGTTTCGCGGTTCGCGCGGACATGCGGCACCGATCCCTTTACCTACATCCGTGAACGGCCGGGCATGAGCGCATTCGTGCTCGAGGACGGCGTCGTGTACCACAGCTATTCCACCTATGCGCGTGGGCTCGACAGCCTCTGGGGCATGTACCAGTGGCTGGGCCGCGCGCCGCTGGAGCGCAACGAGGCCGACGGCGTCTGGTGGCGGCGTCATGAGGAATACGGCGACTAGGGCGATGCCTTCTGCGATCGCTGAGCCACGTGCAGCGGCGGTCCGTTTCCGTGTAAGGTTCGCGGCTTTGAAACCTGACGGAACACGGCAATGGAAAAGACTCTGACGGGCGAGATCGCGCTGGTGACCGGCGCCAGCCGCGGCATCGGTGCGGCGATCGCGGACGAACTGGCGGCGATGGGCGCCACCGTGATCGGCACGGCCACCAGCGCAAGCGGCGCCGCCGCGATCGGCGAGCGGCTGGCGCCGCACAGCGGCCACGGGCGCGTCCTGGACGTGGTCGACAGCGCCGCCGTGGAGGCGCTGGTCGACGGTATCGCCAAGGAGTTCGGCGCGGTGAGTATCCTGGTCAACAACGCGGGCATCACCCGCGACCAGCTGCTGATGCGCATGCCCGAGGCGGATTGGCAGGCCATCCTCGACACCAACCTCAGCTCGGTCTACCGCACCAGCAAGGCGGTGATGCGCGGCATGATGAAAGCGCGCAAGGGGCGCATCATCTCGATCGCATCGGTGATCGGCCTGACCGGCAATCCGGGCCAGTCCAACTACGCGGCGGCCAAGGCCGGCATCATCGCGTTCTCCAAGTCGCTGGCGCGAGAGATCGGTTCGCGCGGCATCACCGTGAACGTGGTGGCGCCGGGCTTCATCGACACCGACATGACGCGTGCGCTGCCGGAATCGGCGAAGGAAGGATTGCTGAACCAGATCGCGCTGGGCCGTCTCGGCGAAGCCGGCGACATCGCCAAGGCGGTGGGCTTCCTGGCGTCGCCCGCAGCGGCCTACATCACCGGCGAAACGCTGCACGTCAACGGCGGCATGTACATGCCCTGACGGCAGTTTCAAACGCCCGCCCAAACTGTCGCGCATGGTCGGATTTTCGGCGACAATCGCTTTTTTGGCCCAGTCGACGGAACGCGTGGCGGCCTCGCCGCTTAGCCACTACAATCCGCCGGTCTTGCCGGTCGCAGTCCGGCGTACAACACATTCCCCGTGGGAGATTTGCAATGAGCACCATCGAAGAGCGCGTCAAGAAGATCGTCGTCGAACAGTTGGGCGTCAAGGAAGATGAAGTCACGGCGAATGCTTCGTTCGTGGACGACCTGGGCGCCGACTCGCTCGACACCGTCGAGCTGGTGATGGCGCTGGAAGAAGAGTTCGAGACCGAGATTCCGGACGAGGACGCCGAGAAGATCACCACCGTGCAGCAGGCCGTGGACTACATCAAGGCCCACTCCAAGGACTGATCGAGCCGGGGCAGCCGGGCGCCATGCGCCACTGCTTCGCAAGCGGTACCGGAAGCTGCGCCGACACGGCGCAGTTTTCGTTTCTGCAACTTGTAACGTCCGATCCCGTATGGTGCGCCATGGCCACGGGCATCCGCGAATGACGGGAGGCGGCCGCAGGCTGGTTCCCCGCAACACGAAGGAAAACAGCATGAGCAAGCGACGCGTGGTAGTGACCGGCATGGGCATCATCTCGCCGGTCGGCAACGACCTGCCCACGGCCTGGGGCAACATCCTCAAGGGCGCCAGCGGCATCGGTCCGGTGACCCATTTCGATGCGTCCACTTACGCCACGCGCATCGCCGGCCAGGTGAAGGATTTCGACGCGGCGCAGTGGATCGCGCCGAAAGAGATCAAGAAGATGGATCCCTTCAT
The DNA here is from genome assembly GCA_027450005.1 of Rhodanobacter sp. Taxonomy (GTDB): domain Bacteria; phylum Pseudomonadota; class Gammaproteobacteria; order Xanthomonadales; family Rhodanobacteraceae; genus Rhodanobacter_A. The sequence goes on along the minus strand of DAIDKO010000115.1, from coordinate 30,913 downwards.
CCACTACGGCATCGCCGCGGGCACACAGGCGCTGAAGGATTCCGGGCTGGAAGTGACCGAGGCCAACGCGCCGCGCATCGGCGTGGCGGTGGCGGCCGGCATCGGCGGCCTGCACACCATCGAGCACACCTCGATCGAACTGCACGAGAAGGGCCCGCGCCGCGTGTCGCCGTTCTTCGTGCCCAGTTCGATCATCAACATGGTGTCCGGCCACCTGTCGATCATGTACGGCCTGAAGGGCCCGAACATCGCCTGCGTCACCGCCTGCACCACCGGCACGCACAACATCGGCCTGGCCGCGCGCATGATCCAGTACGGCGACGCCGACGTGATGATCGCCGGCGGCGCCGAGTTCGCCACGACCGGCACGGCGATGGCGGGCTTCTGCTCGGCCAAGGCGATGTCCACCCGCAACGACGAGCCGGCCCGGGCCAGCCGGCCGTGGGACAAGGATCGCGACGGATTCGTGCTGTCCGACGGCGCCGGCGTGCTGGTGCTGGAGGAATACCAACACGCCAAGGCGCGCGGCGCGCGCATCTACGCGGAGCTCGTGGGCTTCGGCATGAGCGGCGACGCCTTCCACATCACCGCGCCCAGCGAAGGCGGCGAAGGTGCGGCCCGTTGCATGGACAGCGCGCTGAAGGATGCCGGCCTCAACCCGGCCGACGTGCAGTACGTCAACGCACACGGCACCTCGACGCCGCTGGGCGACCTTGGCGAGGTGCTGGCGGCCAAGCGCGTGTTCGGCGACCACGCCTACCAGCTGGCGATGAGCTCGACCAAGTCGGTGACCGGCCACCTGCTCGGCGCGGCGGGCGGGGTGGAAGCGATCTTCACCATCCTCGCGCTGCGCGACCAGGTGCTGCCGCCGACCATCAACCTGGACGAGCCGGGCGAGGGCTGCGACCTAGACTTCGTGCCGCACGTCGCGCGCGAAGCGAAGCTGGAGGTGGCGCTCTCCAATTCGTTCGGCTTTGGCGGTACCAACGGCACGCTGGCGTTCCGCCGCGTGTGACGGCCTGCCATCGTCGCATCCTCGGCGGCCGGCGCGATCTGCTCGCGCCGGCCGCTGCTTCTCCGCAGCGCTATCCCTGCCTGCTCGAAAGCGTCCTGCACGGCACGCCGCAGGCGCGCTTCGACATCCTGTTCGCGTTTCCGCAGGACAGCCTGGCGCTCGCTGCGGACGGCCTTGTGCGCAACGGCGCCGGCGACGTCGTCGGTGCGCGCTTTCTCGACGCGCTGGATGCCGCGTGGCAGGCCGGACGCCGGCCGCGCGAGGACGACGGCCTGCCGTTCCACGGCGGCTGGGCGCTGTTGCTGTGCTACGAGCTGGCCGGCGAGATCGAGCCGAGGCTGCGGCTGCGCGCCGATGCCGCGCTGCCGACGGCGTTGGCCCTGCGCTGCCCGGTCGCCGCGATCGTGGACCACGCGCGCGATTGCACCGTGCTGGTGGCCGAGGCGGGCAGCGAACACCTGCTCGACGCGCTGCAGGCCGACCTCGCAGCGACGCTGTCGCTTCCCGCCCTGCCGTCGCCCGTGCAACTGGTCGAGGACGAGCCGTCGCACTTCCTTGACGGCGTGGCACGCATCCACGACCACCTGCAGGCGGGCGACATTTTCCAGGTGAACCTGTCGCGCGCTTGGCGCGCGCATTACGCCGAGCCACCCACGCCGGCGGCACTGCATGCCGCCCTGCGCCGCGCCAATCCCGCGCCGTTTGCCGGGCTGCTGCAGCAGCCCGGCTGGGCGATCGCCAGTTCCTCGCCCGAGCGGCTGGTGGAGGTGCGCGGGGGCCTTGCGCAGACGCGCCCCATCGCCGGCACCCGGCCGCGCACGGACGGCGACGATGACGGTGCGCGCATCCGCGAACTCGCCGCGCATCCCAAGGAGCGCGCCGAGCACGTGATGCTGATCGATCTCGAACGCAACGATCTCGGCCGCGTCTGCGTGCCGGGCACGGTCGAGGTGGACGAGCTGATGACGGTGGAGAGCTACGCCCACGTGCACCACATCGTCTCCAACGTGCGCGGACGCCTGCGCGAAGGCGTGACACCGGGGCAGGCGATCGCCGCGGTGTTCCCTGGCGGCACCATCACCGGCTGCCCCAAGGTGCGCTGCATGGAGATCATCGCCGCGCTCGAGGACGCCCCGCGCGGCGCCTACACCGGTGCGCTGGGCTATCTCGGCGTCAATGGTGACCTCGACCTCAACATCCTGATCCGCACGCTCACGCTGGCCGGCGACACGGTAAGCCTGCGTGCAGGCGCCGGCATCGTGGCCGACTCGGTGGCGGACAGGGAGCTCGACGAAACCCGCGCCAAGGCCCGCGGCCTGCTGCGCGCGCTGGGAGCGGCGGACGCATGATGCTGGTCGACGGCCGGGTGCGGGAGAGCGTTTCCGCGCTGGATCGCGGCTTGCTGTACGGCGACGGTCTGTTCGAGACGATCCGCTTCGTGGACGGCGTGGCGCCGTTGTGGCCGCGCCACATACAGCGGCTGGCGCAGGGTTGCGGGCGGTTGCGCCTGCCAGTGCCGGATTGCGCGCTGCTGTGGCGCGAGGCGCAGTCGGCGACGCAGCATATGGCAAGTGCCGTGCTGCGCATCACGCTCACCCGTGGGGTGGGCCAGCGTGGCTATGCGATGCCCGAGGCGCCATGCGTCACCCGCATCGTGGCGGCGTTTCCGATGCCGGCGACAGGCGTGGCGGCATGCCGCGACGGCGTGCGCCTGCACCTGTGCGAAACGCGCCTCGCCGAGCAGCCCCTGCTCGCCGGCATCAAGCACCTCAACCGGCTGGAACAGGTGCTGGCGCGCGCCGAGTGGAGCGATCCGGCGATCGCCGAGGGGTTGCTGTGCGACCTGCGCGGCAACGCGATCTCGGCCACCGCGGCCAACCTGTTTGCGGTGATCGGCGGCGTGCCGGTGACTCCGCGCGTCGATCGTTGCGGCGTGGCCGGCGTACTGCGCGCCGAATTGCTGGACGTGTTGCCTGACGTGCAGGTGCGCGACCTGCCGCTGGCCGAGTGCCTCGCCGCCAGCGAACTCTTCCTAAGTTCCAGTGTTCGCGGCATCCTGCCCGTTCAGGCCGTGGGCGATACGGTGTTCGCCCCCGGTCCGGTAACCCGTGCGATGAAGGCGCATTGGCGCGGGCTGGGTTTCGCTGTGGAGTAGGCATGAAAGGCAGAAGCTGGCGCAACATCATCCTCGCGTTGCTGATCGCGGCGGTCGGCTGCGCGGTCTGGGGCTGGCGCGACTTCAGCCGCTTCGGTACCGCGCCGCTGCATGTCTCCGCGCAGGGCAGGAGCATCGACATCGGTCGCGGCAGCAGTTTCAAGGAGATCGTCAAGCAGCTGCGCGCCGAAGGGTTGAGCAGCGCCTCGCCGCTGTACTGGCGCCTGCTGGCGATGCAGATGCACGTGGTCGGCGCCATGCATGCCGGCGAATACGCCACGCCGGTCGGCATCACGCCGCGCCAGCTGCTGGCCAACATGGCGGCGGGCAAAGTGCTGCAAAGGGACTTCACCATCGTCGATGGCTGGACCTTCCGCGAGGTGCTGGCGGCGCTGGCCAAGGAGGACAAGCTCAAGCACGACACCGTCGGCCTCGACGATGCCACGATCATGCGCAGGATCGGCGCGCCGGGCGAGCAGCCGGAAGGCCGCTTCCTGCCCGAGACCTACGCCTACGTGAAGGGCGACAGCGACCTCGACATCCTCAGGCGCGCCCACGCGGCGATGACCAGCACCCTGGACGAGCTGTGGCCCGGCCGCGACAAGGGCCTGCCGCTGGCCACGCCTTACGATGCGCTGATCCTCGCCTCCATCGTGGAAAAGGAAACCGGCCGCGCCGACGAGCGGGCGAAGATTGCCGGGGTATTCGTGCGCCGCCTCGAGGACCACATGCTGCTGCAGACCGATCCCAGCGTGATCTACGGCATGGGCGACCGCTACCAGGGCAAGATTCACAAGGCCGACCTCACCACCGACACGCCGTACAACACCTACACCCGTCCGGGCCTGCCGCCCACGCCGATCGCGATGCCGGGCAAGCCGGCGATCATGGCGGCGCTGCATCCGGAGCCCGGCACCGCCCTGTACTTCGTGGCGCGCGGCGACGGCACGCACGTGTTTGCCGACACCCTGGCCGAGCAGAACCGCAATGTGGCCTGCTACCAGCTGAAGCGTTGCGGCCATGAGTGAAGCGGGCCGCTTCATCACGCTGGAAGGTGGTGAGGGCGCGGGCAAAAGCACCTTGCTGGCGGGCCTGCGTGCCTACTTCGAAGGCCGTGGCATCGACCTGTTGCTGACGCGCGAACCCGGGGGCACCGCGCTGGGAGAGTCGACGCGCGCCATCCTGCTCGATCCTGCGGAGCGCACGATGTGCGCGGAGAGCGAGCTGCTGCTGATGTTCGCCTCACGGGCACAGTTGGTGCGCGAAGTGCTGCAGCCAGCCCTGGCCGCGGGGCGCTGGGTACTGTGCGACCGCTACGTGGATGCCAGCTACGCCTACCAGGGCGGTGGGCGCGGCCAGCCGGTCGAACGCATCGCCGCGCTGGAGCAATGGGCCTGCGCCGGACTGAAGGCCGACCTCACCCTGCTGCTCGATCTGCCCGTGGCCGATGGTCGCGCACGCGCCGCCGGGCGCGGCAAGGCCGATCGCATCGAAGTCGAATCCGACGGCTTTTTCGAGCGCGTGCGCGCCGTGTACCGCGCGCGCGCTGCGGCCGAACCCCAACGCTTCCGCGTGATCGACGCCGGCCAATCGCCCGAGGCGGTGCTGCGCGACGCGATCACCGCGGTGGCTCCCCTGCTCGGGACGATGGCATGAACGCGATGCCCTGGCATGCCGCTAACTGGGCGCGCCTGCAGGCACGCCGGCAGCGCGATGCTCTGCCGCATGCACTGCTGCTGTGCGGTCCGGCCGGGCTGGGCAAGCGCGTCTTCGTGCAGCGCTTCGTGCTCGGCCTGCTGTGCGAGCGAGCACAGGAGGGCGAAGCCTGCGAGCAATGCCGCAGCTGCCGGCTGCTCGACGCGGGCACGCATCCCGACGTGGTCATGCTTGGCCTCGGCCTGCGCAAGGACGGCACGCCGCGCAGCGAGATCGTGGTGGAGCAGATCCGTGATTTGTCCGCGCGGCTGGCGATGAGCAGCCAGTTCGGCGGCTGGCAGGTGGCGCTGGTGGATCCGGCCGACGCGATGAATGCGGCGGCGGCGAATGCCTTGCTGAAGACGCTGGAGGAGCCGGCAGCGCGCACCATGCTGATCCTGCTGGCCGACGCGCCATGGCGCTTGACGCAGACGATACGCAGCCGCTGTCAGCGCATCGAGTTCAGCCTGCCGCCGGCTGCGGAAGCGCAGGCCTGGTTGAAGGGGCAGGGCGTGGCGCAGCCGCAGCAGGCGCTGGAGGCGGCGCTCGGCAACCCGGGCCTGGCGCTGGCATGGGCGCAGCAGGGTGCGCTGGAACGTCGCATCGAGGTACGGCGCGACCTGGCCGCCCTGGCGGCCGGTCGCGGCCAGGTCACGGAAATGTCGCGCCGCTGGCTGGACGACGAGGCCGCCCAGCGCCTGTGGTTCGCGGCGCAGGCCGCGGCCGACGAGCGGCGCGCCCAGGCCATGCAGGCCGCGGCGCCGCTGGCCAGCAACCTGGACGGCGAGGCGCTGGCAAGGTGGTACGACGCCGCCAACCGCACCCGCGACGCCTTGCGTGGTCCCTTGCGCGGCGACCTGCTGCTGCTGGAACTGTTGGCGCAATGGCGCTGAGCGCGCCGGCTTTCCCGGTCATCACGGCGCACACCCGCCTGCTGGTCGTGGCGCCGCATCCCGACGACGAGACCCTCTGCAACGGTTTGCTGATGCAGCGGGTACACGATGCAGGGGGCTCGGTGCATGCGCTACTGCTTACCGATGGCGACAACAATCCCTGGCCGCAGCGCTGGCTGGAGCGGCGCTGGTCCGTAGGGCCGGTCGAGCGAGCGCGCTGGGGGCATCGCCGTCGCGCCGAGTGCGAGGAGGCGCTGCGCCGGCTGGGCATGCCGGCCTCCGTGCTGCAACCGCTGAGCTGGCCGGACATGGGCATGGTCGATTGCCTGCTGCAGCCGGACCGGCGGGCGCTTGCCGAACTCGCGGCAGCCCTGGCGGCCTTCGCGCCCAGCCTGGTCGCCATGCCGGCACTGGACGATCGCCATCCCGATCACGGCACGGCGCACGTGCTGGTGCGCATGGCGCTGGCGCGGCTCGGCCGGGAGCCGGACTTGCTCTGCTACAGGATCCATGGGCGTGGCAATGTCGGGCCGGAGTCCGCGTCCGCCGGTTCGCCCGCCAGGCAGGCTGTCAAGCAGGAGGCGCTCGCAGCCTACCGCACCCAGTTGGCCCTGAGCGGCAAACGGTTCCGTCGCCTGGCGAACCGCCCCGAGTGCCACGCGCCGATCGGGCCGGCATCTTCGGCGGTGGCCGGGTCGCTGCCGTGGCGGCCATCGCCGTTGCTGTGGCCGCGCCTGCGCCTGACCGCGGCCTGCGTTTCCGGCGAGGCGCGGCAATGGTCGTGGCACGATGCGCCACTGCAGCGCGACGGGCAGGGCGGCTGGCGGCTCGACTGGCCGGCGACACCCGCGGTTGGGGCCTGCTTCGCGCGCCTGTCGCTGGCATGGCCGTCGCCGTGGATCTTCGATCACTGGGGCTGGTGCGCGTTGTGAGGCTTTGCGCGGCGTGCCGTGCTCGCTAGCATGGGCGGCGTCGCATCGATAGCCGAGAGTCGCCCAGGAGCCCGCATGAATCCCATCGCCGCTGCCGCCCGCCAGGGCATCATCTCGCTGAAGATCAAGGACGCCGCTTCGCTGTACAACGCCTACATGCCGTTCCTGCGCCACGGCGGGCTGTTCGCGCCAACCGCGCAGATCTATTCGCTGGGCGACGAAGTGGTGCTGCTGGTGACCTTGGCCGACGAGAGCGAGCGTCTGTCGGTGGTGGGCAAGGTGGCGTGGATCTGCCCCACCGGGGCGCAGGGCAACCGTACCGCGGGCATCGGCATCCACTTCAACGACACGCCCGACGCGGAAGTGGCGCGCCAGCGCATCGAGAACATGCTCGCCGGCGTGCTCAATTCCGAGAAGCCCACCCATACGATGTGACGGCCCGGCAGCGCTGGCACGCATCGACGCTTTTTTCGCGCATTTGGCAAACGTCAAGCTGTTGTGGTGTCGGCATGCGCTGATACAATGCATCGGTTCACGACTTTGATCGTGGAGAGTCGGGCCCGCGTGGTTGTCGCCAGATGGGAGCGTGGTTGCCCGAAACGCATTGCCGGACCGTTTCCCCACGGTCGCTGATGCGCCCTTATGGCGCGGAGGTAGGTTGCATCGTGATTGCCGAATATTGGCCTGTACTGCTCTTCATCGCCGTGGCCGCCGGCCTGGGCGTCGTCCTGCTGGTGATCGGCATGCTGGCCGGCAAGCGCCGGCCCGATGCGGAAAAACTTTCGCCGTACGAATGCGGCTTCGAGGCCTTCGAGGATGCCCGCGCACGGTTCGACGTGCGTTATTACCTGCTGGCCATCCTATTCATCATCTTCGATCTGGAAATCGCCTTCCTGTTTCCCTGGGCGGTGGTGTTCAAGCAGATCGGCATCACGGCGCTGATCGAGATGGCGCTGTTCCTGCTGCTGCTGGTGATCGGCTTCGCCTACGTCTGGAAGAAGGGAGCACTGGAATGGGAGTGATCTCCTCCATCGACAAGGTGATGCACAACCCGCAGCCGTTGAGCGTGGTTGACGACATCCTCCGTCCGGCCGGCGACAACCCCGTCATGCAGCGCGGCTTCGCCACCACCAGCGTCGATGCGCTGATGAACTGGGCGCGCACCGGCTCGATGTGGCCGATGACCTTCGGCCTCGCCTGCTGCGCGGTGGAGATGATGCACGCCGGCGCGGCGCGCCTCGACCTCGACCGCTACGGCGTGGTGTTCCGCCCGTCGCCGCGCCAGTCCGACGTGATGATCGTGGCCGGCACCCTGGTTAACAAGATGGCCCCGGCGCTGCGCAAGGTCTACGACCAGATGCCCGAGCCGAAGTGGGTGATCTCGATGGGCAGCTGCGCCAACGGCGGCGGCTACTACCACTACTCCTATTCCGTGGTGCGCGGCTGCGACCGCATCGTGCCGGTGGACATCTACGTGCCGGGCTGCCCGCCTACGGCCGAAGCGCTGATCCACGGCATCCTGCAGTTGCAGAAGAAGATCCGCCGTACCAGCACCATCGCCCGCGGCTGAGGCAGGACCCATGACCGACACGCAAAAGACCTCGCTGGCCGAGCGCCTTGCCGCGCGGTTCGGCGACACGCTGAAGATCAGCGTCGTGCGCAACGAAGCCACTGCCGAACTGGCCGCCGCCGACCTGCTGGCCGTGGCCACCGCGTTGCGCGACGAGCCGGGCTTCCGCTTTACCGAACTGGTCGACCTGTGCGGCGTCGACTACCTCGGCTACGGCCAGGCCGAGTGGGATACCACTGACGTCACCAGCACCGGCTTCTCCCGCGGCGTGGAAGGCGAGGCGGTCGGTCGTTTCGACTGGGCCGACCGTCCGCGCGACGTGCACCGTCCGCGCCGTTTCGCCTCGGTGATGCACCTGCTCTCGATCGAGCACAACCAGCGCCTGCGCCTGCGCGTGTTCTGCGAGGACGACAGCCTGCCGCTGGTGCCGTCCGTCTGCGATATCTGGCCGGGCGTGAACTGGTTCGAGCGCGAGTCGTTCGACCTCTACGGCATCATCTACGACGGCCACCCGGACCTGCGCCGCATCCTCACCGACTACGGCTTCGTTGGGCATCCGTTCCGCAAGGATTTCCCGCTGATCGGCAACGTCGAGGTGCGCTACGACGCCGAGCAGAAGCGCGTGGTGTACGAACCCGTCACCTCGGTGGTGCCGCGCGTCGGCGTGCCGCGCGTGATCCGCGACGACGCCGACCTCATGCAGGCCAAGGCCGAAGCCGCCGACGACTGGCGCAGGAACTGATTCGATGGCCCAGGAAATCCGCAACTACACGATGAACTTCGGCCCGCAGCACCCCGCTGCGCACGGCGTGCTGCGCTTGGTGCTGGAGATGGACGGCGAAACCATCGTCCGCGCCGACCCGCACGTGGGCCTGCTCCACCGCGGCACTGAGAAGCTTGCCGAGTCCAAGCCGTTCAACCAGTCGATCGGCTACATGGACCGCCTCGACTACGTCTCGATGATGTGCAACGAGCACGCCTACGTGCGCGCCATCGAGAACCTGCTGGGTATCGAGGCGCCGGAGCGCGCGCAGTACATCCGCACCATGTTCGACGAGATCACGCGCATCCTGAACCACCTGATGTGGGTGGGCTCGAACGCGCTCGACCTCGGCGCGATGGCGGTGTTCCTCTACGCGTTCCGCGAGCGCGAGGAACTGATGGACGTCTATGAGGCGGTGTCGGGCGCGCGCATGCACGCCGCGTACTACCGCCCCGGCGGCGTCTACCGCGATCTGCCTGAGCAGATGTCGCAGTACCGCGAGTCGCCCTGGCACAAGGGCAAGGACCTGAAGCGCCTGAACAGCTGGCGCGAAGGCTCCATGCTCGACTTCCTCGACGCGTTCACCGACGACTTCCCGAAGAAGGTGGACGAGTACGAGGAACTGCTCACCGGCAACCGCATCTGGAAGCAGCGCACCGTCGGCATCGGCGTGGTCTCGCCCGAGCAGGCGCAGGCCTGGGGCATGACCGGCGCGATGCTGCGCGGCTCGGGCATCGCCTGGGACCTGCGCAAGAAGCAGCCTTATGCCAAGTACGCCGAGATGGATTTCGACATCCCGGTGGGCGTGCAGGGCGATTGCTACGACCGCTATCTGGTGCGCGTCGAGGAGATGCGCCAGTCCAACCGCATCATCAAGCAGTGCGTGAAGTGGCTGAAGGCCAACCCCGGCCCGGTGATGGTGGAGAACTACAAGGTGGCCCCGCCGAAGCGCGAGGAAATGAAGGAGAGCATGGAAGCGCTCATCCACCACTTCAAGCTGTTCACCGAGGGCTACGGCGTGCCGGCCGGCGAAACGTACGCCGCGGTGGAAGCGCCCAAGGGCGAGTTCGGCTGCTACCTCGTCTCCGACGGCGCCAACAAGCCGTTCCGCGTGCACCTGCGCGCGCCGGGCTTCGCCCATCTGTCGTCGATCGACGCCATCGTCCGTGGCCACCTGCTGGCCGACGTGGTGGCGATGATCGGCACCTACGACCTCGTGTTCGGCGAAGTAGACCGCTGAGCCGGCACGACGGAGAAACGCATGAAAGCCACCGGACATTACGACCAGGTCAAGAACGTCGATCCGCTCGTCGTGCTCAACGAGCACACGCGCCACCACATCGACCATTGGCTGACCAAGTTCCCGCCGGACCGCAAGCGCTCGGCGCTGATCCAGGCGCTGTTCGCCGCGCAGGAACAGAACCAGGGCTTCCTCACCGATGAGCTGATCGCGGCGGTGGCGAAGTACCTCGACCTGCCCGCAGTGTGGGCCTACGAAGTGGCCAGTTTCTACTCGATGCTGGAAACCCGGCCGGTGGGCCGCAACAACGTGGCGATCTGCACCAACATCTCGTGCTGGCTCAATGGCGGCATGGACCTGGTGAAGCATTGCGAGCAGAAGCTCGGCATCAAGCTGGGCGAGAGCACCGCAGATGGCCGCATCTACCTCAAGCGCGAGGAGGAGTGCATCGCCGCCTGCGTATACGCGCCGGCGATGACCGTGAACGGCCACTACCACGAGCGCATCACCATCGAGAAGCTCGACCAGATTCTGGACGGGTTGGAGTAAGGATCATGGCGAGCACCACTGGTCCGGTCGGACCCGCACCCCAGGAACACCAGGTCGTCTACACCACGCTGCATTTCGACAAGCCGTGGGCGATGGACAGCTACGAGAAGGTGGACGGCTACAAGGCGTGGAGGAAAATCCTCTCGGAGAAGCCCGATCCCGCCTCGCTGGTCGAGATCGTCAAGAACAGCAACCTGCGCGGCCGCGGCGGCGCGGGCTTTCCCACCGGCCTGAAGTGGTCCTTCATGCCGAAGGGCAACATGCAGAAGTACATCCTCTGCAACTCGGACGAGTCGGAACCCGGTACGGCCAAGGACCGCGACATCCTGCGCTACAACCCGCACGCGGTGATCGAAGGCCTGGCGATCGCCTGCTACTGCACCGGCTCCACCGTGGCCTACAACTACCTGCGCGGCGAGTTCCACCACGAGCCGTTCGAGCACTTCGAGGAAGCGCTGAAGGAAGCCTACGCGGCCGGCCTGCTGGGCAAGAACATCCAGGGCTCGGGCATCGACGTGGACATCTACGGCGCGCTGGGCGCCGGCGCCTACATCTGCGGCGAGGAAACCGCGCTGATGGAGTCGCTGGAAGGCAAGAAGGGCCAGCCGCGGTTCAAGCCGCCGTTCCCGGCCAACTTCGGCCTGTACGGCAAGCCGACGACGATCAACAACACCGAGACCTACGCCTCGGTGCCGGCGATCCTGCGCAACGGCGCGGAGTGGTTCCTGGGCCTCGGCAAGCCGAACAACGGCGGCCCGAAGATCTTCTCGGTCTCCGGCCACGTCGCCAGGCCGGGCAACTACGAGATCCGCCTGGGAACTTCCTTCAAGGACCTGCTCGAGATGGCCGGCGGCATGCGCAACGGCCACCCGCTCAAGGCGGTGATCCCCGGCGGCTCCTCGATGAAGGTGCTCAACGCCGAGGAGATGATGTCCGCCACGATGGATTACGACTGCCTGCAGAAGCTGGGCTCGGGCCTGGGTTCCGGTGCGGTGATCGTGATGGACGAGACCACCTGCATGGTGAAGGCCTGCCATCGCATCGCGCAGTTCTACCACGCCGAATCCTGCGGCCAGTGCACGCCGTGCCGCGAGGGCACCGGCTGGATGTTCCGCGTGCTGACCCGCATCGTGGAAGGCAAGGGCACGCAGGACGACCTGCACCGCCTCAAGGCCATCGCCGGCCAGATCGAGGGCCACACCATCTGCGCGTTCGGCGAAGCCGCCGCGTGGCCGGTGCAGGGCTTCCTCGCCAAGTTCTGGAACGAATTCGAATATTACGTGCAGCATGGTCGCTCGATGACCGAGGACCGGCTCGCCGCCAACCGTGGAGTCGCTGCATGAGTGCGCAGCCCACCAGCAATGCCGCGCTCGACCTCGTCAACATCGAGATCGACGGCAAGCCCACGCAGATCCGCAAGGGTGCGATGATCATCGAGGCGGCCGACGCCGTCGGCATCGTCATCCCGCGTTTCTGCTACCACCGGAAGCTTCCGATCGCCGCCAACTGCCGCATGTGCCTGGTGGACGTGGAGATGGGCGGTCGCCCGATGCCGAAGCCGCAGCCGGCCTGCGCCACGCCGGTGGGCGAGGGCATGAAGGTCACCACGCGCTCGGACAAGGCGCTGAAGTTCCAGAAGGACGTGATGGAGTTCCTTCTGATCAACCATCCGCTGGACTGCCCGATCTGCGACCAGGGCGGCGAATGCGAGCTGCAGGACGTGGCGCTGGGCTACGGCCGCAGCGTGTCGCGCTACACCGAGCGCAAGCGCACCGTGGCCGACGAGAACATCGGGCCGCTGGTCGCCACTGAAATGACTCGCTGCATCCAGTGCACGCGCTGCGTACGCTTCACCAGCGAGATCGCCGGCAGCTACGAACTCGGCGGCATGAGTCGCGGCGAGAACCTGCAGATCGGCACCTACATCGGCAAGACGATCGAGACTGAGCTTTCCGGCAACATCATCGACGTCTGCCCGGTGGGCGCGCTCACCAACAAGCCGTTCCAGTACCAGGCGCGCGCCTGGGAGCTGATCGCCAAGCCGTCGGTCGCCTACCACGACGCGCTGGGCTCCAACCTGTGGCTGCACACGCGTCGTGGACAGGTGCTGCGCACGGTGCCCCGCGACAACGAGTCGGTCAACGAGTGCTGGCTGTCCGATCGCGACCGCTACAGCCACCAGGGCCTGTACGCGGCAGACCGCGTGAGCACGCCGCAGGTCAAGCGCAACGGCCAGTGGCAGCAGACCACTTGGGACGACGCTCTTTCCCTTGCTGCCGAGGCACTGAGGAGCGTGCCGGGCAGCGAGCTGGGCGTGCTGGTGCATCCCGCCACCACCAACGAGGAAGCCGACCTGCTGATGCGCCTGGCGCGCGGCTTGGGCACGGCCCACGTCGACCACCGCCTGCGCCAGCTCGATTTTGCCGACAACGCCGTGGCCAGCCGTTTCGGCCTGCCGGTGGCGGAGGTGTCGCAGGTGCGCGCCGCACTGCTGGTCGGCTCCGACCTGCGCCGCGAGATGCCACTGCTCAACCATCGGCTGCACCAGGCGACCAAGCAGGGCGCCCGGGTGTATGCGGTCAATCCGGCCGCGTTCGAGTTCAACTACAAGCTGGCCGGTGCCGCCATCGTGCCGCCGCAAGGCATGGTCGATGCGATGCTGGCACTGGCCCGCGCCGCCGTCGCGGAAGGTGCCGCCGCGCCGGTCGAGCTGGCCGATGCGATCAATGCCGCCGCCAGCGACGAGGGCGATCACGCCGCGATTGCCGCACTGAAGTCGGGCAAGGCGGTGGTGATCCTCGGCGAAGCCGCGGCCACCCACCCGGAGGCTTCGTGGTTGCGCGCCATCGCGCGTTTCGTCGCCACGGCCACTGGCGCCGGCTACGACGAACTGCCGGTGGGCGCGAACGCCATCGGCCTTGGCCAGCTCGGCGTGGTGCCGGGCAACGGCGGGCTGGATGCGCAGGCCATGCTGGTCCAGCCGCGCAAGGGTTACCTGCTGTACGGCGTGGAGCCGCCGCATGATTTCGCCGACGGCGCGCTGGCGCTCAACGCACTGCGTGGCGCGCAACAGGTAGTGGCGTTCAGCGCCTACGCCAGCGCCGCGCTGCGCGAGGTTGCCAACGTGATCCTGCCGATCGCCCTGCTGCCGGAAACCGACGGCACGCTGGTCAACGTCGACGGCTTGTCGCAGGCAGTGCAGACCGGCGCGAAGGCGCCGGGCGACGCTCGGCCGGGCTGGAAGGTGCTGCGTGCGCTGGGCGGCCTGATGCAGCTCACCGCTTTCGAGTTCGACGACCTCGCGGGCTTGCGCGAAGGCATCACGGCGCGCGCCGTTCCGCCGCGACATTCGCTCGCCGCGCGCAAGCCGGTGGCGGGCCTGGCACGCATCGCCACCTGGCCGATCTATCGCGGCGACGCGGTGTTGCGCCGGGCCACCGCGCTCAATGCGCATCCGCTGAACCGCGCACCGGCCGTTCGCATCAACGCGGACGAAGCCGCGCGCCTCGGACTGGCCGACGGTGCGCCGGTGCGCGTCGGCGAAGCCGCGCTGCCGGTAGCGATCGACCGCACCGTGCCCGACGGTGCCGTGTGGATCGAGGCCGCACAGGACACCACCGCCACGCTGCCGCCCCACGGCGCAGCCATCACCTTGAGCAGGGCGTAAGGCACATGGGCGAACAGTTACTCAACCAGGTCGTCTGGCCGGTCATCCACATCCTGTGCATCGTGTTGCCGCTGGTCATCACGGTGGCGCTCTATGTGTGGTGGGAGCGCAAGGTGCTCGGCTGGATGCACGTCCGCATGGGGCCGAACAAGGTCGGTCCGTTTGGCTTGCTGCAGGCCTTCGCCGACGTGGTGAAGCTGCTGCTGAAGGAAGTGATCCTGCCGACCAACGCGAACCGCGCGCTGTATTACCTCGCGCCGCTGATCGCGCTGGTGCCGGCGCTGGCGGCATGGGCGGTGATCCCGTTCGGCGCCAAGCTGGTGCTGTCGAACGCCAACGCAGGCCTGCTCTACCTGCTGGCGATGACCTCGATCGGCGTGTACGGCATCATCCTCGCCGGCTGGTCGTCGAACTCGCGCTATGCGCTGCTTGGCGCGATGCGTTCCGCGGCGCAGGTGATCTCGTACGAGCTGGCGATGGGCCTGTGCCTGGTGTGCGTGCTGGTGCTGGCCGGTTCGCTGAACCTTACCGACATCGTCAACGCGCAGGCCGGCGGCAAGGGCATCTTCGGCTGGTACATGTGGCCGTTGCTGCCGGTGTTCGTCATTTACTTCATCTCCGGCGTGGCTGAGACCAACCGTGCGCCCTTCGACGTGGCGGAGGGCGAGTCGGAAATCGTCGCCGGTTTCCACGTGGAGTATTCCGGCTCGGCGTTCGCGCTGTTCTTCCTGGCCGAGTACGCCAACATGATCCTGGTGAGCTTCCTCGCCTCGATCCTGTTCACCGGCGGCTGGCTCAGCCCGTTCCCGGCGAGCTGGGGCCTGATCGGCCAGGGCAACCCGCTGTGGCTGTTCGCCAAGGTTTTCGTTTTCGCCTTCCTTTTCCTGTGGCTGCGCGCCACCTTCCCGCGCTACCGCTATGACCAGATCATGCGGCTGGGCTGGAAGGTATTCATTCCGATCGCGATCGCGTGGGTGCTGGTGGCCGGTTGCATGAAGTACTACGGCATCGCGGGGGCTTGAGAATTCCGATGAAACGCGTAATCAGCTATTTCAACAGCCTGCTGCTGATCGAGTTGCTCAAGGGCCTCGCGCTCACCTGGCGCTACCTGTTCAGCCCGAAGTACACGATGCGCTACCCGATGGAGCACATCCCCAAGTCGAACCGCTTCCGCGGCCTGCACGCGCTGCGCCGCTACGCGAACGGCGAGGAGCGCTGTATCGCTTGCAAGCTGTGCGAGGCGGTGTGTCCGGCGCTGGCGATCACCATCGATTCCGCGCCGCGCGAGAGCGACGGACAGCGCCGCACCACCCGCTACGACATCGACCTGTTCAAGTGCATCTTCTGCGGCTTCTGCGAAGAGAGCTGCCCGGTGGACTCGATCGTCGAGACGCACGTGCACGAGTACCACTTCGAGCAGCGCGGCGAGAACGTGGTGACCAAGCTGCAGTTGCTCGCCATCGGCGACCGCTTCGAGGCGGACATCGCCGCGGCCCGTGCGCAAGACGCGGCCTACCGCTGAGGACGGAACAATCATGATCGATCCCAACCTGTTCCAACTCATTTGCTTCTACGCGTTCAGCACGGTCGCGGTGGTTTCCGCCCTGGCCGTGATCAGCCTGCGCAACTCGGTGCATGCGGTGCTGGCGCTGGTGCTGACCTTCTTCAGTACGGCCTGCATCTGGATGCTGGCCGAGGCGGAGTTCCTCGCCATCGCGCTGATCGTGGTCTATGTCGGCGCGGTGATGGTGCTGTTCCTGTTCGTGGTGATGATGCTGGACATCGACCAGGAGCGCCTGCGCGAGGGTTTCGTGCGTTTCCTGCCGGTCGGCCTGGTGGTGGCCGTGGTGATGCTGGTGGAAATGCTGGGCCTGATCGGCGTGCGCGTGATGCACGCACAGACGCTGGGTGCGAACCCGGCCGGCGCGTCGAATACCGCGTGGCTGGGCAAGGCGCTGTACACGCAGTACCTGCTGCCGTTCGAAATCGCCGCGTTGATCCTCACCGTGGGCGTGGTCGCCGCGGTGGCGTTGACCCTGCGCGAGCGCACCGGCGTGAAGCGCCAGCAGGCCAGCCAGCAGGTGCAGGTGAACCCGCGCGACCGCGTGCGCGTGGTGAAGATGGCGGCCGAGCATCCCGCCGACGCCGCCCCGGCACAGGAGCCCAAGCCATGATTACCCTTTCGCACTTCATCGTGCTCGGCGCGATCCTGTTCTGCATCGCCGTCGCCGGCCTGTTCATCAACCGCAAGAACGTGATCGTGCTGCTGATGGCGATCGAACTGATGCTGCTGGCGGTGAACATCAACTTCGTCGCGTTCTCCCGCTTCGGCCACGACGTGGCGGGGCAGGTGTTCGTGTTCTTCATCCTCACCGTGGCCGCGGCGGAATCCGCCATTGGCCTGGCGATCCTGGTGCTGCTGTTCCGCAACCGCAGCACGGTCAACGTCGCCGAAATCGACAGCATGAAGGGTTGAGCCGATGCAACTTTCGACATCCATCCTGCTGACGATCGCGCTGGCGCCGCTGGTGGGCTGCCTGCTGGCCGGCTTCCTCGGCAAGCAGATCGGCCGCGCCGGCGCGCATAGCGTCACCATCCTCGGCCTGCTGGTCTCCTGCGGCCTGGCGTTCTACGTGCTCTACTCGCTGGTCTGGGGCGGCGCGACCAACTACAACCAGGACATCTACACCTGGTTCGCAATCGGCAAGTACAGCGCCAACGTGGGCTTCCTGGTCGACCGCCTCACCGCGATGATGATGGTGGTGGTCACCTTCGTGTCGCTGCTGGTGCATGTCTACACCATCGGCTACATGGCCGATGATCCGGGTTACCAGCGCTTCTTCAGCTACATCTCGTTGTTCACCTTCTCGATGCTGATGCTCGTGATGAGCAACAACTTCCTGCAGCTGTTCTTCGGCTGGGAGGCGGTGGGCCTGGTCTCGTACCTGCTGATCGGCTTCTGGTTCAAGCGGCCGACCGCGATCTTCGCCAACCTGAAGGCCTTCCTGGTCAACCGCGTGGGCGACTTCGGCTTCCTGCTCGGCATCTCGGCAGTGCTCTACTTCCTCGGTTCGCTGGACTACGCCACCGTGTTCGCGGCAGCGCCCGGCCTGGTCGGCAAGACCCTGCAGATCACCGCCAACACGCAGTGGGACGCGGCCACGGTGATCTGCATCTGCCTGTTCATCGGCGCGATGGGCAAGTCGGCGCAGGTGCCGCTGCACGTGTGGCTGCCCGACTCGATGGAAGGCCCGACGCCGATCTCCGCACTGATCCACGCGGCGACGATGGTGACCGCCGGCATCTTCATGGTGGCGCGCATGTCGCCGCTGTTCGAGCTGTCCGATACTGCACTCAGCTTCGTGATGGTCATTGGTGCGACAGGAGCCTTGTTCACCGGCCTGATCGGCATCGTGCAAAACGACATCAAGCGCGTGGTGGCGTACTCCACGCTGTCGCAGCTGGGCTACATGACGGTGGCGCTCGGCGTGTCGGCCTACGCCGGCGCGGTGTTCCACCTGATGACGCACGCCTTCTTCAAGGCGCTTCTGTTCCTCGGCGCAGGCTCGGTGATCATCGCCATGCACCACGAGCAGGACATGCGCTACATGGGCGGCCTGCGCAAGTACATGCCGATCACCTGGATCACCATGTGGATCGGCTCGCTGGCGCTGTGCGGCGTGCCTTTCTTCTCGGGTTTCTACTCGAAGGACGCGATCATCGAGGCGGTCGGCGAGTCGCATCGCTGGGGTTCCCATTACGCCTATTTCTGCGTGTTGATCGGCGCCTTCGTGACCGGCCTGTACACCTTCCGCCAGATGTACCTGACCTTCCACGGCAAGGAGCGTTTCACGGTGAAGGCGCATCATGGCCACGGCCACGATGCGCATCACGGCGACCACCATGACGATCACGGCCACCATGAGCCGGGCGTGCTGGAACACGCACCGCACGAGTCGCCGTGGGTGGTGACCCTACCGCTGGTGCTGCTGGCGATCCCGTCGCTGCTGGTGGGTTTCTTCGCGGTGAAGCCGATGCTGTTCGGCGGCTGGTTCGGTCCGGCCATCCACGTGAACGAAGCGAACAACGTCCTCGGCGAGCTGGGCGGCGAGTTTCACGGCGCGCTGTCGATGGCGTTGCACGGGTTCAACCCGATCGGGCCGTTCGGCCTGGTGCTGCTGGCCTTCATCATCCAGACCTACATCTACCTGTTCAATCCGGCGATGGCCGGCAAGGTCAAGAGCGCGCTGAAGCCGTTGTGGACCGTGCTCGACCGCAAGTACTGGATCGACGACATCTATTTCGCCGTGTTCGCCAAGGGCGGCCAGAAGCTCGGCCGACTGTTCTGGAAGGCAGGCGACGCCGCGGTGATCGATGGCGTGATGGTCGACGGCACCACCGCCATGACGCGCCGCGTCGCCGCCGGCATGCGCCGGTTGCAGTCGGGTTACCTCTACCAGTACGCCTTCGCGATGATCCTTGGCCTGATCCTGCTGCTCGGCGGGTATTGGCTGTTCGGTTCCATGCCGGCTGTGCAATAAGGGAAGCAAGCAAACATGTTCAATCACTTGCTCAGCCTTCTGATCTGGCTGCCCATCGCCGGCGCGGTGCCGGTGCTGCTGGCCGGGTCTGCCCGGCCCAACCTGGCGCGCTGGCTCGCGCTGCTGTTCATGGTGCTCACCTTCGTGGCGAGCCTGTTCCTGCTGCCGCAGTACGACGCGGCGAAGGGCGGCATGCAGCTGGTCGAGAGCCACCTGTGGATCGCCTCGCTGAACGTGCACTACGGCCTGGCCGTGGACGGCATCTCGGTGGCGCTGATCCTGCTCACCACCGTCGTCGGCATCCTCGTGGTGGTCGGTGCATGGGAGGTGATCCAGGACAAGCCGCACCAGTACATGGCCGCGATGCTCGCGCTCGAAGGTGTGATGATCGGCGTGTTCTGCGCCACCGACGCCTTGCTGTTCTACGTGTTCTTCGAGGCGATGCTGATCCCGATGTTCATCCTCATCGGTGTCTGGGGCGGCCCGCGCCGGGTGTATGCGACGCTGAAGTTCTTCATCTACACCTTCCTCGGCTCGGTCTTCATGCTGATCGCGCTGCTGTACCTGTACCACAAGGCCGGCACCTTCGATCTGCATGCGCTGGCGGCGCTACCGCTGACCTTCAACGAGCAGATGTGGATTTTCTTCGCCTTCCTGCTCGCCTTCGCGATCAAGGTGCCGATGGTGCCGGTGCACACCTGGTTGCCGGATGCACACGTGGAGGCGCCTACCGGTGGCTCGGTGGTGCTGGCGGCGGTGATGCTGAAGGTGGGTACTTACGGCATGCTGCGCTTCATCCTGCCGATCGTGCCGGATGCGGGACAACACTTCGCCTGGCTGGTGATCGCGCTCAGCCTGGTGGCGGTGGTGTACATCGGCTACGTGGCGCTGGTGCAGGAGGACATGAAGAAGCTGGTGGCGTACTCGTCCGTGGCGCACATGGGCTTCGTCACGCTGGGCATCTTCATTGCGTTCCTGCTGGCGCGCCAGCTCGGCGACGTCGACACCGCACAGCTTGGCATGCAGGGCGCGATGGTGCAGATGATCTCGCACGGCTTCGTCTCCGGCGCGATGTTCACCTGCATCGGCGTGATGTACGACCGCCTGCACACCCGCCTGATCAAGGACTACGGCGGCGTCATCAACGTGATGCCGTGGTTCGGCTTCTTCTACGTGCTGTTCGCGATGGCCAACTGCGGCCTGCCGGGCACCAGCGGTTTCGTCGGCGAGTTCATGGTGGTTCTGGCCAGTTTCAAGGCCAATCCGTGGATCGCGTTCTTCGCCGCGTTCACCCTGATCATCGGCGCGGCCTACACGCTGTGGCTGGTCAAGCGCGTGTTGTGGGGTGAAATCCACAATCCACACGTGGCCGAGATGAAGGACATCAACGGCCGCGAGACCTTCGTGCTGCTTGCCTTCGCCGCGCTGACGGTGGCGCTGGGCATCTGGCCGGAGCCGCTGATCCACCTGATGGACAGCTCGGTGTCGCAGGTGGTGCAGCAGCTGGCCATCCACAAGATTTAAGCAGGATCGAACATGCCTACTCTCAACGACATCCTGATCCTGTTGCCGGAGTTCTACCTGGTGGCGGTGGCTTGCTTGCTGCTGTTGCTGGATGCCTTCATGAAGCCGGAACAGCGCGGCACGCTGCACTGGATCGCCGTCGTGGTGCTGGTGGTCACCGGCTACATGGTGGTGGCCGGCCAGCCCGACGTTACCGTGACCGCCTTCGGCGGCATGTTCGTGCGCGACCAGGTCTCGGAAATCCTCAAGGTATTCGCGCTGCTCAGCACCCTGCTGGTGTTCATCTACGCGCGGCCTTACCTGGTCGAGCGCAAGCAGTTCGTCGGCGAGTTCTACACGTTGATGCTGTTCGCGGTGATCGGCGTGATGCTGCTGGTGTCGGCCGGCAACCTGGTGATGGTCTACCTGGGCCTCGAACTGCTGACGCTGTCGTCCTACGCGCTGGTGGCGCTGAACCGCGACTCGCCGCTGTCCTCCGAAGCCGCGATCAAGTACTTCGTACTGGGTGCGCTGTCCTCCGGCATGCTGCTGTACGGCATGTCGATGGTGTACGGCGCCACCGGTTCGCTCGACCTGGCCCAGTTGCACGTGGCGGTGACGCAGAGCGCGATGCCGCATCTGCTGGTGTTCGGCCTGATCTTCATGTTGGTGGGCATCGCCTTCAAGCTGGGCGCGGCGCCGTTCCACATGTGGATTCCCGACGTCTACCAGGGCGCCTCCACCCCGGTCACCACCTTCATCGCCTCCACCTCCAAGCTGGCCGCTTTCGGCATGGCGTGGCGCCTGCTGGAGACCGGGATGGGCGGCCTGTCGCAGCATTGGCAGCCGATGCTGGCCGCGATCGCAGTGCTGTCGATGGCGATCGGCAACCTGGTCGCCATCGTGCAGACCAACCTCAAGCGCATGCTGGCGTATTCGACCATCTCGCACATGGGCTACCTGCTGGTCGGCCTGGTCAGCGCGGGGCCGGAAGGCTATTCCGCGGCGATGTTCTACGCGATCAGCTACGCGCTGATGAGCACGGTGTCGTTCGGCGTGATCCTGGCGTTGGCCCGCGCGGGCTTCGAGTGCGAGGAGATCGCCGACCTCAAGGGCCTGAACCAGCGCTCGCCGTGGTTCGCCGCGCTGATGGCGCTGGCGTTGTTCTCGCTGGCCGGCGTGCCGCCGCTGTTCGGCTTCTACGCGAAGTACCTCGTGCTGCAGGCGGCGATCGACGCGCACATGCTGTGGCTGGCCATCGTCGGCGCAGTGTTCGCGATCATTGGCCTGTACTACTACCTGCACGTGGTCAAGGTGATGTATTTCGACAAGCCGGAAGAGGGCGGTGCCGACCAGCCGCAGGCCGATGCCTCGCTGCGCGTGGTGCTGTCGATCAATGCGCTGGCGCTGCTGGTGCTGGGCGTGTACTGGGGCCCGCTGCTGGGCTGGTGCCGCCGTTCGTTCGGCCTCGGCTGATCGAAACATTTGATGGAAAGTCCTTCGGCGAGGCTTGCGGTAAATGGTAAGCCTCGCTAGAATCTTCGGACTCTGATGCGGGGTGGAGCAGTCTGGCAGCTCGTCGGGCTCATAACCCGAAGGTCGCAGGTTCGAATCCTGCCCCCGCTACCAGATACTTTCTTGGAACAAGAAAGCCTCCTCGTGAGGCTTTTTTGTTGGGCGCCAGGACGGCGTCGCGTTTTTCGCGGCTTCTTGCCGCTGGCGAACGTCCGAGGAGCTGCCTGGAGTCGGTACATCGGCGAGGACGCTCCGGCAAGGGGCAGGGAATGGGCCGTTGAGCCCATTTTTTGTTTTCGCGATCTGGGATGCATGATGGATACACACGCACTCGCACAACGTTTCAGCGCCGCCCTTGCCGACCTCGGCCTGGAGTGCATGGGCGTGGAGTTCCTGCCCTCGCAGGGGCAGAGCACGCTGCGCGTCTACCTGGATGTCCCCGAAGGCGCGGTTGCCGCCGATGGCGAGCGGCGCGAAGTGGGCATCGAGGATTGCGAGGCGGCCAGTCGCGAGCTTTCCGCGCTGCTGGACGTGGAGGATCCCATCCCCGGCCACTACGTGCTGGAGGTTTCTTCGCCTGGCATCGACCGCCCGCTGTTCACCGCCGCGCAGTTCGCGCGCGTGACCGGCCAGGAAGTGAAGCTGCTGCTGCGCGCGCCGCTGGAAGGGCGTCGCCGACTTCGCGGCAAGCTGCTGGCGGTGGAAGGCGAACGCATCTCGCTGGAAGCCGAGGGCAAGGTGTTCGCCTTCGACCACGCGCAGGTCGAAAGCGCCCGCGTGGTGCCGGACTGGGTGGAGCTTGGCTATGCACCCAAGCCCAAGCCCGGCAAGGGTCCCAGCAAGAAGAAGGTTGATTGAGGCGGCATTGAATCGGGGAGCGCGACCATGGACAGTCGCTTCCTGCTACCCAAGATCATGGACGAAGCAGAAAAATTGAAAAGTGCGGCCAGGGAGGCTGCTTCTTAACCCAAGCAGTCACGGACGAATGCAAAATTTTACTGGCCGCCATCAGGGCGCCCATGGAGCTGCAGCAATGAGCAAAGAACTTTTGCTGGTGGTCGACGCCGTTGCCAACGAGAAGGGCGTGCCGCGCGAAGTGATCTTCGAAGCGATGGAGGCCGCGCTGGCTTCGGCTGCCAAGAAGCGCTATCCGGACGAGGAGCCGGACATTCGCGTTTCCATCGACCACGACACCGGCGACTACGAGACCTTCCGTCGCTGGGAAGTCATCGCCGACGACGGCGAGATGGAGTCGCCGTTCTACCAGCTGCGCCTGATGGACGCGGTGGATGAGCGCGCCGACGCCCAGGTGGGCGAATACATCGAGACCCAGATCGAGAACGCCGAGTTCGGCCGCATCGCCGCGCAGGCCGCCAAGCAGGTGATCGTGCAGCGGGTGCGCGAAGCCGAGCGCCAGCAGGTGGTCGATGCCTACAAGGACCGCGTGGGCGAGCTGATCACCGGCATCGTCAAGCGCGTCGAGCGCGGCAACATCTACCTCGACCTCGGCGGCAACGCCGAGGCCTTCATCCCGCGCGACAAGACCATCCCGCGCGAATCCGTGCGCGTCGGCGACCGCGTGCGCGGCTACCTCTACGAAGTGAAGTCCGAAGTGCGCGGACCGCAGCTGTTCGTGTCGCGCGCCGCACCGGAATTCATGATCGAGCTGTTCAAGCTCGAGGTGCCGGAAGTCGGTCAGGGCCTGGTCGAGATCAAGGGCTGCGCCCGCGATCCGGGTGATCGCGCCAAGATCGCCGTGCTGGCCCACGACAGCCGCACCGACCCCATCGGCGCGTGCATCGGCATGCGCGGTTCGCGCGTGCAGGCGGTGTCCAACGACCTCAACGGCGAGCGCGTGGACATCATCCTGTGGCACGAGAACCAGGCGCAGTTCGTCATCAACGCGATGGCACCGGCCGAGGTGCAGTCCATCATCATGGACGAGGACAAGCACTCGATGGACATCGCGGTGGCCGAGGACAAGCTGTCCCAGGCGATCGGCCGTGGCGGCCAGAACGTGCGCCTCGCCAGCAAGCTCACCGGCTGGCAGCTCAACGTGATGACACAGGACCAGGTCGCCGCCAAAAGTGAGGCCGAGCAGGAGGCTGCCCGCACCCTGTTCATGGAAAAGCTCGAGGTGGACCAGGAGATCGCCAACATCCTCGTGCAGGAGGGCTTCTCCAGCGTCGAGGAAATCGCCTACGTGCCCAGCGCCGAGCTGCTGGCGGTGGAGGGCTTCGACGAAGACATCGTCGAGGAGCTGCGCGCCCGCGCCCGCGATGCGCTGCTCACCGAGGCGCTGGCCGTCGAGGAGAACCTCGATGGCCACCAGCCCAGCGAGGAGCTGGTGGCGCTCGATGGCATGGACGACGAGACGGCCTACGCGCTCGCGGCGCGTGGGGTGGTCAGCGTGGACGACCTCGCCGACCAGGCGGTGGACGACCTGATCGACATCGAAGGCATGACCGAAGAGCGGGCAGCAGCGCTGATCATGGCGGCGCGCGCGCCGATGATCGAGCAACTGGAGAAGGGCGGCTAACCGCGAACGGCCGCGCCCCGGACGGGCGCGCCGAGGAAGGCCATTGGCCTTCCACCAGGGATGGCGGTGTTCGCGCGGCAACGGCCGCACGGGCGACAAGCGCGGGAAAGGCGGAGAAACAACACGATGTCGGACATCACGATCAAACAACTTGCCGAGCAGGTGAAATTGCCGATGGACAAGCTGCTCGCGCAGCTTGCCGAAGCCGGCATGAATTTCTCCAAGCCCGATCAACTCATCAGCACCACCGAGCGCATGAAGCTGCTGGGCTTCCTGCGTCGCACCCACGGCAAGGGTGAGCCGGCGGCCGAGGCCGCCGACAGTGCACCGCGCCAGATCACGCTGAAACGCCGCGTGGTCGGCGAACTGAAGGTTTCCACGCCGGGCGGCCGCGGTGCCGCGGCCACCGCGAAGACGGTGAACATCGAGGTGCGCGCCAAGCGTACCTACGTCAAGCGCAGCGTGATCGCGGAGGAAGCGAGCGTCGAGCCGGAGCGCGAAGAGGCCGTGCGCAAGCTTGCCGAATCGCGCGAACAGCGCGCGCAGGAAGAGCACGATCGCCGCGAGGCCGAGCAGCGCAGGCAGGAAGCACAGCAGCGCGAGCAGGAGGAACGTCGCCAGGCCCAGGAGCAGGCCGAGGAGCGTCGCCGCGAAGCCGAGGCCGCGGCCGAGGCGGCGCACGTCGCCGTCACCGCTGACGAGCCGGGCGTCGAGCCAGAAGAAAGTGTTTCCGAACCCGTTCCGCAAGCGGAATTGCCGGCGAGTGGCGGCGATGTCGCCGAGCCGGCCCAGCCGGTGGTGCAGCGCCTCGATACGCGCGGCCTGGGCATGATCGTTCCGCAGGTGCATGAGCCGCGCAAGCGCGAGAAGCTGGTCAAGCCGGCGCCCGCACCTGCACCGGCCCCCGCACCGGCTGCGGCACGTGCCGCAGCGCCTGCCGCGGCGGGCGATGCGCGAGGCAAATCCCGCCATGGCGGCCGCGATCGCGAGGACGTGGCTGGCGGCAAGCGCTTCGCCGCAGGCGAGTTGCATTTGAGCGACGCCGATCGCGCCCGCCGCTCCAGCGGCAAGCGCGGCAAGCCGGTCAAGGGCGCTGCCCGCGAGGCCGTGCGCGGCGGCACGCCGGCGTCCGGCGCGCATGGCTTCACCCGTCCCACCGCCGCTGTCGTGCGCGAGGTGGTGGTGGGCGACGCCAACGTCGTCGCCGAGCTGGCGCAGAAGATGGCGGTCAAGGGCTCCGAGGTGGTCAAGGCGCTGTTCAAGATGGGCGTGATGGCGACCATCAACCAGACCATCGATCGCGACACCGCGACGCTGGTGGTGGAGGAGCTCGGCCACAAGGTGGTCGAGGCCAATGCCAACAACGCCGAGGCCGCACTGGCCGCACACACCCAAAGCGTGGAGCTGGAGGGCGAGAAGCACCCGCGTCCGCCGGTGGTCACCATCATGGGTCACGTCGACCACGGCAAGACCTCGCTGCTCGACTACATCCGCCGCACCAAGGTCGCTTCGGGCGAAGCCGGCGGCATCACCCAGCACATCGGCGCCTATCACGTGGAGACGCCGAAGGGCGTGATCACCTTCCTCGACACCCCGGGCCACGCCGCGTTCACCGCGATGCGCGCCCGCGGCGCGCAGTCCACCGACATCGTGGTGCTGGTGGTGGCGGCCGACGATGGCGTGATGCCGCAGACCGCCGAGGCCGTGAAGCACGCGCAGGCGGCCAAGGTGCCGCTGATCGTGGCGCTCAACAAGATGGACAAGGCCGACGCCAACCCGGACCACGTCAAGCAGGGCCTCGGTAACCTCGAAGTGATACCGGAAGAGTGGGGCGGCGACACGCCGTTCGTACCGGTGTCGGCCAAGACCGGCATGGGCATCGACGCACTGCTCGACGCGATTTCGGTGCAGGCCGAGGTGATGGAACTCACCGCGGTGGTCGACGGTGCCGCCTCGGGCGTGGTGATCGAATCCAGCCTGGACAAGGGCCGCGGCCCGGTGGCTACGGTGCTGGTGCAGCAGGGCACGCTGAAGCGCGGCGACTTCGTGGTCTGCGGCGTGGAGTACGGCCGCATGCGCGCGCTGGTCGACGAAACCGGCAAGACCGTGCAGGAAGCTGGCCCGTCGATCCCGGTACAGGTGCTGGGCCTTTCCGGCGTGCCGGAAGCGGGCGACGATTTCGTGGTGGTGGCCGACGAGAAGCTGGCCAAGCAGGTGGCCGCCGAGCGCCAGCTGAAGCGCCGCGAGACGCGCATGGTCAGCAAGGCCAACCGCCTCGAGGACATCATGGCGCAGATGGGTCAGGGTACCGGCCAGCAGACGCTCAATATCCTGGTCAAGGCCGACGTGCAGGGCTCGGTCGAGGCGCTGCGCGAATCGCTCAGCGCGATCGGCAACGAGAACGTCAAGGTCAACGTGATTGCTGCCGGTGTCGGCGGCATCACCGAGTCCGACGCCACCCTGGCCGCCGCCTCCAAGGCGCTGGTGATTGGCTTCAACGTACGCGCCGACGCTTCGGCGCGCAAGGTGATCGACACCGCCGGCCTCGATGTGCGCTATTTCTCGATCATCTACGACGTGATCGACCAGGTGAAGCAGGCGGCATCCGGCCTGCTGGGCGTGGAGATCCGCGAGGAGATCCTCGGCATCGCCCAGGTGCGCGAGGTGTTCCGCAGCTCCAAGTTCGGCGCGGTCGCCGGCTGCATGGTCACCGAAGGCCATGTCAAGCGCAGCAAGCCGATCCGCGTGTTGCGTGACAATACAGTGGTGTTCGAGGGCGAGCTGGAGTCGCTCCGCCGCTTCAAGGACCTGGTCGACGAAGTGCGCAACGGCATGGAATGCGGTATCGCCGTGAAGCAGTACAACGACGTCAAGGTCGGCGACCAGATCGAGTGCTTCGAGCGTATCGAGGTGGCCCGTACCCTGTAACGCCCAAAGGGCGTTACAGGGTACGGGCGCGGCCATGGATGGCCGCACGCGAAGCTGCGGTTGAGCCGCAGCTTCGGCGGAGGTGCGACGGGCGAAGCCCGGCGCGCCGAGCCAAAAAAGTGCAGGACAGCACTTTCTGGACATCAGTAACGCGCTTTGCTTTTTTGCTTTCCTGTCACGATATCGACCATGCCCTCCCGCGACTTCAAACGTACCGACCGTGTAGGCGCCGAACTGCGCCGCGAGCTGGGCCTGCTGGTGCACGCCGCCGTGCGCGACCACGGCCTGCCG
This sequence comes from Rhodanobacter sp., assembly GCA_027450005.1. Classification (GTDB taxonomy): domain Bacteria; phylum Pseudomonadota; class Gammaproteobacteria; order Xanthomonadales; family Rhodanobacteraceae; genus Rhodanobacter_A. Next base: position 3,117 of record DAIDKO010000115.1, on the reverse strand, counting down.
TCGTGCAGCGTCTCGGACGTGGAAGTGAGCCGCGACCTCGATTTCGCCGCGGTATGGGTGACTGCGCTGCTGCCCGAGCAGTCGGTCACGGCGGTGAAGGCGCTCAACGCCCTGGCCGGTGAGTTCCGCCGCAGCCTGTCGCGCAGCATGCGGCTGCGCCGCGTGCCGGAGCTGCGCTTCAAATACGACGACTCGGTGGACAAGGGAGAACGCATCGACGCGCTGTTGCGCGACGCGGGCGACGCCGCGCCATCGGACGGATCCTGACCCGAGTTTCATGCCCCGCGAACGCAAGCTCCCCCGCATCGCTTGGCGCGACCTGCACGGCATCGTGCTGCTCGACAAACCCGAGGGCCTGAGTTCCAACCAGGCCCTGCAGGAAGTGCGCCGCCTGTTCCGCGCCGCCAAGGGCGGCCACACCGGCGCGCTCGATCCGATGGCCACCGGCCTGCTGCCACTGTGCTTCGGCGAAGCCACCAAGCTGGCCGGCAACCTGCTCGGCGCCCGCAAGGCGTACCGGGCCACCTGCCGTCTGGGCGTCACCACCGTCACCGCGGATCGCGAGGGTGAAGTGCTGCGCGAGCGGGCGGTGCCCGCGCTGGACGATGCCGCCATCGAGGCGGCGCTGGCGCCGCTTCGCGGTCGCATCGTGCAGGTGCCGCCGGCCTACTCGGCGCTCAAGCAGGGCGGCGAGCGGCTGTACCTCAAGGCGCGTCGCGGCGAGGTCGTGGAAGCGCCGCCGCGCGAGGTCGAGGTCCATCGGCTGGAGCTGTTGTCGCGTACGGCGGATACCTTGGTGCTCGAGGTGGAGTGCGGATCGGGCACCTACATACGTTCTCTGGCTGTGGACCTGGGCGAGGCGCTGGGCTGCGGTGCCCACCTCACCGCCTTGCGGCGGGAGTGGGTGGAGCCGTTCCGCACGCCGCGCATGGTCACCCTGGCCGAACTGGAGCAGGCGGCCGGGCTGGGCGACGTGGTTCTGCTGGCGTGGCTGCTGCCGGTGGCGGCGGGGGTGGTCGACTGGCCCAGGCTGCAGCTCGACGAGGCGCAGAGCCAGGCCATCGCCCGCGGCCAGCCGATCGTGGTGGCCGGGGCCCGCGGACCGCATGCCGCGTTCGCCGGCGACGGCGCCCTGCTGGCCTTGCTGGAGCTGGACGCGGACGGACGCAGCCGCATCCTGCGGGGCTTCAACCTGCCGCCGCCGTGAAGCCCGGGCGCTCCCCATCACCCTTGTTGAGAGAGACCGGCTGGCACGACCATCACCTGCAGTTGCGGGTGCTGGGCGGTACAAACGCGTTTTCTAATCGGGTATTATTGCACCCCTTCTGCCGTACGCAGGTTCATCGCCTGAGTCTGACAGTCAAGAATCCGGCACCCTGACAGGAGCTTCGTCAAATTGGAGCCGTGTGCGATGACAAGTCGCACACACGGTTCTTAGGGAGGGGTGAGCCAGCAATGGCTCATCCCAACCCACTTTCCGACACTTTCATCCCATAGGCGAAGCTTTCGTTTGCGTCATCCCGATGGCGCAAACGCAAGCTTCGCATCGCCTTTTCAAGGAAACAGGTATCACCATGTCGCTTACCGCAGAACAGACCGGCAAGATCATCGCTGACTTCGGCCGCGTGCCGAACGACACCGGCTCCACCGAAGTGCAGGTGGCGCTGCTGTCCGCCCGTATCGATCACCTCACCGATCACTTCAAGTCGCACAAGCAGGATCACCACTCCCGCCGCGGCCTGCTGAAGCTGGTGAACCGCCGCAAGAGCCTGCTTGCCTACCTCAAGGACCACGACCTGGCTCGTTACCAGAGCCTGATCGAGCGCCTCGGCCTGCGGAGGTAACTTTTGCGTTCGTGCTGAACGCGAGAGTCCAAAGGGCGGCCGTCCCTGGCCGCACTCTCCAAAGGTTCTGCGTTCGCCCGTGAACGCAAAGATCAAGAGGGCAGGAAATCAACATGGCGAAAGTAACCAAGTCATTCCAGTACGGTAATCACGAAGTCACGCTGGAGACGGGCGAAATCGCCCGCCAGGCGTCCGGTGCGGTCATGGTCAGCATGGGCGGCACCGTCGTCCTGGTCACCGCGGTGGCCGCGGCCAAGGCGAAGGAGGGGCAGGACTTCTTCCCGCTCACCGTCGACTACGTCGAGAAGTTCTACTCGGCCGGCCGCATCCCGGGCGGCTTCTTCAAGCGCGAGGGCCGTCCGACCGAGAAGGAGACGCTCACCTCGCGCCTGATCGACCGTCCGGTGCGCCCGCTGTTCCCGGAAGAGTTCAAGAACGAAGTGCAGGTCATCGCGCAGGTCGTCTCGCTGAACCCCGAGATCGACGGCGACATCCCTGCGCTGCTCGGTGCCTCCGCCGCGCTCAGCCTTGCCGGCATTCCGTTCAAGGGTCCGATCGGCGCGGCCCGCGTCGGCTATGCCAACGGCCAGTACCTGTTGAACCCCACCGCCACCGAACTGGCCGGCTCCAAGCTGGACCTGGTCGTCGCCGGTACCGCCGGTGCGGTGCTGATGGTGGAGTCGGAGGCGGAGCTGCTGTCCGAGGACGTGATGCTCGGCGCGGTGATGTTCGGCCACCAGCAGATGCAGGTCGCGATCCGCGCGATCGCCGAGCTGGCCACCGAGGCCAGCCGTCCGTCGATGGACTGGCAGGCGCCGGCGCGCAACGAATCGCTGGTCGCCGCGGTCAAGGGCGCGGTCGGCGACAAGCTGGAAGCCGCCTTCCAGGTACGCGACAAGCTGCAGCGCCGCGACGCGATCGCCGCGATCAAGGCCGACGCGCTGGAGTCGCTGAAGGCCGACGCCGAGGCGAAGGGCTGGGACAAGGCCGAACTCGCGAAGGAATTCGGTGAGCTCGAGTACCGCACCCTGCGCGACAGCGTGCTGAAGACCAAGGTGCGCATTGACGGCCGCCAGCTCGACGACGTGCGCGCGATCACCGCCCGCGTCGGCGTGCTGCCGCGTACCCACGGCTCGGCGCTGTTCACCCGCGGCGAGACGCAGGCGCTGGTGGTGGTCACCCTGGGCACCACGCGCGACGCGCAGATCATCGACGCGCCGGCCGGCGAGTCGAAGGATCCGTTCCTGTTCCACTACAACTTCCCGCCATTCTC
>DAIDKO010000114.1 GCA_027450005.1 Rhodanobacter sp. | reverse complement strand
ATCCCGGAGCTTCGCGCTGGCCGAGCGCTTGGGGGCCCGATCTTGCCCTCTCATGCGGCCGGCGCCGCCATGGCGGACGGATCGATCCCCCAGCCGATGAGCTGCGGTGCCAGCGCGGCGGTGCGCAACAGGTTGTGCGCCAGCACGAACAGGCCCACCACCGAGCGGACCTTGGCCAAGCCACGCACAGGCATGCGCAGCAGGCCCCGGTTGCGCGCCTGTGCGTTGACGCATTCGGCCGTTGCCGCGCGCTGCCTGTAGATGTCCTTGGCGACGTCGCTGGCCATGCGCACGCGCCACTGGGCGACCGCCTCGGAGTCATCGAGCTTGGGCTGGTGCTTGTCCAGCGCGACGTCGTGGCCCGGCGCGTCCTTCCGGGTTCGGGGCTCGGGCACCGGCGCATAGACATCGGTCTGGCCGGCCACCGCGTCGATCTGCTCGTGCGCGGGGAAGCCACATCCCCACCACAACCGCCCCCGTCACCGTCGGTCGATCTGCTCGTGCGCGGGGAAGCCTCCATCGACCAGCCACTGCGCCGGGCTGCGCCCCAGTCGCTGCCCGACCTGTTCGACCATCGGCGCCAGTTGGGCCATATCGCTGCCGGCGTTGACCACGCCCATGCCGACGATGACCTGTTCGTCGCAGGTGGTGGCGAACTGCACGTTGAACGCCGGACGGAAGCCACCGTCGCCCATCTTCATGACCCGCGCGTCGGCGTCGGTCGTGCTCGCGCGGGCGTCTTCGGCCTTGCCTCCGTTGCGCTGCTTGGCGGCGGCCACGGCGGGCAGTTGCTCCAGCGCCGCCTGGATGCGCGCTTCGCGTGCCTCGGCGGCACGCCGCCTGGCGGCCTGCGCTTGCCGCTGGGCCTGGCCTGGATCGGCCTGGGCCTGCGTCTTGATCGTCTGCACCCGCTCGCGCGCCTGGCTCAGGTGCTCGTCCAGGCTGGCCTGGCGGCGGAACGAGGCAGCGCCCGCGGCGGCACGCACGCGCATGCCATCCTGCGCCACGCGGCCCAGCGTGATCGCACCCACCGCGGCCAAGGCAGTCACGTTGTCGGTGAGCAGCTCATCCATCAGCGCTTCGTTGCCCGCACGAAAATCATTCAGCGCGTGGTAGTTCACCGACACCCCGCCGCAGATCCACCGATACGCGTCGTGCTCCAGGCTCAGGCGCGCCACTTCGCGGCCGCTGCCCACACCGTCCAGCGTGGCGTAAAGCCACAGCGCGAACAGAATGCGCGGGTCGATCGCCGCACGGCCGGCCTGACGGCCGCGCGCCTTGACCGCCTCGATCAACGCGCTCAGGTCCTGGCGCTCGACGTAGCCCCACACCAGACGCGCCCGGTGGTCCTCGGGCAACAACGATTCGAGGTCCGAGGCGCGCAGCTCCACCTGCTGCCGATTGGGCTGCCGCAGGCGCGGCGCGCCTTGCTTGCACCGCTGCGCTTCCTTGGCCTGCGCCTCGCGCACCTGTGCTTCACTAGGCTCGGCCAGATCCAAGAACAGGCCTGTCTGCGGCGCCGCCGGCGCGTGCTCAGTAGGTGTCGTCATGCGCGGTATCATGCCTGCCGCAGAATCGTTTGGGGGGCTCAGAGAAAAACTCTCAGCCTCTGAGTCCAACACCTGCGCGGCAAGGGGCGCCATCCGCGCGCCAGCATGCTTTGGCACGCCGGGACCGCTGCTAAGCTGGCGGCTTTCTGCCGCCCGCCGCTATGTCACCGGAATTGCGCTTCCATCACCCGTTCGCATTCTGGCTGGGCTGCATCGCCGTGGCAGCCGGCGTGCTGCTGCACATGCCGATGTACCTGATGGCGGCGCCGATGCATTACCGCCTCGCCGGCATGGCGATGGATACCGGCATGATGGTCGGCATGGTGCTGATCCCCGGCGGCGTGCTGCTGGCCGGCTATGGACTGATGCCGCGGCTGGCGCAGCTGCGCCACGGCCGGCACGGCCACGGCGAACGGCCTCACCTGCATGTCGACGACGGCGTGCCGCTGAACCGCGCCCACTGGACGTTGGCGGCGGCGTTGGCGGTGGCGCTGCTGATCGACGTGATGAAGCCAGCCTCGCTGGCCTTCGTGATGCCCGGAGCCGCGGCGGAATACGGCATCGACATGACGGTCGCGGGCAAGCTGGCACTGTTCGCGCTCACCGGCACCGCGCTCGGTTCGCTGGTGTGGGGCCGCTTGGCCGACCGGTTCGGGCGTCGTGCGGCGATCCTGCTGTCGGCACTGCTGTTCATGGGTACCGCAATCTGCGGCACGATGCCATCGTTCGAATGGAATCTGGCGATGTGCTTCATGATGGGCGCGGCGGCCGGCGGCATGCTGCCGATCGCCTTCACCCTGATGGCCGAGACTGTGCCCGCCGCCCATCGCGGCTGGCTGCTGGTGGCGCTGGGCGGGCTGGGTACGTCGGCCGGCTATCTCGCCGCCTCGGGCGCGGCCACCGCATTGGAGCCGACCTTCAGCTGGCGCGCGCTGTGGCTGCTCAACCTGCCCACCGGCGCGCTGATCGTGTTCATCAACCGCTACATCCCGGAGTCGCCGCGCTTCCTCGCCGATGCCGGACTGCACGCGCAGGCACGTGCGGTGCTGGCGCGCTTCGCCGGTTCGCCCGCGAGGCTGCGCGAAGATCCCACGGACGTGGACAGCGATCCGCCAATCATGGAAAGCGCACATCCGGCGGCCGACCTGCGTCAGTTGCTGCGCGGCCGGCACGCACGGCTCACGCTGGGGCTGGGCGCCTGCGGATTGGCCTGGGGCCTGGTGAACTTCGGCTTCCTGCTGTGGCTGCCGGCCAACCTGGCAAGCCTCGGCATGGACGCGCATGCCGCCAGTGCGCTGCTGGCGCGTTCGGCGCTGCTGGCGGTGCCGGGCACGGCGGCGGTGGTGTGGCTGTACCAACGCTGGAGCAGTTTCCGCACGCTGGTGCTGTTCATTGCGCTGACCGCGATGTCGCTGCTCGCGTTCTGCATGCTGGCCTTCGCCGGCGCGCAGGCCACGACGCCGATGGTCATCGCCACGGCCGGGCTGCTGGTGAGCAGCGGCGGCGTGATCGCCACGATGATCCCGTATGCGGCGGAGATCTACCCGGTGCACCTGCGCGGCAGCGGCTCGGGTCTGATCGCGGCCAGCTCGAAGTTCGGCGGCATCCTCGGCGCCGGGCTGGGCGTGCTGGGCCTGTTTGCGCATTTCGCGCTGTCGGCGCTGCTGATCGCGCTGCCGATGGCCGCCGCCGGCTGGCTGCTGGCGCGGCACGGCGTCGAGACGCGCGGGCATGCGCTGGAAGCGATCCAGCGCCGGCTGTCGGAATAACCGGCGACGGTTACCTCGGCGGTCCGCCATAGGACCGGCATACCTCCGCGGCCCTACGCCCCAAACAGGAAAACCCGCCAAAGGCGGGTTTTCCTGCTCTCGTCGCTACCCGTTCAGACCGTGAGCGGGTTGGGCTTCTCGGGATCAAGCTTGTATTCCTTGATCGCGCGCGCCACGTCCTTGGCGTTGACCTTGCCGTCCTTCGCCAGCGCGGCCAGTGCGGCGTGGGCGATCCAGTAACGATCCACCTCGAAGAAGCCGCGCAGGTGCTCGCGCGTGTCCGAGCGACCGAAGCCGTCGGTGCCGAGCACCGTGTAGCGCATGCCGTCGGGCATGAAGGCACGGACCTGGTCGGCATACTCGCGCACGTAGTCGGTGGCAGCGACCGCCGGGCCCTGGCGGCCCTGCAACAGCCCGGTGACGTGCGGCACGCGCGGCTCGGCTTCCGGGTGCAGGCGGTTCCAGCGCTCGGCATCGAAACCGTCGCGGCGCAGTTCGACGAAGCTGGGGCAGGACCAGATGTCGGCGGTGACGCCGAAGTCCTTCTCCAGCAGCTCGGCGGCCGCGATCACTTCGCGCAGGATGGTGCCCGAGCCCATCAGCTGCACGCGCGGCTCGCCCTTCTTCGGCTTGCCGGCGTCTCTGAACAGGTACATGCCCTTGATGATGCCCTCCTCGACGCCCTGCGGCAGGTCGGGGTGGCTGTAGTTCTCGTTCATCACGGTGATGTAGTAGTAGACGTCCTCCTGCTCCTGCAGCATGCGGCGGGTGCCGTCCTGCAGGATCACCGCCACTTCGTACGCGAAGGTCGGGTCGTACGACTTCACGTTCGGGATAGTGCCGGACATCAGGTGCGAATGGCCGTCCTCGTGCTGCAGGCCCTCACCATTGAGCGTGGTACGGCCGGCGGTGCCGCCGATCAGGAAGCCGCGCGCGCGCATGTCGCCGGCGGCCCAGGCCAGGTCGCCGATGCGCTGGAAGCCGAACATCGAGTAGTAGATGAAGAACGGCAGCATCGCCTGGTTGCTGATGCTGTAGCTGGTGGCCGCAGCCATCCACGCCGCCATGCCGCCGGCCTCGGAAATGCCTTCCTGCAGCACCTGGCCCTTCTGGTCCTCACGGTAGTAGAGCAACTGGTCGGCGTCCTGCGGGCGGTACTTCTGGCCGAACGGCGCGTAGATGCCGATCTGGCGGAACATTCCCTCCATGCCGAAGGTACGCGCCTCGTCGGCCACGATGGGCACCACGCGTTCGCCGATCTGCTTGTCTCGCAGCAAGAGGTTCATGCCGCGCACCAGCGCCATGGTGGTGGAGATCTCACGCTCGCCGGTGCCCTTGGTGATCTGCTCGAACGCGGACAGCTCCGGCGCCTTGAGCTTGGCCTCAGCGCGGCGGCGACGCTGGGGCAGGAAGCCGCCCAGCGCGCGCCGACGCTCGACCATGTACTCCACTTCTGGCGAGTTCTTGCCCGGGTGGAAGTATGGCACGTCGCCAAGCTTGTCGTCGCTGACCGGGATGTTGAAGCGGTCGCGGAAATGGCGCACGGCGTCGTGGTCCAGCTTCTTCTGCTGGTGCGTCGGGTTTTGCGACTCGCCAGCCGACCCCATGCCGTAGCCCTTCACCGTCTTGGCCAGGATCACCGTGGGCATGCCCTTGGTGTTCACCGCCTGGTGGTAGGCCGCGTACACCTTGTGCGGGTCGTGGCCGCCGCGGTTGAGGCGCCAGATGTCGTCGTCCGACAGGTTAGCGACCATCTCGCGCGTCTCCGGGTGCTTGCCGAAGAAGTGCTCGCGCGTGTACGCGCCGCCGAACGCCTTGCACGCCTGGTACTCGCCGTCGACGGTTTCCATCATCAGCTTGCGCAGCACGCCGTTCTTGTCACGGGCCAGGAGCGGATCCCAGTAGCTGCCCCAGACCACCTTGATGGCGTTCCAGCCGGCGCCCCGGAACACGCCTTCCAGCTCCTGGATGATCTTGCCGTTGCCGCGCACCGGGCCGTCCAGGCGCTGAAGGTTGCAGTTGATCACGAACACCAGGTTGTCCAGCCCTTCGCGCCCGGCCAGCGCGATCGCGCCCAGCGACTCGGGCTCGTCCGTCTCGCCATCGCCCATGAAGCACCAGATCTTGCGGTCGCTCTGGGGGATCAGCCCGCGGTGTTCGAGGTACTTCCAGAATTGCGCCTGATAGATCGCCTGGATGGGACCTAAGCCCATCGACACCGTCGGCACCTGCCAGTAGTCCGGCATCAGCCACGGATGCGGGTAGGACGACAGGCCGCGGCCCTTGCCGGCCACTTCCATGCGGAACAGGTCGAGCTGCTCCTCGCTGATGCGGCCCTCGAGGAAGGAACGCGCGTAGATACCCGGGCTGGAATGGCCCTGGTGGAACACCAGGTCGCCCGGGTGGTCGGCACTGGGCGCGCGCCAGAAATGATTGAAGCCGACGTCGTACAGCGTGGCCGACGAGGCGAAGCTAGCGATATGGCCGCCCAGCTCGCCCGGCTTGCGGTTGGCGCGGACCACCATCGCCATCGCATTCCAGCGGATCAGCGAACGGATGCGCCACTCCATCGCCGGGTCGCCGGGCATCTTCGCCTCGTTGGCCGGTGCGATGGTGTTGACGTAGGCGGTGGTGGGATCGAACGGCAGGTAGCCGCCGGCGCGACGCGTCGAATCGACCATCTGCTCAAGCAGGAAGTGCGCACGCTCGGTGCCGTCGTGGTTTATGACGGCGTTGAGCGAGTCGATCCACTCGCGGGTTTCGGTGGGATCGAGATCCTGGTTGAGGATGTCGTCGAGCTGATCCATGGGAGGTTCTCCGCGGCGCCGTGAGGCGCAATGCCTGTAGGGGAAGCGGTCGCCGTGGGGAAGCGGCGAGCCGACGCCCGAGTTTAGCTTTCACGGCGGATCGCTGCCAGTTGGACGTCCGTCTGCGGGCGGCCATGCGGAGGCGCATGGCGCGCTTACTCCCTCTCTCCAGCAGGGAGAGGGCTGGGGTGAGGGGACGGGTTGGCGACGGGGGGATCTGCAAAGCGTGCTCCTGCTGCAGGTTGCCGCGAGCACCCATCCCTCTCCTCAATCCTCTTCCTCGCTCCTCAAAACAGAGCCATCCATGGCCCTTCCACGCGTTCCGGCGGGGAGAGGAAGCAAACGCGGTGCGGGTTCGACTGTCCGGCGTTTCAGGACGCAGCAAGGTCCGGCTTTAGCCCGAACCTCGCCACTTTGCACGCAGCTGGCGGGCTGACTTCGACAGCCCGCTAGCTGCGCGCGGCGCGGATCTGCGCATCCACCGCGGCGATCGCGGTCATGTTGACCACGCGGCGCACGCTGGAGGCGGAGGTGAGGATGTGGGCCGGCTTGTCCACGCCCATCAGGATCGGACCGATCGCCACGCCGTCGGTCATCACCCGCACCATGTTGTAGACGATGTTGGCGGCGTCGAGGTTGGGCATCACGAACAGGTTGGCGCGACCGCTCAGCGTGGTGCTGGGGAACATGCGCTTGCGCAGGGCTTCGTCCCACGCGGTGTCGGCCTGCATTTCGCCATCCATCTCGAGTTTAGGCGCGCGCGCGCGGAGGATCTCGCGCACCTTGCGCATCTTGGCCGCGCTAGGGTTGTCGTGGCTGCCGAAGTTGGAGTGCGACAGCAGCGCCACCTTGGGCTCGATGCCGAACAGTTTGAGGCGGTACGACGCCTGCAGGGTGGCCTCGGCGATCTGCTCGGCCGAGGGATCGACCTGCACGTGGGTATCGAGGAAGAACCAGGCGCCCTTGTCGTTGATCACGCCGGTCATCGCCGAAGTGCAGGACACGCCGGGGTCGAGGCCGAACACGCTGCGCAGGTAGCCGAGCTTCTTGTGGTAGCGGCCGACGAGACCGCAGATCATCGCATCGGCCTCGCCGCGCTTCACCATCATCGCGGCGATCAGGGTGTGGCGCGAGCGCATCAGGTTCTTGGCCGCGTCCGGCGTCACGCCACGGCGCTCGGTCATGGCGTGGTACTGCTGCCAGTACTCGTTGAAGCGCGGATCGTCGTTGATGTTGGTCAGCTCGAAATCCACGCCCTGGCGCATGCGCAAGCCCAGGCGCTGGATTCGCATGTCGATCACGTCGGGGCGACCGATCAGGATCGGAAAGGCCAGCTTGTAGTCGATCACCGACTGCACCGCACGCAGCACGGTCTCATCCTCGCCCTCGGCGTAGACCACGCGCTTGATGTCGGCACGCGCGCTGTCGTACACAGGCTTCATGATCAGGCCGGTGCGGTAGATGAACTGGCCGAGCCTTTCCTTGTACGCATCCATGTCGGCGATCGGCCGCGTGGCCACGCCGGAGTCCATCGCCGCCTGCGCCACCGCGGGCGCCAGCATCACCAGCAGGCGCGGATCGAATGGGCGCGGGATCAGGTAGTCGGCGCCGAACGAGGGCACGTCGCCGCCGTAGGCGCTGCCCAGGTCCGAGGCTTCCATCCGCGCCAGCTCGGCGATCGCACGCACGCAGGCGGTCTTCATCGCCTCGTTGATGCTGGTGGCGCCCACGTCCAGCGCGCCGCGGAAGATGTACGGAAAGCACAGCGCGTTGTTGACCTGGTTCGGGTAGTCCGAACGGCCGGTGGCGACGATGCAGTCCGGCCGCACCTTCTTGGCATCTTCCGGCAGGATTTCCGGATCGGGGTTGGCGAGTGCGAGGATCACCGGCCGCTCAGCCATCGTGGCCACCATCGCAGGCTTGAGGATGCCGCCAGCGGAGAGGCCGAGGAACACGTCGGCGCCAACGACGATCTCCGCCAGCGTGCGCTTGTCGGTATCGCGCGCATAGCGCGCCTTGTCCGGATCCAGGTGGTCGCGGCCCTTGTAGATCACGCCCTCGCGGTCGAAGGCGAGGATGTGCTCGGGCTTCGCACCGAGTGCCACCAGCATGTCGAGGCAGGCGATGCCGGCGGCGCCGGCGCCGGTAGTGGCGATACGCACGTCCTCGATCTTCTTGCCCACCACTTCCAGCGCGTTGACGATGGCGGCGCCCACGATGATCGCGGTGCCGTGCTGGTCGTCGTGGAACACCGGGATCTTCATCCGCTCGCGCAGCTTGCGCTCGACGATGAAGCATTCTGGCGCCTTGATGTCTTCGAGGTTGATGCCGCCGAAGGTGGGTTCCATCGCGGCGATGATGTCCACTAGCTTATCCGGGTCGCGCTCGTTCAACTCGATGTCGAACACGTCGACGCCGGCGAACTTCTGGAACAGTACGCCCTTGCCCTCCATCACCGGCTTGCCGGCCAGCGGGCCGATGTCGCCCAAGCCCAACACCGCGGTACCGTTGGTGATCACGGCGACGAGGTTGCCGCGCGCGGTCATCTCGCTGGCTGCGTTGGCGTCCTCGACGATGGCCTCGCATGCGTAGGCCACGCCCGGCGAATAGGCCAGCGACAGGTCGCGCTGGGTCAGCAGCGGCGTGGTCGGGCTCACCTTGATCTTGCCCGGGCGCGGATGGCGGTGGTATTCGAGCGCTGCGCGGCGCAGGTCTTCGGAGTGGGTCATGGAGAGACTTTTGGTGGGGTCTGGAGAGCCACGAAATGGCCTGCGCCATGGTAGCACCGGGCCACCACCTAAACGCCGCGCGCCAGGTCGTCCGCGCCCACCTTGCCCATGCGTATGCCGTTGACGAAGACGGAGAAGGCCAGCTTACCGGCCAGCCCGTGCACCTGTTGCATCCACGGCGGCAGCCAGCGCGGCGGCGCGATGACGCCGGAGTCGAAATAAGGCTGCAGGGCGACCACATCGGACAGAGTGAGCTTGCCGGCGAACAGGCATCGCAGCAGCTCCAGCCGCCGCTCGCGGAAAGCCCAACGGAAGAAGGTATGCACGGTGAGCAGGCCGCTGAGGTAGACGTTGTCCTTGGCAAAGGCCGCGCCACCGGCCAGCGGCACGCCGCGGAACACGCGCTGCGCCGAATGGAAGCTGTCCGCCACACCCTGCCCGCGCGCATGGAAGAACTGGTACACCTCGACGAAATCGGCGCCATCCAGCGCCATTTCGATGGCAAGGATGCGCAGGCTGATGCGCTTCAGGCGCGCGATGTCGATGGCGCCAGACATCAGCTCGGCGAACACCGCCAGGCCTTCCTGGGTGGCGGTGACGCGCGGCGAGGTACGCGCCAGCGAGGCCAGCACCGGTTGTGCGCGCCCGTTCAGCGCGGTGAGCGTGTGCACCAGGGCTTCGTGCGCGAGCAGTTGGTGTCGATCGTAGTCGCTGAAGCTGGCGCCGCCGCGCAGGCGGATGCGCGTGGCGCCCGCGGCGGCCTTGGCGGTGAGCTCGGGGTCGATCTCCACCTTTACCTGGCCAGCGCCAAAGAAGGCGTCGAGCGTGTGCGCCATCTCGTCGCGCAAGGCCTCGGCACCGATGCCGTCGCGCGCACCGTCCGCATGCAGGTCGGCGCCCAGTTCGTCCGACAGCTCGACGAAGTAGCGCGCCGCATCTAGGTTGCTGCGCGCGCTACCGGGGATGGTGTCGCCCGGGCGGCCGTACAGCAGGATCGAGGGCTCGCTGACCTGCGCCGTGCCCACCAGCTCCAGCATCTCCGCCGCGATGCGCCAGGATTCAGCGGTGCGGGCGAGGTATTCGCCCAGCGCTCCGCCCAGCGCCAGCGCCTCGTCCTCGATCGCGTCCAGTTCCGCGCGCGCCACGGCGTGGTCGGGCCGCTGGTACTGCACGTCGGGCAGGGCAAAGCGGCCCGCCGCGAAATCCGCGATCAGGCGGTTCTCCAGCGAAGCCGGCCATGCCACCGTGGGCAGGATGCGAATACCCTTCACCGCGGCCAGCAGGCGCTGGTCGAGGGCGGCGACGCGTTGCAGGTCGGAGGTCGCCAGCTTACTCATTGCGATCCACTCATTCCGGTTGCCGACGCGCAGCACGGCGTGACCAAAGCGCGGCAACCGACGGCATCAGCGCTGCCGGCGCAATCGCCAAACTCAGATCATCGTGATGCGATATCCCGCGCCAAGCACCATAGGCAGCGAGCACGCCACAGAGTGCGAAGACCAGTGCGAACCAGCGATCTTCACGGCGATTCGCCATGGCACTCCGACTGTTGCGCGGCGTCGGCAAGCTTGCTTTCACTCGCGCTCCCGCCGTCCACGCGGCGCGTGCGGCCGCTCAATCGGCCGCCCGCCGCGCTGGCGGCGCAGCTTGGCCTCCAGCGTGCTGGCCTGCTCCTCGCGCTCGTCGCGCAGCTTGAGGTAGTTGCGCCAGCGGTCGGGCGACAGCTCGCCGCTGTCCAGAGCAGCCTGAACCGCGCATCCGGGCTCGCTGCCGTGGCCGCAGTCGGCGAAGCGGCAGGTTTCGGCCAGCTCCTCGATGTCACCGAACAGATCGAGGTTTTCCTCGCCGGTGAGTTTCAGCTCGCGCATGCCCGGCGTGTCGATCAGGCACCCGCCGGTAGGTAGCTGCAGCAGGGCACGGTGGGTTGTGGTGTGGCGGCCGCGGCTGTCGTGGTGGCGTACCGCACCAGTGGCCATCCTGTCGATGCCGAGCAGGGTGTTGGTCAGTGTGGACTTGCCCGCGCCGGATGAGCCCACCAGCACCGCGCTGTCGCCAGGCTGCAAGTAGGGCGACAGCTGGCCCGCGCTGACCGGATCCTTGCCGTTGACGGCATGGATGGCCGTACCGGGCACCAACCGTGCGCGCAGTTCGGCGATGCGTTCTTCGGCATCCGCATGCAGGTCGGTCTTGCTCAGCAGCACCACCGGCTGTGCACCGGAGTCCTCGATCAGCGAGAGATAACGCTCGATACGCGCCGGATTGTAGTCGCCGTCCAGCCCGGTGAGCACCAGCACGCAGTCGATGTTGGTGGCGATCACCTGCCGCGCGTAGCGCTCGCCCGCGGCGGCACGGGTTAAGACGGTACGCCGCGGCAACACCGTGACGATGTGCGGCGGCTGGCCCGGTTCGATCTCCACGAAATCGCCCACCGCGGGCCGTTCGCCCGGATCAAGGCTGCGCTTAAGGAAATGTCCGGCCGGTTGCGCGCCGAAGGTCTGCTCGCCATCGTGCAATTCATAGCCGGTGCGGTGCTGCGCCACCACGCGAGCCAGCCGCCGGCCGGTCGCAGGCAGCGCTTCGCCGCGCCAGCCGATGCGCCGCAACCGCTTTATCGTCTCGGCATTGCTCATGAGCCTGGGGACTTCGACAAGTGCCCCGATTATGCCCTGCCCGGGAAATGCCCGCTCAGCGGCTCGCGTTGCACCGCACCACGCTGCTAGGATCGGCATCAGTCCACAGCTACCGAGGATTCCGGCGTTGCCTTCGATCAAGCCCAGTAATCATCTCGCGGACGTGCGTTACGAGATCCGCGGCGCACTCACGCGGCGCGCGCGCGATCTGGAGGCGGCCGGCCGCGACATCATCAAGCTGAACATCGGTAACCCGGGGCGCTATGGTTTCGAAACGCCCGCGCACCTGCGCGAAGCCATCGCCGGCCACCTTCACGACAGCGAGGCCTACGGCCACGAGCAGGGTCTGGAGGCCGCCCGCGAGGCCATCGCTGCGCAACAGCGCGCGCGCGGCGCGCGCCACGTGGACGTGGAGCGCATCTTCATCGGCAACGGCGTCAGCGAGCTGATCGACATCGGCCTGCGTGCGCTGCTGCAGCCGGGCGACGAAGTGCTGCTGCCCAGCCCCGACTACCCGCTGTGGAGCGCCGCCACCATCCTCAACGGCGGCAAGCCGCGCTACTACCGCTGCCTCGCGGAGAACGGCCACCTGCCCGACCCCGACGAGATCGAGGCGCTGGTGACGCCGCGCACCCGCGCGCTGGTGCTGATCAACCCGAACAACCCCACCGGCGCGGTGTACCCGCGCACGCTGCTGGAGCGCATCGTGGCGGTGGCCGCGCGGCACAACCTGCTGCTGCTCGCCGACGAGATCTACGACGAGATCCTCTACGACGGTACGCCGTTCCAGCCGCTGGCGGAGGTGGCCGGCGAACTGCCCTGCGTGAGCTTCGGCGGCCTCAGCAAGGTGCATCGCGCCTGCGGCTACCGGGTCGGCTGGCTCTCGCTTTCCGGCGAGCACGCGCGCAGCGCGGACTACCGCGACGCACTGCAGCTGCTGGCCGCGCTGCGCCTTTGCGCCAACGTCACCGCACAATGGGCGGTGATCCCCGCGTTGCAGGACGCCCCCACGATCACCGCGCTCACCGCACCGGGCGGCCGCCTGCACGAAGCGCGCAAGGCCGTGCTCGACGGCGTGGCCGCCAGCGCCTACCTGGACGTGGTGACGCCGGCCGGCGCGCTGTACGCCTTTCCTCAGGTGCGAGCCGACGCAATCCACGCGTTCGACGACAACGCATTCGCACTGCGCCTGCTGGAGGAGGAGGCGGTGCTGCTAGTGCCCGGCTCCAGCTTCAACGTGGCGGCCAGCCGCCACCTGCGCCTCACCCTGCTGCCGCAACCGGCGCAACTGCGCGAAGTATTCGTGCGCATCGAACAGGTGCTGGCGCGCATGGCGGCGGCACAACCGCGGCGCGCCGCCGTCGCGTGATCGCCTACCTTGCGCTGGGCGACTCCTATACCGTCGGCGAGGGCGTGCCGGCCGAAGGTCGTTGGCCGATGCAACTGGCCGCCCTGCTGCGCAACGCAGGCCGGTCGGTCGCCGAACCGAGCATCCTCGCGACTACCGGCTGGACCACCGACGAGCTTTCCGCGGCGATGGACGGCGCGGACTTTGCGCCGGCATACGACCTCGTCAGCCTGCTGGTCGGCGTCAACAACCAGTACCGCGGCCG
>DAIDKO010000113.1 GCA_027450005.1 Rhodanobacter sp. | reverse complement strand
GGCAGCAAGATGGACGAGGTGATCTACGAGGAGTTCAAGGGCACCGGCAACATGGAAGTGCACCTGAGCCGCCGCATCTCCGAAAAGCGCGTCTACCCGGCGATCGACATCAACCGCTCCGGCACCCGCCGCGAGGACCTGCTGATCGACCCGGACATGCTGGCCAAGATCTGGATCCTGCGCAAACTGCTGCATCCGATGGACGAGCTAGCCGCGATGGAGTTCATGCTCGACAAGATGAAGAACACCAAGTCCAACGACGAGTTCTTCAACTCGATGAAGCGCTAAGGGCTGACTCAGCCGGCCTTCAGCGCGCCATGGATGGCGCGCTCACCGCTCGATCGCATCGAGATCGAGCGGTGGAGCCGGTTTCGGGCCATGCCCGAAACCGGCGAGCCCGGAGAGGGCAGGACAGCCCTTTCTGGGTATCCAGCACAGGCTCTGGTCCTGACGCACCACGCACCCCGGAGTAGCGCTCACGCGCCGAACTACACCTCGCGATCTAGGTCGGCTAGCAGGCCTGGATGGGTCGGGCGCCATCCCAATCGCTCCTGAGTCAGCTGACTGGAGGCCGGGTTGTCGTAGGCAGTGAACGGGGCGAGCCAGCTGAAACGCAGGGCTGCCTCTTTGGACGTCATGCTCACCGCAGCCGTATTCAGGCGTCGTCCAATCACCTCAGCGATCTGGCGGAAGCGAATGCCCTCTTCGGCAACACCGTGATAGCACGCGCCGGCTTGCCCATCCTCCAGCGCCAGGCGAAGCAGGACCGCGGCATCGAGGCAATGGACGGCGCTCCACCGATTCGCGCCGTCGCCGACGTAGCCCGCACTCTTGCGCTTCCGCGCAACGGCGATGAGCCTCGGGACGAGACCGTGATCACCGTCGCCATGCACCGAGGGCGCGAGACGGACCACCGTCGCACGGACGCCACGTTCAGCCCAAGCCTTGACGTCCGCTTCAGTCTGCGAGCGCATCCAACCTGGAGAGCGCGGGTCGGGCTCGTCGTCCTCGGTCGCCGTTCGCCCCTCAGCCATACCCATGGTGCCGAACACGGTCACCAAGGGCCTACCCGATCCCTTCAACGCCTCGGCCAGGGCATCGATCGCGCGGCGGTCGGCGGCGGTGATCGCCGTGCCGAACCGGCCGACGATCCCGAACGGCGAACCGCCGAGGATGACACCCAGCCGTCGCCCGAGTGGAATATCACCCGGACCATGGATGAAGGCCAGGTGGATGACGCCGTCGGCGCCTGCGGCCCCGGCGCTGAGGGTTTCAGGCTCGTGAAGGGATCCTGCATGAGCTTTCGCGCCAAGTTTTGCCAGCCTCTCGGCAGCCTTATCCGAACGCGCCAAGCCGGTGACTTGGTGGCCGGCGCCAATCAGCTCTTTGACCACCGCCTGACCTATAAAACCGGTTGCGCCGGTGACGAATACTCGCATGTCGATCTCCCAATGGCCTCGGGCAACGGTATCGACAGCGACAGAGACGATCTACAATTGAAAATCCATATTTGATTATCGAGCGTCCAATTGGATCCCTTGTCGCAAGTGATCAGCCTGCTGCGGCCACGCGAGTTGAGCTGGCGCATGATTGCGGTACGGGAGCCCTGGGCCATCCGCTTTCCGGCCGTCGAAGCGGTGGTGTTCGGGCAAATGATCGAAGGGACATGCACGCTCGAACGAGGCGAGGTCCAGCTGGAGCTGCGACCCGGTGACTTCATGATGATGGTCCGCCCCCCTGAGTGGACCATGCGATCGGGTCCGGAGGTCGAGCCGATCGACTTGAAGGTGCTGTTCGCCGATCCGGAAGCACTCCAAGGGGATGATCCCGCCAAGCCCGCCGCCCGTTTCCTTGCGGGCCATTTCCTATTTGCCGAACCCAATGCGGATCAGATCGCAGGCCTGCTTTCGCCGATCGTGCATGTCCGCGCGGCCGATGTGGCCGCTCAACGGCTGGGACGGTTGCTGAGTCTTTTGGATGACGAGGCCACGACGGACCGACCAGGCCGTTCTTTGGCATTGGATCGCCTGCTGGAGGTGATCCTCGTAGAGTCACTACGCCATCGCGCCAACCAGATGGAAGGCATGCTGCCAGGCCTGCTGGCCGGCCTGGCAGATCCCCGCATCAGCCGGGCACTGCGGTCGCTCCACAAGGAACCGTCACGCACCTGGACCGTTGCCCAGCTCGCGCGGGAGGCGCACATGTCGCGTGCCGGGTTCGCTGCCCGGTTCGCCGTAATCGTCGGTGACTCGCCCATCGGTTATCTGTCGGCTTGGCGCATGTCGCTGGCCAAGGCCGCCCTGGTGTCGGCCAAGCGTCCGATGATCGAAGTAGCCAAGATCGCAGGGTACGGATCGGTCAGCGCTTTCAGCACCGCGTTCAACCGCGCCACAGGCATGTCGCCGACGACTTACCGCCAAGTGGCGGCAGCCTGAGCCGAGTAAGGTGATCTATGCCCTTCCCGGAAATCATAAGTTTGGCCAAAACGGCCAGACTATGGTTTCCCGCACACACACTGACACCGGCCCAGCAAGCACCTGTACCGCCTCGTACAAATATTTTCCGTCAACCCCTTTTCGTGGCCGCACGACGCCTCCATAGTCGGTGACTCCCTCAGCGAGGCCGTGCCCGTGTCCATCCCCAGCGCCGTCAAGAGCACGCCCATCGAAGGGCGCCAGCAACTGGTCGACTATGTCGCCGCCGGCGAGAAGCCGCGCGAAGCTTGGCGCATCGGCACCGAGCACGAAAAGTTCGGTTTCCGCAACGACGACCTGCGGCCACCCGCGTACGAAGGCGAGCGTGGCATCCGTGCGCTGCTGGAGGGCATCGCCGCACAGCATGGCTGGGAAATCGCGCGCGAAGGCGAACTGCCCGTGGCGCTCATCCGCGGCAAGGCCAACATCACGCTGGAACCAGCCGGCCAGCTCGAGCTCTCCGGTGCGCCGCTGGAGACCATCCACCAGACCTGTTGCGAGGTGAACAAGCACCTCGACGAGGTGCGCTCCATCGCCGACCCGATGGGCATCGGCTTCCTCGGCATGGGGTTCCAGCCGAAGTGGCGCCGCGACGAGATGCCGTGGATGCCCAAGGGCCGCTACAAGATCATGCGCGAATACATGCCCAAGGTCGGCGGCCTCGGCCTGGACATGATGACCCGCACCTGCACCGTTCAGGTGAACCTGGATTTCTCCAGCGAAGCGGACATGGTGAAGAAGTTCCGCGCCAGCCTGGCCCTGCAACCCGTCGCCACGGCGTTGTTCGCCGATTCGCCGTTCACGGATGGCCGTCCGAACGGCTACCTCTCCTACCGCTCGCACGTGTGGGAGGACACCGACGCCGACCGCACGGGTATGCTCGACTTTGTGTTCGAGGATGGCTTCGGCTACGAACGCTACGTGGACTACGCGCTGGGCGTGCCGATGTATTTCAGCTACCAGGATGGCCGCTACATCGATCTCGCCGGGCAGGACTTCAGGCGCTTCATGGCCGGCGAACTGCCCGTGCTGCCGGGCGTGAAGGCCACCATGAAGGACTGGGCCGACCACCTCACCACCGCCTTCCCCGAGGTACGGCTCAAGCAGTACCTGGAGATGCGCGGCGCCGACGGCGGCCCGTGGAACCGCCTGTGCGCGCTGCCCGCGCTCTGGGTCGGCCTGCTCTACGACGACGAGGCGCTGGATGCGGCCTGGGACCTGGTCAAGGATTTCTCCATGGTCGAGCGCCACGCCCTGCGCCGCGGGGTCCCCAAGGACGCGCTGAAGCTGCCCTTCCGCCAGGGCACCGTGCTCGACCTGGCCCGCGAGACGCTGAAGATCGCCGCCCACGGCCTGGCCCGCCGTGCCAGGCTCAACCGCAACAACGCCGACGAGCGCATGTACCTCGAACCGCTGCTCGAGATCGTCGAGGCCGGTCAGACTCCAGCCGAACGCAAGCTGGAGCTGTTCCATGGCGCGTGGAGCGGCAGCGTGGACCCGGTGTTCAAGGAATTCGCGTACTGATTTCCCCCACGAAAAAGGCCGGCGATGCCGGCCTTTTTCGTGGGAAACAACGCCTCACTTCTTCTTCGGCGCGTCCTTCAAACCGCGGTAGACCAGCATCGGCTCGATGCTGGGATCTTGGCCGCGCCAGTCCTTATAGAGCTTGGACAGTTCTTCGGTGTTGCCGCGCGACAGGATCATGTCGCGGAAACGCTGGCCGTTCTGGGCGGTGAGGCCGCCGTGCTGCTGGAAGTCCGCGAATGCGTCGTCGGCAAGCATCTGCGTCCACAGGTAGGCGTAGTAGCCGGCGGAATAGCCGTTGCTCCAGATGTGCAGGAAATAGCTCGAGCGATAGCGCGGCGGCACGTAGCTAAGGTCCACGCCATCCTTCTTCAGCGACGCGTCCTCGAACTTGTCAGCATTCTGCTTGGGCGCGTCGGCGCCGAGCATGTGCCAGTTCATGTCGAGCATGGCGGCGGCGACCAGTTCGGTCATGTCGTAGCCACTGTTGAACTTGCCGGCCCTGCGCATCTTGTCCACCAAGGCCTGCGGCATCGGCGCGCCGGTCTGGTAGTTCTTGGCGAAGTGGGCGAACACCTTGGGATCGCTGGCCCAGTGCTCATTGAACTGCGAGGGGAACTCCACAAAGTCGCGCGCGGTAGCGGTGCCGGACAGGCTCGGGTACTCCTCGTCGGCGAACATGCCGTGCAGAGCGTGACCGAACTCGTGGAACATGGTGATCACGTCATCCCACGACAGCAGCGCCGGCTGGCCCGCCGCAGGCTTGGTGAAGTTGGCGACGTTGTAGATCACCGGCTTGGTACCGAGCAGCTTGGACTGCTAGACGAAGTTGTCCATCCAGGCGCCGCCCTGCTTGTTGTCGCGCTTGAAGTAATCGCAGTACCACAGCGCCAGCGACTTGCCGTTCTTGTCGAACACCTCGAAAACGCGCACATCCGGGTTGTATACCGGGATGTCGTGGCGCTCCTTGAAGGTGAGGCCGTAGAGCTGGTTGGCGGCGTAAAACACGCCGTTCTGCAGTACGTTGTTCAGTTCAAAGTACGGCTTGATCTGCGACTCGTCGAGGTCGTACTTGGCCTTGCGCACCTGCTCGGCGTAGTACTGCCAGTCCCACGGCTGCAGCTTGAAGGTGGGCTGGTGCAGCGCGGCCTGGTCCTTGTCGATCTGCGCCTGAATCTCGGCGGCCTCCTGCTTGGCGCGGGCCACCGCGGCGGGCGCCAGCTTGTTCAGGAACTTCATCACCGTCTCCGGCGTCCTCGCCATCTGGTCCTGCAACGTCCACGCGGCGTAGTTCGGGAAGCCCAACAGCTTGGCCTCCTGCGCGCGGATCTGCGCGAGCTGCTCGATGATGTCGCGGGTGTCGTCGGCGTTGCCCAGCTCGGCGCGGTTCCAAGAGGCCTCGTACAGCGCCTTGCGGGTAGCGCGGTCCTTGAGGCTCTGCAGCGCCGGCTGCTGGGTGGTGTTCTGCAGCACGATCACCCACTTGCCGGCGAGCCCGCGGTCCTTGGCGGCCTGCGCGGCGGCGGCGATGTCCTCGTCGGACAGGCCGGCCAGCTTGGACTTGTCGTCGACCACCAGCGCACTGTCCTTGGCGGCGGCGAGCAGTTTGCTGTTGAACTGTGCCTCCAGCGTGGATTCCTGCTGGTTGAGCGCCTTCAGCTTGGACTTGTCGGCGTCGGATAGCTGGGCGCCGTGGTGCACGAACTGGCGGTAGGTCACTTCGACCAGACGCAGCGACTCCGGATCGAGCTTGAGCGTGGCGCGCTCGTGGTAGACCTTCTGCACGCGGTCGAACAGCTTGCCGTCGAGGTAAAGCGCATCCTGGTGCGCGGCAAGCTTTGGCGCCTCCTCTTCCTGCACTTTCTGCAGCGTGGGGTCGGTGTTGGCCGAAGCGACGCCGTTGAACACCTCCATAACCCGGTTGAGCAGCGCGCCGGACTTCTCCAGCGCGACGTAGGTGTTCTCGAACGTGGGGGCGGCGGGGTTATCGGCGATCTTCTGCCACTCGGCGAGCTGGTCGGCCATGCCCTTCTCGATCGCCGGCTGGTAGTCGCTGTCCTTGATCTTGTCAAACGGCGGAGCCTGGAACGGCAGCGTGCTGGCAGTGAAGAACGGGTTGCTGGCGACAGCGTCGGCCACCGGCGCCGCGGCGCTGGCCGACTTGGCCGGCGCGGACTTGGCCGGCTCGTTGGAGCCTTGCGAACAGGCGGCAAGAGCGATGCTGGTGGCGATCACGAGGGTGCGTAGGCGGAGCATGCGGGATTCCCGATCGGCGCGCCGAAGCGCGGGCAGAAACCGCCGAATGTAACGACTGCACCGCGTCTTTTGCCAGCCGCAGTGCAGCGAAGGCGGTGCACGGGAGTCAAGCCAGGCGCACGTCGCGCAACTGCCATACCGCGCCGATCAGCCAGTTCAGGCGCTGCCTTAGCAGGCTCATCGGCAACGCGGTGAGCACATCCACCTCGACGTGCAGGTCGGTGACGCGCGCCTGCACCTGCGCCTGGCCATCGGTGGCGCCCAGCGACGGATCGACCGTCTCCGGCTCCGGCTGCTGCGCCAGCCAGCGTTCGAACAGCGCGCGGCTGCGCAGCGCCTCCTGCAGCGCGGCGGCGAAATCGCCGGGGCTGGCACCCTCCCAACGCAGTGCCGCATCGCTGCCGCGCGCATGCGCAAGATCGGCGATGGAAAGGTAATAGTGGTTGCAGCTGCCCATGGATCCTCCTTCAGTCCCAGCCAGCATGCGCACGGGCCCTGCATGCCGCAGGTGAATTCAGCCGCACAATGCGGCCAGGTCGAGTGCGCCGACCGCCTGCGCCGGCGGCACGCCGTGCGGAAGCACGCCTAGGCAGGGTGCGGGTAGCAGCCCACGCAGGGTGGCGATGTTCTCCTCCACCGCCTCCATCGCCGGATCGATGCGGTTACCGATCCAGCCGGCAAGGCGGCAGCCGTCGGCCCCGATCGCCTCCGAGCTGAGCAGGCTGTGGCTCAGGCAACCCAGGCGCAGGCCCACTACCAGGATCACCGGCAGTTCCCACTGCCTGGCGATCTCCGAGGCGAACAGCCCTGCAGCCAGCGGCACGCGCCATCCGCCCACGCCCTCCACCACAACCGCATCGTGCTCGGCACACAAGGCATCGAAGACGGCACGCAGCGGCGGCAGCGCGATCGTCACGCCCTCTTGCGCCGCGGCGAGATGCGGCGACAGAGGCTCACGCAGCGCCACCGGGTTGCTGCGCGAATACGGGGGCAACGGTGAACTGCTAGCCGCACGCAGGGCCAGCGCATCCTCGTTCTGCAGGCCATGCGTCGTCTCGACGCAGCCGCTGGCCACCGGTTTCATGCCAGTACTGCGCAAACCGCGCACGCGCAGCGCATGCAGCAGCGTGCAGCTGGCGTGGGTCTTGCCGATACCGGTGTCGGTGCCGGCGACGAAATACGTACGCGCTGTCATGGTGGATGGCGAGGCCCATGGTGGTTCGGAGGGCGCATAATACGAGCCTCGACACCAAAGGTTCCGTCATGTTTGAAGTGAACGCCCCAGCCTATGCCGGCAAGCGTGAGCACTACGCTGATCTGGCCCAGCAGCTGCGCGGCATTATCGCCGGCGAGCGCGACCTGATCGCGAACGCCGCGAACTTCTCCGCGCTGGTGTTCCACAGTTTGCCCGGGCTCAATTGGTGCGGCTTCTACCTCCACGACGGCAACGAGCTCGTGGTCGGCCCGTTCCAGGGCAGGCCGGCTTGCATCCGCATCGCGCTGGGACGGGGGGTCTGCGGCACCGCCGCACAGACGCGGCAGACCCAGGTGGTGCGCGACGTCAACGCTTTCGACGGTCACATCGCGTGCGACGCCGCCTCGCAGTCGGAGATCGTGGTGCCGCTGGTAAAGACCGACGGCAGCCTTCTCGGCGTGTGGGACGTGGATAGCCCGCAGGTGGCTCGCTTCGACGACGAGGATCGGGCCGGCATGGAGGCCTTGTGCGCGGTGTTCATGGCGAACCTGCCCGCCTGAGCCGCCTTATCAGCGGCCGCTGCGACGATCTGCCGCTGCGGCAAACCGGCTCACTCCGGCGGCGTGCGCAGCAGCTCAACCACGCGTACCCGCGCCTCCTCTAGCCCGGTGCCTGAGGTCGAGGAAAAGACCTGCGCCGTGGCGTGCAGGCCATCCGGAAAGCTCTTTCGCATCACCGCGAGCGCCTGTGCCGCCTGGTTGCGCGAGAGCTTGTCGGCCTTCGTCAGCAACAGGTGGCAAGGCAGTCCGGTGGCGAAGCAGAAGTCCAGCATCATCCGGTCGAACTCCTTCAGCGGATGGCGGATGTCGGCGATCAGCACCACGCCGCGCAGACTCTGCCGGTGGTGCAGATAGGCGTCGATTTCCTGCTTCCAGTGCGCGCGCAGCTCCTCCGGCACCTTGGCGTAGCCGTAGCCGGGTAGGTCGACCAGCCGCGCGTCCAGCGACTCCTGGCCTTCACCCTGCGCCAGCGGCGGCAACGCGAATGCGACCATCTGCTGGGTGCGTCCCGGCGTCTTGGAGGTGCGCGCCAACCCCTTGTGGCCGGTCAGCGCGTTGAGTGCGCTGGACTTGCCCGCATTGGAACGCCCGGCGAACGCCACCTCCGCCCCCTGGTCGGTCGGCAGCTGGTTCACGCGATGGGCGGCGAGCACGAAATGCGCGCCTCGGAGTGGGTTGGACATGGTTTGACCGGAGTGCGAAGGGATAGGGATAATCCGATGGTTTCTGCCCGTAGTGCCGATACCGACCGTCGTGGCAGCCTTCGACAGTTTCCAAGAGGGGAAGTGTATGGGTTTTCGGTTCGCAGGTTTTCGACCCGCCGCACTGCGTCCTGCCGCAGTCCTGATGCTCGCCCTGGTCGCTAACGCGGCACTGGCCCAGTCCACGCCGGCCAAGACCGCCACGGTCGCCCAGCCCGCCGCCGCCACGCAGGCCGCTCCAGCCGCCGCCCCCGCGGCAGCGCCCGCCCCTGCCCCGGTCGAAGCCACTGCGATCGTCGGCAACGCCGCCGCCGGGCAGGCCAAGGCCGCCGTCTGCGGCGCCTGCCACGGTGTGGACGGAAATTCCTCCGTCCCGCAATACCCCAAGCTCGCCGGCCAGAGCGAGCAGTACATCGTCCGCCAGCTCGAGAACTTCAAGAGCGGCAAGCGCCAGAACCCGATCATGCTAGGCATGGCCACACCGCTGTCCGAGCAGGACATGCACGACATTGCCGCCTACTTCGCCAGCAAGACGCCACTACCCGGCGTGGCTGACCAGGCGCTGGTCGAGCGCGGCCAGAAGCTGTTCCGCGAGGGCGACGTCAAGCGTGGCATTCCCGCCTGCATGGCCTGCCACAGCATCGACGGGCGCGGCAATCCCGGGGCGCAGTATCCGCAGCTGGAAAGCCAGCACGCGCAGTACGTCGAAGCGGTGCTGAAGGCCTGGCATAACGGTGACGCCTGGGGTACCGACGCGCACTCGCAGATCATGCCCGCGATCGCCAAGAAACTCGACGCCAACGACATCGCCGCCGTGGCCAGCTACATCGAAGGCCTGCACCCGGCGACTGCGACCGACCTGGCCAAGCCTGCCGCACACTGAACCATGCGCCGCGCCGATCCCGTCCCGGCGCGGCGGTTTTCGCTCTGCCATCCCCGAGGTACACCATGTTGAAGCGTCTGCCGTTCCTGTGCGCCGCGCTGCTCGCGCTGGCCGCCTGCGGTCATTCCACCGACAACGGCACCGCCGCGACTGGCGCGCCTGCTGCCGCTAGCACTGCCGCGGCCACGCCGGCTTCGCCCGCCACTGCACCGACCCCCGCGCCGGCCAGCACTGCTGCCTCGCCGGCCCCTGCCGCGTCGGTGGCGCCGCCGGCAAGCCGTAGCGCGGCCGCACCTGCCGCCGCATCCACGGCGGCAGCCGCTACACCGGCGGCCCCGGCCCAGCCCTTCGTGGACGACGGCAAGTGGGTGGAAGGCAGGGACTACTTCCGCATCGATCCGGCCCAGCCCAAGTACATCCCCACCAACAAGGTCGAGGTGGTCGAGGTGTTCTCTTACGCCTGCCCGGCCTGCAATGCCTTCCACGGCGCGATGGACGAGATCCAGAAGAGCCTGCCGGCGGACGCCGTGGTGCATTACCTGCCCGCCGCGTTCCGTCCGGACGAGAACTGGCCGGTGTACCAGCGCGCCTTCTTCGCCGCCCAGGCACTTGGTGTCCGCGCCAAGGCCCACGATGCGTTCTTCGACGCCACCTGGAAAACCGGCGAAACGGCCACCTACGACCTCAGCCTCGGCCGCCCCAAGCCCAAGGCCGACTGGCCCACGATCAAGGACATTGCGAAGTTCTACGCTAAGTTCGGCGTGGATCCCAAGGAGTTCGTGGCGGTGGCCAACTCCTTCTCGGTAAACACCAAGATGAAGCAGGCCGACGACCTGATTAAGGCCTATGGCGTGCCCGGCACGCCCACCATCGTGGTCGACGGCAAGTACCGCTTCTCGCCCTCCGATGTGCATACCGTGCAGCGCGCGATCGAACTGACCCAGTGGCTGGTGGCGAAGGAAGCCGCCGGCAAGTAAGCCAAGCCGCGGCTCCGACCGCGGCACCTCCCGTCCCCGCACCATCCGAGCCGAGCACCACGCCATGAAGCATCTAGCGCGCCTGCGCACGTTCAGCCTGTTCGCCGGCCTGCTGCTCGCCACAGCCTGCACCGCGCGATCCGGCACGACGCCCCCGTACACCGAGGGCGACCAGTACGTGACCCTGCCCGGGCCGCACCAGCGCTACAGCAACCAGGGCAAGGTGGAGGTGGCCGAGGTGTTCTCCTACGGCTGCATCCATTGCGCCGATTTCGCTCCGATCGCCGAGAAGCTGAAGGAGTCGCTGCCCCCGGGCGTGAAGTTCGAGCTGGTGCCGGCGCCGTTCAGCGCCGAGTGGCTGCCGTTTGCGCGCGCCTACTACGCGGCGGACAAGCTGGGCGTGGTGGACCGCACCCACCTCCAGCTTTTCGTGGCGAAGTTCACCCAGCACTATCCGATGAACTCGCTGGACGACCTCGCCGATTTCTACGCCCGCATGGGCGTGAACCGCGCCAAGTTCATGCGCCTCGCCACCTCGGACGCCGCCACCGCTAAGCTCAAGGCCGATCTGGCGCTGATCCAGAAATGGGGCGTGGACGGCACGCCCAGCATCGTGGTCGACGGCAAGTACCGGGTCGCCCACGTCAAGACGCTGGACGAGCTGTCCGCCGTGGCGCAGTGGCTGGCCAAGCGCGAGCTGGACGCGGCGAACAGACACAAGTGACCGGCTGACCGGGGCCACGGCGGGCGTTCACGTCCGCGGCGGTTTACCGCGAGTACCGTACACAGCCCCATGGAACGCGCCGCGCCCCTCCATTCCGAACGCCGCTTGCGCCTGCTGAGCTGCAACATCCTCGCCGGCGCTAGCGTGCAGCGTTACCGTGAATACGTCACGCGCAGCCTCACCGCCGTGTTGCCGGGCCGCCGCAAGATCGACAATCTCGACCGCCTAGCCGCCCTGCTTCCTCAATTCGACGTGATCGGCCTGCAGGAAGCTGACGCAGGAAGCCTGCGCTCTGGCTTCCTAAACCAGACGCGCTACCTCGCCGAGGCC
>DAIDKO010000112.1 GCA_027450005.1 Rhodanobacter sp. | reverse complement strand
GACATCCTGATGTCGCGGGTGGCCCGGCACGTCGACGACGAGCGGGTGCTCAAGCTGATCCGCCGTTATCTGGAAGCGGGCTTGATGCGTAGTGGGGTCGAAGAGGCAAGGGACATGGGCACGCCACAGGGCGGCCCGCTGTCCCCGTTGCTATCGAACATCCTGCTCACGGATTGGGATCGCGAACTGGAGAAGCGCGGACACGCGTTCTGCCGCTATGCGGATGACTGCAACATCTACGTCCGCAGCGAAGTGGCAGGGCAGCGCGTGATGGCCGCCATGACGGTGTTCCTGGAAGAACGCCTGAAGTTGCAGGTCAATGAAGCAAAGAGCGCATGCGCCACGCCGTGGGAACGCCAGTTTCTGGGCTACACCCTGACGCATGCGGGTGGCCGGATCAGGCTCAAGGTTGCGCTGCAAAGCGTGACTCGTCTGACCGGTCGTGTGCGTGAGTTGTTGCGTCAGGGGCGCGGGCGTAGCCTGACCCATACCATCGAGAC
This sequence comes from Rhodanobacter sp., assembly GCA_027450005.1. GTDB lineage: Bacteria > Pseudomonadota > Gammaproteobacteria > Xanthomonadales > Rhodanobacteraceae > Rhodanobacter_A. The sequence goes on along the minus strand of DAIDKO010000112.1, from coordinate 30,092 downwards.
ACTGAATCCGGTGCTTCGTGGATGGATCGGCTACTTCCAGCTCAGCGAGAGCAAGACGGTGTGGAAGGACCTCGACGGATGGCTGCGGCGTCGGCTGCGTTGCCTGCTATGGCGACAAGCCAAGACGCGTCAGCGGCGTACCGTGATGCTTCGCAAGCGAGGGCTGGCGGAGGCGCGGGCCTGGCACTCCGGCCACAACGGGCAAGGCCCGTGGTGGAACAGCGGTGCCAGCCACATGAATCAGGCGTTTCCGCAAGCCTTCTTCGCCCGGTTGGGGTTGGTCTCACTGATCGACACCAGCCGGTATCTTCAGCGTCACTCGTGAACCGCCGTATGCGGAACCGCACGTACGGTGGTGTGGGAGGGGGCCGGAGGATTCCGGCTCCCTACCCGATTGGCACGGCATGACGCCTCGGCTTGCTTTACCTTCGCGATCAGCGACGGTCCAGCTGCGCCACGCATTTCAGCTCGATGGCGATGGGCGTGGGCAGGGCAGTGATGCCCAGCGTGGTGCGGCAGGCGTCGACGCCGGCGAAGTGTTCGGTATAGAGGCGGTTGTAGGCGGCGAAATCGCGCGCCATGTCGGTGAGGAATACGGTCACGTCGACCAGATCCTCCCAGCGTGCGCCGCTGGCCTCCAGCACCGCGCGCACGTTGGCGAATACCTGCCGGCACTGCGCCTCGATGTCGTAGGCGACCAACTTGCCGTCGGCGTCGTGCACGTTGCCTGGGATCGTGTTCGTGACCGGTTGACGCGGCCCAACGCCCGAAAGGAAAACCAGGTTGCCCACGCGCCGCGCATGCGGGTAGGCACCGACTGGCGCCGGCGCTGCATCGGTGCGCACGCTGTCGTTCACGTCGGCGCGTTCCAGCGCTCGACCAGGCCGGCTAGCGCAGCCTCGTAGGCCGCCGGCAACTGTTCGATGCTGCGCACGGCCAATCCGAGGTCGCGGATGAGTCCGTTGTCCAGGCCGTAGATCCAGGCGTGCACCGCGAGCGGCTGGCCGCGTTCCCACGCCTCGCGCACCACCGTGGTGTGGCACACGTTCATCGCCTGCTCGATCGCGTTGAGTTCGCACAGGCGCGCGTGGCGTACCGCAAACTCGGCGGCGAGGTCCAGCTTTTCGGGGTGCTTCATCGCCACGTCGCCGATGTGGCGAAGCCAGTTGTCGATCAGGCCCAGCCGGGACTGGTTCAGTACCGCGCCCACGCCGCCGCAGCCGTAGTGGCCCACCACCAGGATGTGCTTCACCTTGAGCACGTCCACCGAGAACTGGATGGTGCTGAGCGCGTTGAGGTCGGTGTGTACCACCACGTTGGCCACGTTGCGGTGGACGAAGATCTCGCCCGGCGGCAGGTCGACGATCTGGGTGGCCGGCACGCGCGAATCGGAGCAGCCGATCCACAAGTATCTGGGCGCCTGCTGCTGCGCGAGCTTCTCGAAGAAGTCCGGTTCCAGCGCAGTGACGTTGGCGGCCCAGCGCTGGTTGCTGGCCAGCAGCTCTTTCAACGAATCCATCAGCGTTTCCTTCAATAGCGAATACAGACGTTCTTGGGCTCGGTGAAGAAGCGCAGCGCCTCGATGCCGCCCTCGCGGCCGAGGCCAGAGTGCTTGGTTCCGCCGAACGGCGTGCGCAGGTCGCGTAGCATCCAGCAATTGATCCACACGATGCCGAAGTCGAGTTGCGCGCCGAGCCGGTGCGCACGCGACAGGTCGCGCGTCCACAGCGAGGCAGCGAGGCCGTAGCCGGTGCCGTTGGCGATGGCCAAGGCTTCGGCTTCGTCCTCGAACGGGATCAGCGTCACCACCGGGCCGAAGATTTCCTGCTGGTTGGTGGCGGCTTGGTTCGCAAGGCCCTCGATCACCGTGGGCGCCACGAACCAGCCACGTGCGCAGCGGCCGGGCGGTGTCGCAGGCTCGCCGCCGCAGAGCACCTCGCCGCCCTCGGCGCGGGCTTGGGCGATGCAGGCCATCACCTTGTCGAAATGCGGCTTGGACACCAACGCACCCAGGTCGCTGGCCTCATCGACCGGATCGCCCACGCGCAGCGCGCGCACGCGTGCTAGGTAGCGCTCGCGGAAAGCGGCGTATATGGAGCGCTGCACCAGCAGGCGCGAGCCGCACAAACAGATCTCGCCCTGGTTGGCGAAGCCCGAGCGCACGATGGTGTCGAGATCGGCATCGCTTAGCTCGGCATCGGCGAACACGATGGCTGGGTTCTTGCCGCCCATCTCCAGCGAGACCTTCTTGAACCGGGACGCCGCCGCTGCCGCGATGTGCGCTCCGGTGGCGGTGCTTCCGGTGAAGGAAACCGCCTTAATGCGGGGGTGCTCGACAATGGCCTGACCCACGGCCGGACCGCGGCCGTGCACGATGTTCAGCACGCCGGGCGGTAGGCCGGCCGCAATGCTCAGCTCGCCGAGCAGAGCCGCGGTGCAGGGCGTGATTTCCGACGGCTTGGCCACCACCGTGTTGCCCGCGGCCAGCGCGGGCGCGATCTTCCAGGTGAACAGGTACAGCGGAAGGTTCCATGGGCTGATGCAGCCCACCGCGCCCAGCGGTTGGCGCAGCGTATAGTTGATGGCGCCATGGTTGGGCTCACCGAGCGCCATCGCGTGCGATTCGCTGCCCCATGCCTCGATGGCCGCGGCGAAGAAGCGCAGGTTGCTCACCGCGCGCGGGATGTCCACGCTGCGCGCGAACCGCACTGGCTTGCCGCTGTCGCGCGATTCCAGCGCGGCGAATTCGTCCAGTCGCGCCTCGATCCGGTCGGCGAGGCGCTGCAGCAGGCCTGCCCGCCGCTCTACCGGAGAGGCTGCCCAACCGGGCGCCGCGCGTTGCGCGGCGGCCACGGCCACGGCGACATCGGATGCATCGGCATCGGGGCATTCGGCGAAGGCTTCGCCTGTGGCGGGCTCGAACACATCGAGCCAGCGGTCGGCCAATGGCGGCACGTGGTGGCCATCGATCAGGTTAGCAAGGCGCGAAATGGGCATCCGCCGAAGCTTACGCCACGCACCCTTCGATTGCATCGGACGCGCGGGTACGTTCGATCAGAGCGATCGCATGCGTCCGCCGTCCACCGCAAGACTGACGCCGGTAATGTAGCTCGCCGCGGGTGAGGCGAGGAAGGCTACCGCGGCGGCGATTTCCGCGGGCTCGGCGAAGCGGCGCATCGGCACCTCGGCCTCCATCAGCTGCTGCACTTCGGCCGCCGGCTTGCCACTTTGCTCCGCGCGTACGGCCACGATCTGCTCGATGCGCGGCGTGTGGGTGGAACCGGGCAGCACGTTGTTAACGGTGATGCCGAGCGGTGCAAGTTCGCCGGCCAGCGTTTTGGCCCAACTGGCCACCGCGCCGCGCGTGGTGTTGGAGACGCCGATGCCCGGAATCGGTTCGCGTACCGAGGTGGAGATCACGTTGACGACGCGTCCCCAACTGGCTGCGCGCATGCCGGGTATCGTCGCTTGCGCCAGGGTGTGGCAGGCCAGCAGGTGTTGCCGCCAGGCGGCGAGGAAGTCGTCGGGACTTGCCTCGAGCAGGCTGCCGGGCGGCGGCCCGCCGCTGTTGTTGACCAGCACGTGCACTGGTGCGGCGGCGGCGAGCGCCTCGGCCTTCGCGCGCAGCGCGGCGGTATCGCCCACGTCGACGGCGATGAAATTATGGCGTTGCGCCGCGTGCGTGCGTGGCAGTTCGTGCATCAGTGCCTGCAATGCCTCGGCGCGACGTGCCAGCAGGGTGACGTTGGCGCCCATCAGTGCCAGTTCGATCGCGCTGGCGCGGCCGATACCTTGCGAGGCGCCGCAGACGAGGGCGTGACGGCCATCGAGGTTCAATTGCATGGACTTGCTTCCGTGGTGTCGGTCAACCCCAGCGCAGGCGCATCGCCAACGCGGCCAGCCAGCACAGCCAGCCCAGCCAATGGCTGTAGCGCCAGGCGCCGCGCCAGCGACTGATGTTGCGATCGTCCAGCAGGGCCAGCGCGGGCGAGCGAAGCACGTACTGCATGCGCATCCAGGTGCGCAGCGGACCGATCCTGCCCCGCTTGGATTCGGCGACCACCTGCCAGTGCTGTGGATGACGTTGGCGCATCAGGGCGGCGACGCGGAATGGCGCCACGTAGGACAGCACGAATAGGGCCAGGCCGGCGGCCAGCAAGCCGAGATAGAGGGCCAGCACGCTCAGCTTCCCCGGGCGCTACCGGATGCGGAGTTCGCCCCGGTGCCGCCGCCGTTATCGCTGGCGCTGCTGGTGTTACCGGCAGCACCCCAGGGCAGGGCGGTGCGCAGGGTGTTGAGCACGCCGTTGCCTTTCGGTGGCTGCTTGCAGATCGCGTTGTCCACGGCCTTGGCGTAGGTGGCGTTCATCATGCCCACCCAGATCGTGCCGTCGGGGCCATGCGGCACGCTAAAGGTGCCGCTGGAGCTCATCTCCAGCGTGGGCATGCTGCTTGCCATGCCCTGTGCAGAGAACGCGGTGGGCGACTGCTCCCAGTAGGTCTTGCCCTTCTGCTGGTCGGCCGAGCTGTAGATCAGCAGGTAGCGTGCCTGTTTGCTGTTGACGGTATAGGCGCCGAACGCACCCGAGCTGGCGTCGCTCCAGCCCATGTGCTCGCACAGCGAAACGTCGTCGGAGCCGATTGGCTGGAAGCCGCTGTCTAGCAATACCACGGTGGGTGCGAACAGGTAGCTGGACTTCAGCCAACGGCCGTTCAACTCCGACTTGAACGCGATGCGGTAGGGCAGCTTGGCCCCGGTTGGCAGGCGGAACGCGAGGAAGTAGCTGTGCGTGCCGTTGATGTTCGCCACGCTGCTGCCGCTGCCCAGCGTGAACGGCTGCGGCTGCCACGGCAGCAGGCTCTGGTAGGAGAAATCGGCGAAGCTGGTGCAGCAGGGCGTGGCTTCGAGCAGGCGCTGTTGCGCCTGCTTGAGTGGGTCGTCGGTGTTTTCCGGCGGGCGCAGGTTCGGCGGCACAAGGTCCTTCACGGAGTGGCAGGCTGCCAGCAGCATCGTGCAGGCGGCGAGCATCGGGGCGAGTGCGGTGAACCGGCGTTTCATCATCAGAATTCGGCTGTCCCTGCGGCGCGTGGATAGGGGATGGCGTCGCGGATGTTGGAGAGACCGGACACGTAGACCAGCAGGCGCTCGAAACCGAGGCCGAAGCCCGCGTGCGGAACGGTGCCGTAACGGCGGAGGTCACGGTACCAGCCATACATGGCAGGATCGAGTCCGAATTTGGCCATCCGGGCGTCCAAATGGCCCAGTCGCTCCTCGCGCTGGCTGCCGCCGATGATCTCGCCGATGCCGGGCGCCAGCACGTCCATCGCCGCCACGGTCTTGCCGTCGTCGTTGAGGCGCATGTAGAAGGCCTTGATCGCCTCGGGGTAGTTCATCACGACCACGGGACGGCCGATATGTTTCTCGGCCAGGTAGCGCTCGTGTTCGGTCTGCAGGTCGATGCCCCAGACCACTGGGTATTCGAACTGCTGCCCGGACTTCTGCAGAATCTGCACGGCATCGGTGTAGTCGATGCGCTCGAAAGGCTGGGCTATGAAGTTTTCCAGGCGGCTGATCGCGGTGGGCTCGACACGTTCAGCGAAGAACGCCATGTCGTCCGCACGCTCGTCCAGCACCGCCTTGAAGATGGCCTTGAGGAAGGCCTCGGCGCAGTCGGCATTGTCGTTGAGGTCGGCGAAGGCGATCTCCGGCTCCACCATCCAGAACTCGGCTAGATGGCGCGGGGTGTTGGAGTTCTCAGCGCGAAAGGTCGGGCCGAAGGTGTAGACCTTGCTCATCGCCAGGCAATAGGCCTCGACGTTGAGCTGGCCGGACACGGTGAGGAAGGCCTCGCGACCGAAGAAGTCCTTGCGGAAGTCGATCTTGCCGTCCGGTAGTCGCGGCAGGTTGGCCAGGTCCAGCGTGGACAGGCGGAACATATCGCCGGCGCCCTCGGCGTCGGAGGTGGTGATGATCGGCGTGTTGATCCAGAAGAAGCCCTGTTCGGTGAGCCAGCGGTGGATCGTGGTCATCATCGTGTGACGCACGCGGGTCACCGCGCCGAACAGGTTGGTGCGCGGGCGCAGGTGGGCGACATCGCGCAGGAACTCCATGGTGTGCGGCTTGGGCTGGATCGGGTAGGTCAGCGGGTCGTCGACGAAGCCGGTGACCTCGACCGTCTCGGCCTGGATCTCGAAGCGCTGGCCCTTGCCCTGCGATGGCACCAGCGTGCCGGTGACGATCACGCCGGCGCCGGTGGTCAGGTGCTTCACCTCGCCTTCGTAGTTGGCCACCCGGTCGGTGACCACCGCCTGGATCGAATCGAAGCAGGAGCCGTCGGTGACATTGACGAAGGACAGGCCGCCCTTGGATTCGCGGATCGTGCGCAACCAGCCACGCACCGTGACGACCTGGCCGGCCTGGATCGAGCCTGAGAGAGCCTGTTTGACGCTGACCACCGCCATGGATCGGAACTCCTGTTGGATGCGCCACCGGGGACGCATAAATCGCTGGAACGCGCGTCCGTCGGAGCGCGTGGACAAACCGGCATGATAATCTAGCCTCCGCGCGGGTCGCGACCGTTCCGATCCGCGCCCTTTCACATTTCCCAGTGTTCCGCCTGCCATGACCATCACCATCACCCCCGCCGCCAGCGAACGCATGCGCCGCTTCCTCGCGCAGTCGCCCGAGGCCGCGGGCGTGCGTTTCGGCGTGAAGCGCACCGGCTGCTCCGGGTTCGGCTACGTGGTGGATCTGGCCCAGTCGGTGGGCGAGGGCGACCGGCTGGTCAGCATCGACGGCGTGCCGCTGGTGGTGGACGACAAGAGCCTGCCGCTGGTCGACGGCACCGTGATCGACTTCCAGCGGCAGGGCCTCAACGCCAGCTTCGTGTTCCATAACCCCAACGCCACCGGCGAATGCGGTTGCGGCGAAAGCTTCACCGTGGGGTAGGCGCGGCGGGCGGCGCCTGGGCGCCCGCCCTTGAACGCAAAGAGCCAGCGGGTGGCCATGCAGTAGTTGTGCGCTCATCCGTGAGCGCGAAAGTCAAACGTGCAGCCATCCATGGCTGCACTTTTCAATTCAATCGCTTGCGTGGCGTCTCGCGCTTCGCGTATGATTCCGCTTCTGTCCGCTCTGCAAAGGGTGTGACGGACACTTGCCTCACCGCATCCGGCGGGAGGCTGCGAGGCCATTCCGGCCGCATCCACAAGGAGTCGAACCACGATGTCCCTGCGACATTACGAAGTCGTGTTTCTGGTCCACCCTGACCAGAGCGAGCAAGTCCCGGCCATGATCGAGCGCTACAAGTCGCTGATCGAAGCCGACGGCGGCAAGATCCACCGCCTGGAAGACTGGGGCCGCCGCCAGCTGGCCTACCCGATCGTCAACCTGGCTAAGGCGCACTACGTGCTGCTGAACATCGAAGTCGGCCAAAACGCGCTGAACGAGCTGGAGTCGGGTTTCCGCTTCAACGACGCCGTGCTGCGCCACCTCGTCATCAAGCGCGACGGCGCCGAGACCGAGCAGTCCTTCATCCTGAAGAGCAAGGAAAAGGACGACGCCCGTTCGTCGCGTCGCCGCGACGACGACGTTGACGGTCGCGACAACGACAGCGACAGCGAAGACTGAGAGGAATCACGACCATGTCCAAGTTTTTCCGCCGCCGCAAGTTCTGCCGCTTCACCGCGGAGAAGGTGAAGGAGATCGACTACAAGGATCTCAACACCCTGCGCCAGTACATCACCGAGAACGGCAAGATCGTGCCGAGCCGCATCACCGGCACGAAGGCGCGCTACCAGCGCCAGCTCGCGACCGCGATCAAGCGCGCACGCTTCCTCTCGCTGCTGCCGTACACCGACAACCACGACGTGTGATGCCTGCTCCCTTCTCTCCGTCGGAGAGAAGGCGCCCGCAGGGCGGATGTGGGGCGGGTGCTCGCCATGACGCTTGTCGAAGTCCGCTTCGTACTAGTTTCTCGCAAGAACCGTCCCTCACCCTATCCTCTCCTCGATGGGGAGAGGGGCACAAGATCAATTATTCGGACACCCGTCCACGGCTGCGCCGGCCCTCCGGCGCTAACGAAAAGGAATACCCATGGAACTCATCCTCCTTCAGAAAGTGCGCAACCTCGGCGACCTTGGTGACAAGGTCAGCGTGAAGCCGGGTTACGGCCGCAACTTCCTCATCCCGCAAGGCAAGGCGGTGCGCGTGAATGCCGCCAACCTGGCCGCGTTCGAACAGCGCCGCGCCGAGTACGAGGCCAAGGCCAAGAACATGCTGAGCGAGGCCGAGGCCCGCAAGGCCAAGCTGGCCGACGTGTCGGTCACGATCGAGGTGCACGCCAGCCCCGAAGGCAAGCTGTACGGCTCGGTGGGTCCGCGCGACATCGCCGAGGCGCTGCAGGCCGTCGGTCACGACATCCACAAGGGTGAAGTGATTCTGGGCGAAGGCCCGCTGCGCAACGTGGGCGAGTTCGAGGTGGCCATCCACCTGCATGCCGACGTGCAGACCAGCGTCAAGGTGAACGTGGTCGGCGAGAAGAAGTAAGGTCGCTGCCGACGTTCCGCAGACGGGCGCCTTCGGGCGCCCGTTTGTTTTGGGCTGTCGGAAATGCGAGGCAGAAAAGTGCACTGCCTTATCCCCAGCTTTCCCCAGCTTTTCCACAGCTTTCCATCTCGACCCGTGAGACGCCGCCGCGCATCATGTGGGTCTTGTCCGTTGCCGCGCGTGGGTGCCTGCCGCGACCGCGGGCGATTCGTCTTTCCGAGGTGTCCGATGTCCTTCGTGCCCGAACGCAAGCCTTCGTCGCCGGCCGTCGAGGCGTTGCGGGTGCCGCCGCATTCCATCGACGCCGAGCAGGCGGTGCTGGGTGGCCTGATGCTGGCGCCCGATGCGCTGGACAAGGTGGCCGACCGCCTGGGCGAGGAGGATTTCTACCGCCGCGACCATCGCCTGATCTGGCGCGCGATCACCGAGCTGGCTAACAAGGGCATGCCCTGCGACGCGGTGACTCTGGGCGACTGGTTCGAGGCGAACGGCCTGGCCGAGATGGTCGGCGGCGCCAGCTATCTGATCGAGCTGGCCAACGGCACGCCGAGTGCCGCAAACATCGTCGCCTACGCGGAAATCGTGCGCGAGAAATCCGTGCTGCGCCAACTGATTGATGCCGGCACCTCGATCACCGAGGACGGCTACCGACCGGAGGGCAAGAGCGTGCAGGAGGTATTGGAAAGCGCCGAACAGCGCGTTTTCCACATTGCCGAATCCGGCGCGCGCGGCAAGAAGGATTCCGTCTCGATGCGCGACGCGGTGAAGGACGCGTTCCGCCTGCTCACCGAGCGCTACGAGAACCGCGGCCAGCTGACCGGCATCACCAGCGGCTTCACCGACCTCGACAACCTCACCTCGGGCCTGCAGCCCTCCGACCTCATCATCGTGGCCGCCCGCCCCTCGATGGGCAAGACCGCGTTCGCGTTGAACATCGCCGAGAGCGCCGCATTGCGCGCCAAGAAGACGGTGGCGGTGTTCTCGATGGAAATGTCCGCCTCGCAGCTGGCGTTCCGCCTGATTTCCTCGGTGGGTCGTATCCACCAGCAGGCACTGCGCAACGGCGACCTCAACGAGGAGGACTGGCCGCGCGTCTCCAATGCCATCGCCATCCTTTCGGATGCGAAGATCTTCATCGACGACACGCCCGGCCTTTCGCCGGTGGAGATGCGTTCGCGCGCGCGCCGCCTGCACCGCGAGCACGGCGGGCTGGGCCTGATCGTGATCGACTACCTGCAGTTGATGCAGGTGCCCGGGAACAAGGAGAACCGCGCCACTGAGATTTCAGAAATCTCGCGTTCACTGAAGGGGCTCGCCAAGGAACTCAACGTGCCCGTGATTGCCCTCTCGCAGTTGAACCGCTCGCTGGAACAGCGCGCCGACAAGCGGCCGATGATGTCCGACCTGCGCGAATCGGGCGCCATCGAGCAGGACGCCGACGTGATCATGTTCATCTACCGCGACGAGTACTACAACAAGGAATCGGCGGACAAGGGCCTGGCCGAGATCATCATCGGCAAGCAGCGCAACGGCCCCACCGACACCGTGAAGCTGACCTTCCTCGGCCACTACACCAAGTTCGAGAATTACGCCGCCGACTCGTTCGTGGGCGGGTTCGAGTGATCGCGCGCCACGCATGAGCCGCACCACCGTCGCCACCATCCACCTCGGCGCCCTGCGCCACAACCTCGCGCGCATCAAGGCGATGGCTGGGCTGGCGAAGGTGATGGCCGTGGTCAAGGCCGATGCCTACGGCCACGGGCTGGAGCGCGTGGCGCGCGCGCTGGACGCCGATGCCGAATGCTTTGCGGTGGCTGCGCTGGGCGACGGCCTGCGTCTGCGCGCGGCGGGGCACCGCCAGCGCATCGTGGTGCTGTCCGGCCCCGACCAGCCCGGCGACATCGCCGAGATGCGGCGGCTTGGGCTGGAGGCCGCGATACACCACGAAGCGCAGCTGGCGTGGCTGTCCGAGGCCAGCGCGTTGCGCGGTCGCCTGCGCGTTTGGCTGAAGATCGACAGCGGCATGCACCGGCTGGGCTTCGCGCCCGGACGTGTGATCGAGGTACATGCACGCCTGGCCGGGATGCCTGGCGTCGATCCGGAGATCGGCCTGCTCACGCACTTCGCCGAATCGGAGGTCTTCGACGGTGGCGCCACGCGCGCACAGATCGCGCGCTTCAACGAAGCCACCCAGGGCATGGACGGACCGCGTTCGCTATCCAACTCGGCCGCCGTGCTGGGCTGGCCCGCGGCGCGCGCCGATTGGGTGCGCACCGGCGGCCTGCTGTATGGCCTGTCGGTGGTCGACGGCAAGAGCGGCGCGGATTTCGGCTTCCGGCCCGCGATGACGCTGTCCACCCGGCTGATCGCGATCAACCGGATCGGCCAAGGCGAGCGCATCGGCTACAACGGCACCTGGACCTGCCCCGAGGACATGCCGGTGGGCGTGGCCGCCATCGGCTACGGCGACGGCTACCCGCGCAGCGCGGCCAGCGGTACCCCGGTGTGGGTGGGCGAAACGAGCGTGCCGTTGATCGGTCGTGTGTCGATGGACCTGGTCACGCTCGACCTGCGCGAAGCGCCGCAGGCGAGGGTGGGCGACCGCGTCACCCTGTGGGGCGACGGCCTGCCCGCGGAAACCATCGCCGCCCATGCCGGCACCATCAGCTACGACCTCACCTGCGGCATGACGCGGCGCGTGCTGTTCGTCGAGGACGAAGGCTGACGACGCGGCGCGACGATCGCGTCTCGCTCCCTGCGATGGCTGGCGGCTAAGCTTGCCGGTGCCACCTGCGTGCGCGTCCATGGGCATGCTGGTCGGCAAGTGGCCATCCATGCCGTACTGTCCACTGCTTTTGTACTCGTGCATGAGTGCGAAGCCCTAGAAGCGGCCATCCCTGGCCGCAGTATCCACAAGGAGCGCGACTCACGATGGCCAAGGCCAAGACCGCCTACGTCTGCACCGACTGTGGTGCCGAGCATGCCAAGTGGCAGGGCTCATGCGCCGAGTGCGGCGCGTGGAACACGCTGTCCCAGATCGTGCTGCAGCCCGCAGTGAAGTCGGCGAGCGCCGCGCGCGGCGGTTATGCAGGCAAGGCGGCGGGTGCGCCGAAGGTGATGCCGCTGACCGAAGTGGCGATGACGGTGGAAGCGCGCACGCTGACCGGCATCGGCGAGCTGGATCGCGTGCTGGGCGGCGGCCTGGTCGAGGGCTCGGTGGTGCTGGTGGGCGGTGACCCCGGCATCGGTAAATCCACCCTGCTGCTGCAGATGCTGGGCACGCTGGGCGCGCAGTTGCCCAGCGTCTACGTCACCGGCGAGGAGTCGCTGGCGCAGGTGGCTTCACGTGCGCAGCGCCTCGGCCTGCCGCTGGCGCCGTTGCAGGCTTTGGCCGAGACCTGCATCGAGCGCATCCTCGAACAGGCGGCGGCAGCGAAGCCGCGCGTGCTGGTGATCGACTCGATCCAGACCATCTGGACGGAACTGCTCACCGCGGCGCCCGGTTCGGTGTCGCAGGTGCGGGAGTCGGCAGCGCGTCTCACGCGTTTCGCCAAGGAAACCGGCACGTCGGTGTTCCTGGTCGGCCACGTCACCAAGGAGGGCGGCATCGCCGGCCCGCGCGTGCTGGAGCACATGGTGGACGCGGTGCTGTACTTCGAGGGTGAATCGGGCAGCCGCTTCCGCGTGCTGCGCGCGTTCAAGAACCGCTTCGGCGCGGTCAACGAGCTGGGCGTGTTCGCGATGGCCGACAAGGGCCTGCGCGAGGTGCCCAACCCCTCCGCGATTTTCCTCTCAGCGCATGCCGGCCCCACGCCAGGCAGCGCGGTGATGGTGACGCGCGAAGGCACGCGGCCGCTGCTGGTCGAAGTGCAGGCGCTGGTCGACCAGTCCAGCCTCGGCAATCCGCGCCGCGTGGCGCTGGGCCTGGAGCAGAACCGCCTCGCCATGCTGCTTGCCGTGCTGCACCGGCACGGCGGCGTGGCGGCCTACGACCAGGACGTGTTCATCAACGTGGTGGGCGGCATCCGCGTGCAGGAGACGGCCGCGGACCTGCCCGCACTGCTGGCCGTACTGTCGTCGTTGCGCGACCGGCCGCTGCCAGAAAAGATGGTGGCCTTCGGCGAAGTGGGCCTGTCCGGCGAGATCCGCCCCGTGCCGAACGGCGAGGAGCGCCTGAAGGAAGCCGCGCACCACGGCTTCCGCCGCGCCATCGCGCCGAAGGCGAACGCGCCGAAGTCCGGTCGGGTGGGCGAGCTGGAAGTGGTGGGGGTGGAGCGGCTGGCGCAGGCGATCGACGCCTGCCGCTGAGCGCCTCGCTCAATCGATGTCGACGCATCACTAGAGCCCTGGGCGCAGGCCCAAACAGCCGAAGTCGGAGAGGACTTGCCGCGTCGACTTGCGTGCTCATCCATGCCGGCATCACCCATGCCGCCGCCCCGTGCTCGCTTGCTATCGCAAGCTCGCTGAGTACGAACGGAGTCTCATCGTGACTCGGGGCTCATGGGGCGCGTGCAGGGCGAAGGTGCGCAAAAAAAGCCGGCCAAGGCCGGCTTCTTCGTGACGCACGCTGGAACGGACTTACGCCAGTTCGCGGATCTTCGCGTTCAGGCGGCTCTTGTGACGGGCGGCCTTGTTCTTGTGGATCAGGCCACGCGAGGCGTAGCGGTCCATCACCGGCTGGGCGGCGGCGAAGGCTTCGACGGCGGCAGCCTTATCCTTGGCCTCGATGGCCTTGACGACCTTCTTCAGCGCGGTGCGCACCATGGAACGGGCGCTGATGTTGCGCAGGCGGCGCTGCTCGGACTGGCGCGCACGCTTCTTCGCGGACTTGATGTTGGCCAAGGTAGAACTCCCGAATCGCGGGTTGCAGGTTGAAGAAAGAGGCGAATTATGCGGTCGATTCGCCCATGCGTCAAGCATTTAGGTGGCCGCGGCGGTGGCATTGCCCTTATTCGGTCATGATCCACCGATGATCTTGCCCGCGTCGGCTGGCAGACTGTGCGCCCATTGCCCGCCCGATCCAGGATTCCCGACCGGATGAAGTCCCCCAGCATGTTCCGCGGGCTGCTCTCGTTCAGCAGCATGACGATGGTATCGCGCGTGCTCGGGCTGGTCCGGGACATGTCGCTGAACGTGGTGTTCGGCGCCAATGCGGTGACCGACGCGTTCTGGGTGGCGTTCCGCATCCCCAACTTCATGCGCCGGCTGTTTGCCGAGGGTTCGTTCTCCACCGCCTTCGTGCCGGTGTTCACCGAGGTGAAGGAGAAAGGCACGCACGAGGACTTGCGTCGGCTGGTGTCGCGCGTCTCCGGCACGCTTGGCGCGGTGCTGCTGATCATCACCGCGCTGGGACTGGTCTTCGCGCCGCAGGTGGTCACGGTGTTCGAGCCGGGCGCGCTGGACCAGCCGCACAAGTTCGAGCTCACCATTTCGCTGCTCCGGCTCACCTTCCCGTTCCTGCTGTGCGTATCGCTGACCGCGCTGGCGGCAGGCGTGCTCAACAGCTTCCACCGTTTCGCGTTGCCGGCGCTGGCGCCGGTGATCCTCAACCTCTGCATGATCGCCGGTGCGCTGTGGTTGTCGAAGCGGATGGCTGTGCCGATCATGGCGATGGGGTGGGCGGTGCTGGTGGCTGGCGGGCTGCAGCTGCTGTTCCTGCTGCCGGCGCTGCGCAGGCTCGACCTGCTGGTGTGGCCGCGCTGGGGCTGGGACAACCCGGAGGTGAAGCGCATCCTGAAGCTGATGGTGCCGACGCTGTTCGGCTCCTCGGTGGCGCAGATCAACCTGCTGCTGGATACGGTGATCGCCTCGCTGCTGGTCACCGGCTCGCAGAGTTGGCTGTCGCTGTCCACACGCTTCCTCGAGCTGCCGCTGGGCGTGTTCGGCGTGGCGCTGGGTTCGGTGGTGCTGCCCGCGCTGTCGCGCCACCACGTGAACACGGATCGCGAGGGCTTCTCGCAAGCGCTGGACTGGGGCCTGCGGCTCACCCTGCTGATCTCGGTGCCGGCGATGTGCGCCTTGCTGCTGCTGGGCGGCCCCATCGTCAGCACGCTGTTCCAGCACGGCCGCTTCAATGCGTTCGATACGCGCATGTCCACGTTGTCCATCCTCGCGCTATGCTGCGGCCTGCCGGCCTATGCGCTGGTGAAGGTGCTGCTGCCGGCGTTCTATGCGCGGCAGGACACCACGACCCCGGTGCGTGCCGGGGTGGCGGCGCTGGTGGTGAACATGCTGTTCAACGGCGTGTTCATCGCGATCCTGTTCGAACTGTGGGCGACGCCGCAGGCGCGGCAGGCCGGCTGGCTGGCTGGCATTTCACAGGTGCCGGGCCTGCACCTGGCGCTGGGCATGGCCAGCGCGTTGTCCAGCTACCTCAATTTCGCCCTGCTATGGCATTGGCTGAAGCGCGCCGGCGTGTACCAGCGCCAGCCGGGCTGGCTGCGCCACTGGACACGGCTGGTGCTGGCCTGCGCGGCGATGGTGGCGGTACTGCTGCTGGGGCGCTGGCTATGGCCGGACTGGAATCACGTCGCCACCTTCACCCGTGCCTGGCGCCTTGCCGTACTGGTGGCGGCCGGTGGCTCGGCCTATGCCGCGACGCTGTTTGCGGCGGGCTTGCGGGTGAAAGACCTGCGAGCGGTTTGATCGCGCGCCTCGCGGATCGCCGGGGCGGCCGGCCGCCATCCCTGGCTGCGCTCCCGCTCAAGCCCGGCTGCCCTCGGCGGCGCCGGTGTGGGCGGCCCGATATACTGGCGCGATGACGAAACTTTCCCGGGATATCGCCGGCTCATGCCTGGCGCCAGGCGGCAGCGTGGTGGCGATCGGTGCATTCGACGGCCTGCATCGCGGGCACCAGGCCCTGCTGGCCGAAGTGCGCCTGCGTGCGGCGGCACTGGGTTGCGCGCCGGCCGTGGTGAGCTTCGAACCGTTGCCGCGGGCGTACTTCTCGAAGCAGCCGCTGCCGCGCCTGTCCAGCATGCGCGAGAAGCTGCAGGGCTTTGCCGCCGCCGGCATGGCGCATGCGCTGCTGTTGCGCTTCAACGACACGCTTACCGCGATGTCCGCCGAGGACTTCGTGCGCCGCGCGCTGGTGCAGCGGCTTGCGGTGCGCGAGGTGTGGGTGGGCGGTGATTTCCGTTTCGGCCACGGCCGTGCCGGCGACGTCGCTTTGCTGGAGCGGATGGGCGTTGGGCTGGGTTTCGCGGCGCATGCCATGCCGCCGGTGCTGCTGGAGGGCGAGCGCGTCTCGGCCAGTCGCGTGCGACAGCTGCTTGGCGCAGGCGATTTCGCCGGCGCCACCACGCTGCTCGGCCGCCCGTTCGTGATCGAGGGCAAGGTGGAATACGGCAACCAGCTCGGCCGCACGCTGGGCTTCCCCACCGCCAACGTGCACCTGCGCGAACGGGTCAGCCCGGTGCAGGGCATCTTCGCGGTGCGCGTCGGCCTGGGCGAGGGCGAGTGCAGTTGGCCGGGCGTGGCCAGCCTGGGCGTGCGGCCCACGGTGAACCAGGTCAGCCAGCCGCTGCTGGAAACCCACCTCTTCGATTTCGAGGGCGATCTCTACGGCCGGCGCATGACGGTGGAGTTCGTCGCCAAGCTGCGCGACGAGCAGAAATTCCACGACCTGGATGCACTGAAGGCGCAGATGGATCATGATGCGCGCTCGGCCCGGGAGATCCTGGGCATGAATCCGGTACTGGCCCGCGCATGACGATCCGCGACAAGTCCAATCCGAACGGCATCCGCCGCGGGCGCGCCAACGCTGTCGTGGCGATCATTATTATTTGAAGGCATCCGCCCGCAGCGCGAGCGCCTGCTGCCGCGCGCGGCGGGCAGTCAAACCGCTGTGCTTCGGGCCTTGCCGGGCCTTGGGGCGAAACCACCGAGGCACCCGATGAGCACCGACTACAAAAGCACCATCAACCTGCCGCAGACGGACTTCCCGATGCGCGGCGACCTGCCCAAGCGCGAGCCGGGCTGGCTGGCCGCATGGGAGCAGGTGGGCCGCTACGCGCAGATCCAGGCCCACACCGCCGGCCGCGACAAGGTCTTCGTGCTGCACGACGGTCCGCCCTATGCGAACGGCGCGATCCACATCGGCCACGCGGTCAACAAGATCCTCAAGGACATGGTGGTGCGTTCGAAGCTGCTCGCCGGCCACCGTGCGCCCTACGTGCCGGGCTGGGACTGCCACGGCCTGCCGATCGAGATCGCGGTGGAGAAGCAGCACGGCAAGCCAGGCGAGAGGCTCGACGCCCGGGCCTTCCGCCAGAAGTGCCGTGAATACGCCGCCGAGCAGATCGACACCCAGCGCGACGGGTTTAAGCGCCTCGGCGTGCTGGGCGACTGGGAAAGTCCCTATCGCACGATGGACTTCAAGTACGAGGCCGACATGGTGCGTGCGCTGTCGCGCATCGTCGCCAACGGCCACGTGGTGCGTGGTGCCAAGCCGGTGTACTGGTGCTTCGACTGCGGCTCGGCACTGGCCGAGGCGGAGATCGAGTACGGCGACAAGGTGTCGCCGGCGGTGGACGTGGCCTACGACGCGGTGGATCCGCAGGCGCTGGCGGCGACCTTCGGCGTGGACGCGGGCAGCGCCGTCGTCGCCGTGCCGATCTGGACCACCACGCCGTGGACGCTGCCGGAAAGCCAGGCGGTGTCGCTGGGCGCGGAACTGGAATACGCCCTGGTCGAAGGCCCGGCGCGCGACGGCAGGCGGGTGCTGCTGGTGATCGCCGCCGCGCTGGTGGAAAAGGCACTGGCGCGCTACGGCGTGGAATCGCCGAAGGTGCTGGGCCATGCCGCCGGTGCGGCGTTGAATGGCGTGCAGTTGCACCATCCGTTCTACGCGCGTGTGGTGCCGGTGATCCTCGGCGAGCACGTCAGCGCCGAGGACGGTACCGGCGCGGTGCATACCTCACCCGACCACGGCGTGGAAGACTTCGTGGTCGGGCGCGAGAACGGCATCGGCCTGCTCAACTACATCGGCGCACGCGGCACCTACCGCGACGACACGCCCAAGGCGGGCGAGCTCGATCTCGCCGGCATGCACGTTTGGAAGGCCAACGACGCCATCGCCGAGCTGCTGCGCGGGCGCGGCGTGCTGCTGGCGCACGCGAAGATCGAACACAGCTACCCCAACTGCTGGCGCCACAAGACGCCAGTGATCTTCCGCGCCACGCCGCAGTGGTTCATCGGCATGGAGCAGGCCGGCCTGCGCGCCACCGCGCTGAAGTCGATCAAGGACGTGCGCTGGGTGCCGGGCTGGGGCGAGGAACGGATCGCCGGCATGGTGGCCGGGCGCCCAGACTGGTGCATCAGTCGCCAGCGCACATGGGGCGTGCCGATCGCGCTGTTCGTGCACAAGGCCACGCAGGAGCCGCATCCCGATTCCGTGGCGCTGATGGAGCAGGTGGCCAAACGCATGGAGCAGGGCGGCATCGACGCGTGGTACGACCTCGACCCCGCCGAGCTGCTGGGCGACCAGGCGAAGGACTACGACAAGGTCACCGACGTCCTCGACGTGTGGTTCGACTCCGGCGTCACCCACTTCGGTGTGATCGGCCAGCGCCCCGAACTGCAGCAGGGCGACGCGCACGCATACAAGGTGATGTACCTCGAAGGCTCCGACCAGCACCGCGGCTGGTTCCAGTCCTCGCTGCTCACCGCGGCGGCGATCCACGGCCGCGCGCCCTACGACGACGTGCTGACCCACGGCTTCACCGTGGATGCCTCCGGCCGCAAGATGTCGAAGTCGCTGGGCAACGTGGTGGCGCCGCAGAAGGTGATGGACACGCTGGGCGCCGACGTGCTGCGCCTGTGGGTGGCCTCGGCCGACTACCGCAACGAGATGAGCGTCTCCGACGAGATCCTCAAGCGCGTGTCCGATGGCTATCGCCGCCTGCGCAACACGGCGCGCTTCCTGCTCGGCAACCTCGACGGCTTCGATCCGGCCAGGCACCTGGTGAAGGTGGAAGACAGCCTGCTGCTCGACCAGTGGGCGGTGCAGCAGGCGTACGACGTGCAGCAGGCGGTGGTGGCCGCCTACGAGCGCTACGACTTCCCCGAGGTGGTGGCGCGCGTGCAGAACTTCTGCACCAACGAGATGGGCGCGCTCTATCTCGACATCACCAAGGACCGCCTCTACACCATGCCCACCGACAGCCACGGCCGGCGCAGCGCGCAGAGCGCGATGTACCGCATCGCTGAGGCGCTGGTGCGCTGGCTGGCGCCGATCCTGGCCTTCACCGCCGAGGAAATCTGGCAGGCGCTGCCGGGCCAGCGCGGCGAGAGCGTGCTGTTCGAGACCTGGTACGACGGCCTGGCTGCCACGCAGGCGTCGCCCGAGCAGCGGCGCTGGTGGTCCGACCTGCTGGCGATCCGCGAGAGCGCCGCGCGCGTGCTCGAAGGCATGCGCAAGGCCGAGCAGATCGGCGCAGCGCTGGAGGCGAAGCTGGCGATCCACGCCGACGAAGCCACCGTGGCGCGCTACGCGAAGGCGTCGGAGGAGCTGCGTTTCTTCTTCATCACCTCCGACGTGCGCCTGGACAAGGCTGGCGGCCAGCCGGACGCCGCCGTGCTCACCGAGCTGGAAGGCGCCGACGTGTGGGTCTCGGCCACCGTCAGCGACGCCGCGAAATGCGTGCGCTGCTGGCACCGCCGCGACGACGTGGGAAGCCATGCCGACCATCCGGAACTTTGCGGCCGCTGCGTGGACAACGTGGCGGGGCCGGGCGAGACGCGTCGCTGGTTCTGACCTGAAACACCCTATTCGCTCTGAGTCCCGTTCGCCCTGAGCGTAGGTCCGCAGGGCTGAAGTCGAAGGCTGTGTCGCGCGCGGCCCTTCGACTTCGCTGCGCTACGCTCAGGGCGAACGGTAATAAACGGATGACCTTTGGCTGAATCCATGACCACCAAACCCAACGCTCTTCCCTGGCTGCTGCTTTCCATCGTCGTCATCACCCTCGACCAGCTCAGCAAGTGGTGGGCACTGGCCGCCCTGCAGCCGGCCGGTATCCCGCACCCGGTGATTCCCGGCTTCCTCAACTGGACGCTGACCTACAACCGGGGCGCCGCCTTCAGTTTCCTCACCTGGGCCGACGGCTGGCAGCGCTGGCTGTTCGTGGTGCTGGCGCTGGTGATCAGCGCGGTGCTGGTGGTCTGGCTTTCGCGCACTGCGCGGCGTGACTGGCGCACCGCGCTGCCGCTCTCGCTGATCGTCGGCGGCGCCATCGGCAACCTGATCGACCGCCTGCACGCGGCGCAGGTCACCGATTTCATCGACGTGTACTACCGCGACTGGCACTACCCGGTGTTCAACCTCGCCGACTGCGGCATTACCGTGGGTGCGGTGATGCTGGTGGCGTTCGGGCTGTTCGGCGGGAAAGGGCAGGGGCAGGACGGCGTGCGATAATCGCCGCCTTAACTGTCGCGATAAACCCATGGACATCCTGCTCGCCAATCCCCGCGGTTTCTGCGCCGGCGTCGACCGTGCCATCGCCATCGTCGAGCGTGCGCTCGAGGCCTACGGCGCGCCGATCTACGTACGCCACGAAGTGGTGCACAACCGCTACGTGGTGGACAAATTGCGCCGCGACGGCGCGGTGTTCGTGGAAGAACTGCACGAGGTACCCGACGGCGCCACCGTGATCTTCAGCGCCCACGGTGTGTCGCAGGCCGTGCGCGGCGAAGCGGAGCAGCGCGGGCTCAAGGTGTTTGACGCTACCTGCCCGCTGGTCACCAAGGTGCACATGGAAGTGGCGCGGCTGGGCCGCGTCGGCCGAAGCGTGGTGCTGATCGGCCATGCCGGGCACCCCGAAGTGGAAGGCACCATGGGCCAGTGGAACAGCGCCAACAGCGGCGAGATCCTGCTGGTGGAATCGGTGGAGGACGTGGCCGCGCTGGCGCCGAAGTTCCCGCACCAGCTGTCCTACGTCACCCAGACCACGCTGTCGGTGGACGACACCAAGGCGATCATCGCCGCACTGCGCGCGAAATTCCCCGACATCGAGGGGCCGCGCAAGGACGATATCTGCTACGCCACGCAGAACCGCCAGGACGCCGTGAGCCGGCTCGCCGACGCGGTGGACCTGGTGCTGGTGGTGGGCTCGGTCAACAGCTCCAATTCCAACCGGCTGCGCGAGCTGGCCGAAAAGCAGGGCGTGCGCGCCTACCTGATCGACGGCGCCGAGCATATCGAACGCGCATGGCTGGACGGCGTGCAGCGCATCGGCCTCACCGCAGGTGCTTCCGCCCCGGAGAAGCTGGTGCGTGACGTGATCGCCCGCCTGCAATCCTGGGGTGCCGGCGCGGTGCGGGAGCTGGACGGCGAGCCGGAAACCATCACCTTCGCGCTGCCGAAGGAGCTGCGCCTGTCAGGCAGCAGCCTGCCGGCCAGCTGAGCCCCAGCGTCCCGGCGAGGACGCGCGCCAAGCGGTCGGCCGCGCAGGCGCCGGATCGCCGGGCGCGATCCGTCGATGCCGGGCACGCGCTACCATCGCCAACCTGCCTCGTCGGATTCCGTATTGCATGTTCGCCAAATTGATCGGCCTGATCGCAGGCTTCGTGATTGCAGTGATCTCGCGGATGCAGTACGCCGGCATCGTGCTGCTGATGGGCATCGAGAGCGCCTGCATCCCGCTACCCTCCGAAGTCATCATGCCGTTCTCCGGCTACCTGGTTTACAAGGGCACGCTCACGCTGTGGCTGGTGGCGGTGGCGGGCGCGGTCGGCTGCGTGCTCGGCTCCTGGGTGGCCTATGCGTTGGGCGCCTGGGGAGGGCGGCCATTGATCGAGCGCTACGGCAAGTACGTGCTGATCTCCCACCACGACCTCGACCTGGCCGACCGCTGGTTCCGCCGCCACGGCGAGCTCACCATCTTCGTCGGCCGCCTGTTGCCGGTCATCCGCACCTTCATCGCCTTCCCGGCGGGCGTCGCGCGGATGCCGCTGTGGCGCTTCAGCCTCTACACCTTCCTCGGCTCGCTGATCTGGTGCTGGGGCCTGGCCTGGATCGGCCTGCGGCTGGGCGAGCACTGGGACACCCTGGGTGTGTACTTCCACCGCTTCGACACCGCGATCGGCATCGCCGTGCTGCTGTTCGCCGGCTGGTACGTCTGGCGCCACCTGCGCCACCTGCGGCGGACCTGAGCGCATCGCGCCGATGGGCCCGGCTGCGTGCCAGGCCATCGGTCCATGCGATCCGCAGCCCATGCCGGTGGCAGCGTCCCCAGGTTTACGTGTTCGGCGCAGGCACACAAAAAAAGCCGGGCCCGAATCTTGCTGGGCGTTCCGGCCTTCTCTGGGTACCGCTGTACGGCTGTATGGTGCCGGAAACAGGAGTCGAACCTGCGACCTACGCATTACGAATGCGCCGCTCTACCAACTGAGCTATTCCGGCGATGGTGAGCCGCGGATTTTACGGGGCGGCCGGGTGGGGCGCAAGCCGCGCGGCCAGGCCGGAATGGCGTTGGGTGCGGTGGGCGATGGCCTGTTCGACGATGGCGCTGCTGCCGAGCAGGCTGAAACGGCCGCGCGCACGGGTGATTGCGGTGTAGAGCAGCTCGCGGCTGAGCACGTTGTTCGGATCGGGTGGCAGCAGCAGGGCGGCGTGCTCGAACTCCGAGCCTTGCGACTTGTGCACGGTGAGTGCCCAGGCGGCTTCGGCGTCAGCCAGCCGCGAGGGCGGCACGAAGCGCAGTCGCGGCGGGCCGCCCGAACGGTCCGCGGCGGCGAGGAAGGCCACCTTGAGCTGTGTGCTGCCGCTGCCGTCGGTGCTGGGCAGGCGCAGGCACAGGCCGATGTCGCCGTTCATCAGGCCGAGGCTGTAGTCGTTGCGGGTGAGCAGTACCGGGCGGCCTTCGTACCAGTCGTGTTCGCTCTCGATCAGCCCGCGCGCGCGCAGTGCCGCGGCAATCAGCCGGTTCGCCCCGTCCACGCCGTGCGGTCCGCGGCGCAACGCGCACAGCAGCTGGAAGCGGTTGAACGCCTGCAGCGCACCGCGCGCCCATTCCGCGTGTGCCGCTTCGCCGGCGTCGATGGCTGGGCGATGCCTGCGCAGCCAGGCGAGGTAGTGGCGATAGCCGCAGGCCTCGCCATCGTTCGGCGTGGCCGAGCCGTCGATGGCCAGATTCGCCAACACGGTGGCATCGACCGCGCGTTGCCAGGCGAGGTCGGGCGCGGATGCCTGCAGCAGCGCCAGCGCGGCCGGCGCCTCGCCCGCGTTCACCGCCTGCGCCAGTCGGCCGATGCCGCTGGCGGCGCCGAAGCGGTGGCTGGCACGCAGCATCGCGATGCACTGGTCCAGCGGTTGCGCGTCGGCCTGCACGAAGGCGGTGATGTCGTCGCCGGTGCTGGCGGCGATCCATTGCGCGGTGGCGCCGTCGTAGTGGCCGGCCTCCGCGCGGCGGCACAGATCGCCGAGCACCGCGCCGGCTTCCACCGAGGAGAGCTGGTCCTTGTCGCCGAGCAGGATCAGCCGTGCCGTTGCCGGCAGCGCGTCGAGCACGGCGGCCAGCATTTCCAGATCCACCATCGAGGCTTCGTCGATCACCAGCACGTCGAGGTGCAGCGGGTTGTGGCGGTGGTGGCGGTAGGCGCGGGTGTCCGGCCGCGCGCCGAGCAGGCGGTGCAGGGTAACCACCTCGGAAGGAATGGCCGCACGCACAGCGTCGTCCACGCCAAGCTGCGCGAGTTGCGCGGCGATGGAGGCGTTGAGCCGCGCCGCGGCCTTGCCGGTGGGCGCGGCGAGGCGGATGCGCAACGGCCGCGCCTGCTCGCGCAACTGCAGTGTTTGCAGCAGGCCGAGCAGGCGCACCACGGTGGTGGTCTTGCCGGTGCCGGGGCCGCCGGTGATCACGCCGAAGGCGCCGCGCGCGGCGAGCGCGCAGGCGACGCGCTGCCAGTCGGGCGTGGCGGCGTCGGGGAACAGTCGCGCGAGTTCGTCGGCGAAGTGCGCCGTTGGCGCTTCGCTGCGCGCCACGCGATCGAGGATGCCCTGCGCCACGGCACATTCGTGGTTCCAGTAGCGGCGCAGGTAGAGCCGGGTGCCGTCCAGTATCAGCGGCGCCTCGGCAGGATGGCCCTCGCCGTCGGCGAGCAGCGGCGAGGCGGGTAGGCGCAGGCGGCCGTCTTCGTGCAGCGTAGCGGCGAGCGCGCGCCAGTCCTCCGGCCAGTCCTGCTCCTGCGCCAGCACGGGCAGCAGGTCGAGGTCCAGGCAGAGGTGGCCGTCGGCGAGTTGCCGGCTGAGCAGCGCGCCCAGCCACGACAGCGCGGGCGTGAGCTGCGCGTCGCATTCGGCGAGGAAGCGCGCGAAGGCCGCGTCGAGTGGGCGCAGGCGCTGTTGTTCCAGCGCGCGTTGGAGCAGGGCCTCACGCGGCATGGGCGACGCCTCCCGTGGCGAACAGGCGGTCCAGCGCGTCGACCAGTGCGAACGGCAGGCGCTCGCCGTGCACGCCGTGGCCTTCGCCGTCCACGCCGCGCAGGTAGAGATAGAGCACGCCGCCCATGTGGCGTTCGTAGTCGTAGCCGGGCAGGCGCGCCTTGAGCTGGCGGTGCAGCGCCAGTGTGTAGATCGCGTACTGCAGGTCGTAGCGGCTCTGCAGCACCGAGTCGCGCATCGCCTCGGCGGTGTAGGCGCCGGCATGGCCGCCCAGCCAGTTGGATTTGTAGTCGGCCACGTACCAGCGGCCCTGGTGCTCGAACACCAGATCGATGAAGCCTTTGAGCATGCCGTTCACGCGGATCGGCGGCAGCGCCGGGCGCGCCATGCCGTCCAGCGTGTGCATGGTGACCAGGCGATCCAGCGCGGCGGTATCGACGCGGTGGGCCTCAAACCAGAACTCCAGCTCGGCGCGGTAACGCGCGGCATCGGCAAGCGCGGCCAGCGGCATCGTACCGCCGTCGGGTAGCGCCAGCGGCGTGCGCAGCAGCGTGGGCAGCCAGGCCGTCAGCGGCTTGATCCAGGCCTGCCAGCCGCGCGCCTGGCAGCGTCGCGCGAGGGTGTCGCGCAAACTGGTGGAAGGTGAGGCGGCGCGCGCGAAGCCTTCGTCGGCGCAGCTCTCCAGCAGGTCGTGTAGGAAGGTACCGGCGCTGGCGCCACGATGGAAGGCGTGGATGCCGTGCGTGTCGGCGTTCGAGGCTTCCGCGTTGGCCACGGCGACGCTCTCGGCGAGCGTGGACTGGCCGGCGGTCTCGGGTGCAGGGCGTGGCGCGGCATGGTCCCCGCCATGCGCCAGCGCGCTGTAGCTGGCGATCCACCACGGTTCGGCCGGCTTCAGCGCGAAGCTGCGCGCGGGGCGGGCGACGGCGGTGGCTGCGCCGGCGTGGTGGCGACGCGTATCGGCGGAGTCGCCCAGCTCGACGACGTCGATGCCGTGACCCTCGCCGGCGAGCGCGCGCACGCGTGCAAGCAGCTCGCCGGGCGGGATGGGCAGGCCGCCCGAGAGCACGTAGCCGAACGCGGAGCGGTGCAGGTCGGAGTCCTTCTTGTTGCCGTGCTTGAGGTTGGCCACGCCGACCCAACAGGCGTGGCGCGCACGGGTAAGCGCCACGTAGAGCAGGCGCAGGTCTTCCGGCAGGCGTTCGAGCTCGGCTTCGCGCAGCGCGGCCTCGTCCGGCTGCAGGTCGAGCTGCACGCGGCCTTCGCCGTCGCGCGTCTGCACGATGTCGCCGCCGTCCATTGCGCGGAAGCCGCAGGCGAACGGCAGCAGCACCACGGGATATTCCAGGCCCTTGGACTTGTGCACAGTCACCAGCTTGACCAGTGCGGCCTCGCTTTCCAGTCGCACGAGCTGCGCCTCCGCGCTGTCGCCGCTGCCGGGGCTGGCGATCTGCGCGGCGAGGAAGCGGATCAGCGCGTGTTCGCCGTCCAGCTCGGTGGCGGCCTGCTGCAGCAGCTCGGCCAGGTGCAGCAGGTTAGTCAGCGCGCGCTCGCCGCCGTCGCGGGCGAGCAGGCGCGCGGGCAGGTCAAAGCGGTGCAGCAGTTCGTGCAGCATCGCCAGCACGCCGTGGCGCTGCCACAACACGTGCGACTGGCGGAAGTGTTCGCTGCAGGCTTCGCGCTGGTCGTCGTCGGCGTCGAGGCTGGCGAGTTCGGCGAGGCTGCGCGCCATGCCGGGCGTGGCCAGCGCAGTGCGCATCGCGCGGTCGTCGCCGGGATGCGCGCAGGCGTGCAGCCAGCGCAGCAGGTCGGCGGCCTCGTCGCTGGCGTACACCGACTGCTGGTCCGAGAGATAGACGTGGGCGAGGCCGCGCTGGCGCAGCGCCGCGGCCATCGCGGCAGCGTCGGCCCGGTCGCGCACGAGGATGGCGACGTCGCCGGGCTGCAGCGGCACCCAGTGGCCGTCCTCGGCGCGGAAGCCGCAGCGGCCGGCCTGTGCCGCATCCAGCCACGCGACCAGTTGTGCCGCCGCGTGCTCCGCCATGCCGTCGCGCCACGCGCCGGTGCTGATGGCGTCGCCGGATGGATGCATGGCCAACTGCATCGCGGGCAGCGGTGCGCCGTCGAGCTGCAGCACTTCCTTGCGGCCCTTGGCCTTTACCGCGACGAAGGGCAGCGCCTGGCCGAAGCCGAAGGCGCCGTCCGGCCATCGGTCGGCCTGCGCGAACACGCGGTTCACCGCATGCACCAGCGCCGCGGTGGAGCGGTGGTTGGTGTCCAGCGTCCAGTGCGGCTGCGCGGCGCGCTCGCGGGCGCGCAGGTAGGTATGGATGTCCGCGCCGCGGAAGCCGTAGATCGCCTGCTTGGGATCGCCGATCAGCAGCAGGGCGGTGTCGTCGCGCACGGCGTGGATGCGCTGCAGGCTCTGCCACTGCAGCGGGTCGGTGTCCTGGAATTCGTCCACCAGCACCGCCGGGTATTGCCGGGCGATAGCCTGCGCGAGCGCGTCGCCGTTGGCGCCGTGCAGGGCGGCGGCGAGGTGCTTCAACATGTCGTCGTAGCCGAGCACGGCGCGAGCGCGGCGCACCTGGTCGAGGCGCTGCGCGATCCAGCGGGCGGCGTGGGCGAGCAGCAGCGGTTGCAGCTTCTCCACCTCCGTCTGCGCCGCTAGTACCGCGTCGACGGCGTCGAAGAACGCATGCGTGGGCGTGACCTGGTTCTTGCGCGTGGCGCCCTGCAGCTTCGCGGTCGAGTGGCGCTCCAGTGTCTTCGCCTTGGCGAGCTCATCGACGCTGCTCCAGGCGTCGAAGGCGGCGTGGTCGGTGGCCAGCGTGGCGGGCTTGTAGCTGGAGGCGCTGAGCACGCCTTGCGCCATCGCTTCGCGCAGTCGTTGCGCGATGTCCGCGCCGTGTTCAAGCCACAGCGCGCGCGCTTGCATCTCGGCATCGCGCAGCGTGGCGGTGGCCGCATCCAGCAGGTCGGCGGGATCGGCGACCGCCGGGACCGGCTGGCCGCCCAGCCGCAAGGCCTCGGGCGCGCCGGCGAGCAGCGGCCGCACCGCACGCTGCAAGTCGGTGGGCGTCGTCCAGCTCCGCGCGACCTGCGCGGCGGCCTCGCGTTGCAGCGGGAAGAAGAACCGTCGCCAGTAGTCGCGCGCGGCTTCGGCCTGCAGTTCGCCCTCGTCGGCGATGCCGTCCTCGCTGGCCGCCTCGCCGCTGTCGAATGCGTGCTGCACCAGCATGCGCTGGCACCAGCCGTGGAGGGTGAACACAGCGGCCTCGTCCATCCAGCGTGTGGCGAGTTCCAGCTTGCGCGCGGCGGCTGCGCGGGCCGCGTCGTCGGGATAGTCGTCGATCAGTTCGCGCAGGAGGTCGTCCGCCGCGCGCTGGCCACGGAAGGCGCCGGCGGCCTCGGCGAGCCGTTCGCGGATGCGCTCGCGCAGCTCGGCGGTGGCAGCCTTGGTGAAGGTCATCACCAGGATCTGCGCAGGCATCAACGCCTGGTCGCGGCCGTGGCCGAGCACCAGGCGCAGGTACAGCGCGGCGATGGTCCAGGTCTTGCCGGTGCCGGCGCTGGCTTCGATCAGCTGCATGCCGGCCAGCGGCAGGCGCAGCGGAGACAGCGGTTGGGGCGTGCTCATGCGGCGTCCTCGTCGATGCGCGCGGCGTGCAGCAGCGGGCGGTAGAGGTGCAGCCAATCCTCGAAGCCAGCGCGGTGCAACGCGTCGAAGTCCGGCCATTCGCGCTGCAGGCAGAGGTCTTCCTCCACTTCGCCACGGCCGTGCTGGTGCGGGGTGCGGTCGTAGCTCTGGCGCGCGGCGTGGGCGGGATCCTTCTGCTTTTCAGGCGCGGCGCCTTCGTTGGCCGCTTCGACGCGCAGCCATGCGAAGGCGGTCCGGCGTGCGATCGGCAACGGCGACTGCATGCCGACGCACAGCGCCGCGCACAGCGCATCGAGGTGCGCGGCCGCTTCGTCGGCAGCCAGCGACGGCAGGCTCACCACGGCATCCGGGCCGACGACGTGGCTGCTGAGCCGCAGCGCGTTGGCGTTGGCGAGCAGGTGCGCCAACCACGCGTCGAGCAGCTTGTCGTGGCGCACGGCGCCATCCTTCGCCAACGCGCTGGCCGTGGCGAGCAGGCGCACGTGGCCGCCGGCGACGTCGTCGCGCAGGTCGCCCAGCCAGTCCTCGATGCACAGGCCGTGCGCCTCGTAGCGCAACTCGCGCACGTCGACGCTGTGCGGCCAGCGTGCATCCAGCACGCGCCATGCGCTGCCAGTCGAGCGCGCAGCCTGTTCGATGGGTTGCAGCGCAAGCGCGCCGAAACTACCGGGCGGTAGGCCACCCTGTTCGCGCAGGCGTTGCGCGGCGGCATCGAGCGCCTCGGTGTCGGCGGCGAGGGCGGTGCGCAGCAGGGTGTCGGTGGCTTGGTAGCGTTCGAGGCCATCGAGCGCGAAGGCCTCGTGTTCCGCGTCGGCCTCGTCCAGCGACTCGAAGCGCACGCCAAGGCGCGTGGCGTAGAAGGTCCGGGCGGGCGAGCGCAGGAAGCGTTGCAGCAGGCCAAGGTCCAGCGCGCCTTCGGCTTGCCAGGCGGGCAGGGGCGCATCGTCGCCACGCGAGGCGGCGCGGTGCGCGCGCTGCCACTCGGCAGCGTAGGTGAACAGGCGCGCGTCGCTGGCGTCGTCGAAATAGCGCGGGCTGAAGGCCTGCAGCGGATAGTCGGTGGTGAGCGCGGCGAGCAGGTCGACGTCGTCCGTGCAGCGCCAGCCAGCGGCGAGGTAGTCGCGCAGTTGTCCCACCAGCACCGACGGCGGAAGCGCGGCGTTGTCGCGCGCGCTGCGGCCCACCCAGCTCACGTGCAGCGCGTCGCGGGCGGAGAGCAGGGCTTCGAGGAACAGGTAGCGGTCGTCCTCGCGGCGCGAGCGGTCGCCGGGGCGCTGCTGTCCCGGCAGTGCCATCAGGTCGAAGTCGGGCGCGGCGTGGCGGCGCGGGTAGTCGCCGTCGTTCATGCCGAGCAGGCAGACCACGCGGAACGGGATCGCGCGCATCGGCAGCAGGGTGCCGAAGCTCACCGCGCCGCCGAGGAATCGCTGCGACAGCCGGCTCTCGTCGATCGCGGCTAGCCAGTGCTCACGCACCACGGCCAGCGGCAGCATGCCGTCGAAGCCGGCGTCGAGGCAGGATTGCCCCCACGCTTCCAGCGCCGCGTCGAGGCGCTGCAGCGCCAGTGCATCGTCGTCGTCGCGGCCGGCGTCGAACAGCTCTACCAGCAGCTGGCGCAGGCGTCCGATCCACAACGCGGGCGTGGCCGGCATCGCCAGCACGCGCCACCACTGTTCCAGCCGTTCGAGCAGCAGGGCGAGCGGGCCGACCAGGGCCGCGTCGAGGCCGCCGATCTCGGCATACGGCGCGATGCCGTGCAGCGAGGCGCCATCGCCCACCGCGTAGCCGAGCAGCATGCGGCGCAGGCCGAAGCGCCAGCTGTTCTGATCCTCCGGCGGCAGGCCCAGGCTCTGCTTCTGCGCACCGTCCAGCCCCCAGCGGATGCCGGCGCCCTCGATCCAGCGGCGCAGCACCGGCAGGTCGGCTTCGTCGATACGGAAGCGGCGGCGCAGCGCGGGCGCATCGAGCAGGTCGAGGATGTCGCCCGCGGCGAAGCGCGATTCGGGCAGTTGCAGCAGTTGTTCCAGCGCCACCAGCAGCGGCGCGCTGCCGCGCGCAGGACGGTCGGCGATGCTGTACGGCAGGTAGCGCGGGTCGTCGGGCGCGATGCGGCCGAACACGGCCTGGATGTGCGGCGCGTAGGTCTGGATGTCCGGCACCATCACCATCACGTCGCGCGGCGCCAGCGGGCGGCCTTCGTGCGCGGCGCGCTCGAACAGCGCGAGCAGCTCGTCGTGCAGCACCTCCACCTCGCGCTGCGGGTTGTGCGCCACGTGGAAGCGCAGCGATGCGTCGCCGGCTTTCCGTGCCTGGCGCAGCGCGGGATCGACGGGCAGCGGCTCGAGGTCGAGGATGGCCTGCTGCACCTGGTGCAGCAGGGTGTCGCGGCCGGGCTCGGCGAACAGGTCGATGTCGCGGTTCAGCGCGGCGAAGCGCGCGCGGTAGCCCTCCGGCGCGTCGAAGCCGTCGAGCAGGCGGATGTAGTCGCGGCCCTGCTTGCCCCAGGCG